>NZ_JBHYXN010000072.1:0-23904 GCF_042752335.1 Streptomyces sp. NPDC059355 | reverse complement strand
GGGACCGGCCCCGCCGTCCCGCGCGCTGGCGGCTCCCGAACCGGGTCATCGGGGACACCGGTTGCGGCGATGGCGGTTCGGTGGAGCGGTGAATCGGTAAAGCCGTGGATCCGAAATTCCTTCGGTCCGGTGGATCTGACGGATCTGATCAGTGCGCGGCCACACCGGCGCGGGCCATCGCGCCCGTCCGGCGCGCCTGCAGCGGAACGCCGTTCGCCGTGGCCCGGGCGGGCGGCGGGGCCGCCGGTGCGCGGTCGCGGCGCGGCTGCGCAGCCACACCGTTCTGGACGTCCATGACGGCGTGCGCCACGAGACCGCCCATCGGGTCGTGCCGGATCAGATCCCGCAGCCGGGACCTGGACGACCGCCCCTCGTTGCCGGGGTACAGGTGCTTGCCGAGTCCGACCGCGTGGGCCAGAGCGGCGAGCGCCGCGGTCCGCGGGTCCGGCGGTACACCGGTGCGGATCGCACTGTCGAGCCGGGCACGGATCTCCCGGCTGATCGCCGTGTCGGTCGCCTGGTAGCGAGTCGTCGGCAGCACTCCGCACATCTGGCCCGCGACGGCATGCACCATGCCGCAACGCTCCAGATGAGCGAGGTAAATCTGGCGGAGCCCCAGCCGGGGTCCACCGATCCAGTGGACGGCCCGTACCGGGCTGCCGCGCCTGCGCAGCAGTTCCAGTGCGGAGTCCAGAGTCGGATCTCCTGTCGGCCGTGGCATCACCACGGCGATACGATCCCCGTCAGGGGCTATCCGTCCTGCCAGAGCCAGCTCTACTAGCTGTGCCCCGGCCAGGCCGAGGTCGAGCGACTGCGGCTGCGCCGTGGTACCCGTGGTCGGGTCCAAAGCGAGCAGTAGAAGCTCCTCCGGAATTGTTCTGCGGCTCCTGCCCATCCATGCCTCCCCGCGTGGATGAGTGACAGGGTGACGCCTCTCACATTCATCTGTCGAGAGCGCGTGGTCGCTTTGTGGGGGAACCGGCAAGTATGTCGTTCTCGTCTAGCACGGGGGCGATGCCCCCTAGACGGGACACTGTTAGACATTCGGACAGCCGAACGTGGTGGCGATCGAGGAGGAACTGGTGGCGGGCGAGTCCCCCGACAAGTCGGTTGATGAAGGAGCGCCGGGGGCGGCGATGTCCTCCGCGGAGCGTGACCCGAGGCTGTCGGTGTTCCGGCCGCGGGAACCCGAGTCCGGGACCTCCGCCGCTGCCTCCGGCGAGGACCGGGATCCGCTGCGCGACGCGGTGGCGGCGTGGGTGGCCACGACCGAAGACGGGACCGAGGCCGAGGCCGAGGCGGCGGCGGAGGCCGAGCCCGAGGACGAGGACGAGGCCGGGACCGAGTCCTCCGGACGGGTGGACACGGCCGCGGATTCGGCCAAGGCGGATACGGATGCCCCGGCCGAGGCCCCGGCCGTCACTCCGGAGCCGGGCCCGGCTCCGACCTCCGCCGAGGGCGACACGGACGCCGCCGCCGAGGCTTCGCCCGCACCGTCGGCGCACGACAGCGAGCGCACCGCGGTCTTCCGGGCCGTGCGCCCGGAGAGCCGTACGGATGCCCCGGCGTCCGCCGCCGCGAAGCCGGCCAAGGCCGAGCGGACCCCGGCCGCGGATTCCGATTCCGCCCCCTCCGACACCTCGACCGCGGATTCCGCCACCGCTCCGGCTGCCGCCGATGTCCCGTCCGGCAAGCCGGATCCGGCTTCCGCCGCCAAGCCGTCCGAAACCACTCGACCTGATTCCGGTTCGGCATCCGCCGCGGACAGGACGGCCGCTGCCGAGACCTCGGCCAAGCCGTCCGCGGACGACAGCGGCCGCACCGCCGTCTTCCGCACCGTGAAGCCGGGTTCGGCTCCGGCGCCCAAGCCTGCGGATTCCGGTTCGGCCTCCGGTCCGGAGAAGCCGGCTGCCGCGAAGCCGTCGGCGGACGACAGTGAGCGCACCGCCGTCTTCCGGGCCCCGAAGGTGGATTCCGGGGCCCCTGGCGCGGGCAAGGGTTCCGACGAGGCCGCGGACAGCGAGCGCACCGCCGTGTTCCGTGCCGTGAAGCCGGATGCCAAGGCCTCCGCCCCGGCCGCGGAGAAGCCCGCGGCCTCCCGGCCCGTGCCGCCGAAGGCGGTCGGCGGGGAGCGGGCCAGCACGTTCGTGCCGCTGCGCAAGGACGACGCCCCGGCCCCGGCGAAGCCCGCGCCCGCGGGATCCTCCCCGGCTCCGGCGAAGCCGGCGCCTGTGGGTTCCGCCCCGGCTCCGGCGAAGCCCGCGCCCGCGGCGCCGGCCGTCGTACCCGTACCCGTACCCGAGCGGAGCGAGCGGACCACTCAGCAGCCGCTGCCGCCCAAGCCGCCGCTCGACATGCTCGCGGACCTCACCAACAACCCGCCTCCGCCGCCGAGCCCGATCCGCACGACCGTCCGGCGGTTCAAGATCTACGCCCCGCTCGTCGCGCTCCTCGCGATCGTCCTGGCCGTCGTCCAGCTCGTGCGCCCCATGCCCGAGCCGAAGCTCACGATGACCGCGAAGTCCTCGTACACCTTCGACGGCGGCAACCCGGTCCTGCCCTGGCCGAAGGAGGGCCAGGGCTACATGGCCGCCGCAGGCCTCGGCGCCGTCGGCAGTTTCGGCGAGCAGAAGCCGGTCGCCATCGGCAGCGTCGCGAAGACCATGACGGCGTACGTGATCCTGAAGAACCACCCCCTCAAGAAGGGGGAGAAGGGTCCGCTGATCGACATCGACAAGACGGCGGTCGACGACGGCGCCAAGAGCTCCGAGGGCGAGTCCACGGTCGGCACGCTCAAGGCGGGCGACAAGATCAATGAGTACGACGCCCTCGCCGCGATCATGATCCCTTCGGCCAACAACGTCGCGCGGCTGCTCGCGCGCTGGGACTCCGGCGGCGACCAGGAGGCGTTCGTCAAGAAGATGAACGAGGCCGCCAAGGAACTCGGCATGACCAACACCACGTACACGGACCCCTCGGGTCTGGACGCGACGACGGTCAGCACCGCCGAGGACCAGGTCAAGCTCGGTCTCAAGGTCGTGGAGATGCCGGAGCTCGTCGCGATCACCAAGCTGCCGGAATGGACCGACCAGTACGGCAAGAAGTGGCGCAACTACAACACCCTCATCCCGGGCAACGGTGCGCTCGGCATCAAGACCGGCTCCACCACCAAGGCCGGAGGCAACCTGCTCTTCGCCGCCGAGAAGCAGGTCGGCAACACCAAACAGCTGATCGTCGGCGCGGTGCTCGGCCAGTACGGCGTCCCGATCCTCGACACGGCGATCGCGGCGAGCAAGCAGGTCATGCTGGCCACGCAGAAGATGCTGGTGAACGCGCCCGTCGCGAAGAAGGGCGATGTCGTCGGGTACGTGGACGACGGCCTCGGCGGCCACACCCCGGTCGTCGCCACCGCCGACGTGGAGGCGGTCGGCTGGCCGTCGCTCACCGTCAACGTCAAGCTCACCGCCGGGGACGGCAAGCTGCCGCAGACCGCGAAGGCGGGCACCGAGATCGGCGTGCTGACCGTCGGCGAAGGGGCCAGCCAGGTGAAGGTGCCGGTGGCGCTGCAGAGCGACCTGGCCGCGCCGGGCATCGGCAGCAAACTGACCCGTGTCGGCTGATCGCCCCCGCGATACCGCGTGATTCCGGCGCCCCGGGCAACCCCGGGGCGCCGCCGCGCGTCTAGCGACCCGGGAACGGTACGCAGAAGTTCGATCGATGCTCCGGTGAACCCGGGGAGTCCGGGCCATCCGGGGAGTAGTGCAGTGACCACCGCTGAGCAGCAGAGCCAGGGCGACCGGGGTGCACCGGCGGCCGCCGGCGGATCCGGGGCGTCCGGCGTCGGCGACCTGTCCGAAGCCGCGCCCGGCGGCATAGGGGCCTCCCCGGTCTCCCGCTCCCTCGGCCTGCTCCGCCGCCACCCCGTGCTCGTCGCCACCGCGGTGGCCGCCCTCCTGCACGTCATCTGGTTCTTCAGCTTCGCCAACAGCGGCGGCGACCTCGCCGCCCAGGACGCCTGGGCGGAGTTCGTCGGCCGCCATCCCGACTCGGCGTACAACCTCGCCTGGTACGGCGGCATGCACCCGGTCTCGTACAGCGTGGTGTCCCCGTACGTGATGTACATGATCGGCGTGCGGACCACGATGATGGTCGCCGGTACGGTCTCGGCCGGGCTGCTCGCGCTGATCCTGACCCGCTGCCGGGGCAGCGTCCGCGAGCCGCTGTGGCCGGCCCTGGCCGGGGTGTACGGGCTGCTCTGCAACGCCCTGTCCGGCCGGGTCACCTTCGGGCTCGGCGCGATGTTCGCGCTCGGCGCCGTCGCTGTCGTCTTCTGCTGGCCCCGCAAGTGGGCGGAGCGGCGCTGGGCCAAGGCGGCCGCGGCGGCCCCGCTGGCCGGGCTCGCCACCGCCTCCAGCCCGGTCGCCGGGCTCTTCCTCGGGGTGATCGCGGCCGCGCTGTTCCTGAGCGGGCGGCGCCCGGGGGCGTACGCGCTGGGCCTGGCCCCGGTGGCGGTCGTCGGGCTGTCGGCCTGGCTGTTCCCGTTCTCCGGGACGCAGCCGATGAAGCTGGGCTCGGCCGCGCCGCCGTTCCTCCTCGGGCTGGCGGTCCTGTTCCTCGTACCGAAGCGGTGGAAGACGGTCCGGACCGCCTCCGCCGTCTACGCCTTCGGGGTGCTGCTGACCTGGGCGATCGACTCGCAGGTCGGCTCGAACGTCACCCGGCTGGTCATGCTGTTCGGCGGGGCCGTGCTGCTCGCGGCCCTCCCGTACGCGGTCCCGCGCAGCCGGCACTGGTACGCGGTGCTGTTCGCCTTCATCGGGGTCAACGTCTGGATCACCGCGAACAGCATCACGGACATCGTCCGGACCACCCCGGTGGCCGCCTGGAACCGGGAGCTGGCCCCGCTGGTCGACCAGCTGAAGAAGGCGGGCGCCGAGCGCGGCCGGGTCGAGGTGGTCCCGGCCAGCAGCCACCGCGAGTCCTCCGCCTTCCCCGCGTACGTGAACCTCGCGCGCGGCTGGAACCGGCAGGCGGACCTGGAGCGGAACCCGCTCTTCTACGACGACACCCTCACGGCGGCGAGCTACCGGGAGTGGCTGGACCGCTGGGCCGTGCACTACGTGGTGCTGCCGGCCGACAAACCCGATTCGGGCGGCGAGGACGAGGCGAAGCTGGTGAGCGAGGGGCTCCCGTACCTCCGGCAGGTGTGGGGCGACCGGAACTGGCGGCTGTTCGAGGTCGACCGGCCGACGGACCTGGTGTCCGGGCCGGCCACGGTGGTGCGGGCGGGCGCGGACCAGCTGGTCGTGGACGTGAAGGCGGCCGGGCGGGTGCTCGTACGGATTCCGCACTCGCCGTGGCTGGGGCTGGTGGACGGGGCCGGCAAGCCGGTGCCGCCGCCGCAGGAGACGTTCGCGTCGAAGGCGCGCGGCGGGGGTGGCGGCGGCTCGGGCACGCTGGCGAAGGAGTACGCGAACACGGCGGGGTGTCTGTTCAAGGCGGCCCCGGACACGGCGGGCGACGTGTGGACGGAGCTGCTGGCGCCGGGGCCCGGGGTGTACCGGGTGGCGGCGAAGTACCAGCTTCCGCGGGGGACGCCGTGCCCGGAGGAGCTGACCCGGTGGCTGGCGGGACCGCTGGAGCGGCCGGCTCCGCCGCGCCCTTGATCGGGAGTTTTTACGGTCGTTCCGGGTGCGTTGCTCCGCATATCTGCATACCATCCCAATAGTCCGATTGGGTGCTTCCCGAGGGAGTTGACGACGGGATGAGCAAAGAGCAGCAGAGGCAGGATTTCCGACAGGCCTTCCGGGCCCAGGAGCCGGATCGGCCGCCGAGCCCGGCAGGCCACGGCTTCGACGGTCTCGTGCGGAGCAAGGTCAAGGGCGGAGCGCACACGAAGGCGGCCCTGAAGCGGGCCGGCACCCCGCAGGGTGACCGCATCGGCGAGCGCAGCAGAGGCCTGAGCTGATCCCGAGATCCAAGCGCACGCGTCTCATCGAAAGCCCTCCCGGCCCCGGCCGGGAGGGCTTTCGTGTGGCGTCGCACGCCCTCACCAGGGACTTTGGTCCTTCATGAGGCCGCACCCCAGTATCCGGACAACCATTACATTACCGACGGATTGCCAGAGCATGACCCTCGTGATGTCGGGTTTGCCGCCAGGCCGCACCGCACACCACACCGAGGGGAACACCGTTCGGCACCCTCATGCCCCGCACGCGCCGCGTGATCGTGACGGCGCCCCTGACGCTGTCCGTCACGGGCGCCCTGGCCGCCTGCGGTACCCGCGGCGCCGAGCTCCTGCCGGACCCCAAGGTCGGCAACGCGTCGGCGGCGGCCCCCGTGGCCGCCGACACGGCCACGGCCTTCCCCCGTCGAAGCCGACCGGCATGAAGATCGACGCGGCGGGCGTGGACGCGAAGAGGATGGTCGACCTCGAGGTGGACACCGCCACCGGCGAGCTCGGCGTCCCCGACGCCGACACGGACGCGGACAACCCCGGCTGGTGGACCGGGGGCGCGACCCCGGGCGAGCGGGGCGTCTCCGTCCTCGTCGCCCACTTCGACACCAGGCACAGCCCGGCGCTGATGAAGGACGTCAAGAAGATCGGGCTCGGCGACCTGATCGGGGTCCCGCGCGAGGACGGCAGGACAGCCAAGTTCAGGATCCGCGAGTTCGAGGACGTCGACAAGAAGGACTTCCCGACCGGCAAGGTCTACGGCGAGACCCGGCGCCCCGAGCCCCGCCCGCCCACCTGCGGCGGCGAGACCAAGCACGGCCACCACACCAGCAACGTCATCTTCTACGCCGACCGGGTCGCCTGACGCGCCCCACACGAAAGGGCACCCACCGATTTCGGTGGGTGCCCTTTCCGCTGTGCCCTCGGCAGGATTCGAACCTGCGACACCGGCTTTAGGAGAGCCGTGCTCTATCCCCTGAGCTACGAAGGCGTGACCGCTGACAGCCTAGCGGATCGCCTGGTGCCAGGTCGCCTCCGTATCGGCGGTCGCCGCGGGCGCGCCAGGGCCACGGCTCCGCCCGTGCGCCGCACGCCGCCCTTCGACCCCGAAGGGTTCGTTCGTGGGGGCGTTCGGCACCTTCTGAGCCGAACTCCCGCCCACCGAGGACACGTTGGGTGCGCACTGCGCAGCCCGACCCCCGAACTGCCCCCGCCCGCCATTCCGCTCCTCGCGCGTCGAGCTCCTGTCGGGTCGGGACTTCAACAACATCAACCTGTTCCCGCGGCAGGCCGATGACCCGGGGAATTCGGCCTGATTCGGTTTGAGGTCGAACGCCCCGGTCCATGGGTCACCCATGGAATTCCTTCGCCCCGCCGGCTGGGAGGAGGCGCTCGCCGCCAAGGCCGAGCACCCCGCCGCCGTGCCCATCGCCGGCGGCACCGACGTGATGGTCGAGATCAACTTCGACCACCGTCGGCCGGAGTACCTCCTGGATCTGAACCGCATCGCTCTGCTGCGGGAATGGGAGATCGGCGAAGACGTCGTACGGCTGGGCGCGTCCGTCCCGTACACGCAGATCATGGAGCACCTGCGGGCGCGGCTCCCGGGCCTGGCCCTCGCGTCGCACACCGTCGCCTCCCCGCAGATCCGCAACCGCGGCAGCGTCGGCGGCAACCTCGGTACGGCATCCCCGGCCGGTGACGCGCACCCGGCGCTGCTCGCCGCCGGCGCGCAGGTGGAGGTGGAGTCCGTACGGGGCTCGCGGCTGATCCCGATCGACGCGTTCTACACCGGGGTCAAGCGCAACGCCCTCGCCCCCGACGAGCTGATCAAGACCGTGCACGTCTCCGTGGCCGACGGACCCCAGCAGTTCTCCAAGGTCGGCACCCGAAACGCCATGGTCATCGCCGTCTGCGCCTTCGGCCTGGCCCTGCACCCGCGGACCCGGAGCGTCCGTACGGGCATCGGCTCGGCGGCGCCCACGCCGGTCCGGGCGAAGACGGCCGAGGAGTTCCTGGCCGCGGCCCTCGACGAGGACGGGTTCTGGGAGTCCCGCAAGGTCATCACCCCGTCGATCGCCAAGCAGTTCGGGGATCTCGCGGCCGCCGCCTGCAATCCCATCGACGACGTACGCGGCACCGCCGCGTACCGGCGCCACGCCGTCGGCGTCCTGGCCCGCCGCCAGCTCCTGTGGACCTGGGAGGAGTACCGCGCCGGCGGAGCCGCGGCGCCGCGGTCCCCGGCCCGGTGATCCTCAGACGCCCATCGGGGTGTGCAGCTCCACGACGACCTCCACCTCGACCGGCGCGTCGAGCGGCAGCACCGCCACGCCCACCGCGCTGCGCACGTGGATGCCCGCGTCGCCGAAGGCGGTGCCGAACAGCTCGCTGGCCCCGTTGACCACGCCCGGCTGGCCGGTGAACCGCGGATCACTCGCGACGAAACCGACCACCTTGACCACCCGTTTGACGGCGGACAGGTCGCCGGCCACCGAGGCGATCGCGGCGAGCGCGTTCAGCGCGCACTGCCGGGCCAGCCCTTTGGCTTCCTCCTCCGAGACCTCGGCCCCGACCTTCCCGGTCAGGGGCAGCGCGCCGTCGATCATCGGGAGCTGGCCGGAGGTGTACACGTGGTGCCCGTTGACCAGGGCGGGCACGTACGCGCCCAGCGGGGCGAGGGTCTTCGGGAGCGTGAACCCGGCCGCGGCGAGCCGCTCCTCGGGGGTACCGGTCGTCATCCTGTCTCTCCTCGGTCTCGTGATCTCGTGATCTCGTGATCTCGGCGTCTCGGCGTCTCGTGTCTCGGCGTCTCCCGGCCGCGCGGTCTCAGGGGCGGGTGATCCGGACCTGGAAGCTCCCGTCGCGCAGCTCGCCCACCACCGAGATGCTGACGCCGGCCTGGTCGTCGGTGAAGGTCTCGCCCGGCCGGAACGGCGCGTCCGACAGCTCCCCGTGCACGTTGGGCCGCCGGGTGCAGCCGCCGCTGCCGATCGCGCTGTCGGAGACGGTGACGGGCCCGCGCCCGGTGTCCACCTGGGAGTCCACCTTGTAGATCAGTACTCCGGGCTTGCAGACGGCCTCGTCGTTCCCGGCCCGGGTGCGCACCTCCACCGCGTACCCGGCGGTCTCCGACAGCGGTACGAAGGCCAGCTTGGTGCCACCCTCGACGGCCAGCGGGGTCAGGGTGTGGTCGCTGACGCCGGATCTCGCGGCGCAGCTGATCTGTGAGCTGTCCAGCCAGCCCAGCTTCCACTTGTGCCAGCCCAGCAGGTCGTTGTTGGCTCCCCAGTCCTCGCTCATGATGTCCCAGTGCCCGACCGTGCCCCCGCCGTCGGCGGTGTAGAGGTCGGGCAGCCCGAAGACGTGCCCGTTCTCGTGCGGGAGCACCCGGTATCCGGTCTCCCGGTACGTGCCCGAGCCGTCGTCCTGGCGGCTGTAGACGAAGGACGTGTTCGCGAGCGGTACGCCGTCGGCCATCGGGGCCTCGGCGTTGCCGGAGAAGGTCACCGAGAGCACGGTGTCCAGGGCGGACGGTCCGGCGTTCGGCGTGACGAGGACGTTGACCAGGTCGTAGCGGCTGAAGTCCACCTCGGCGTCGGCGGCCTTCGCGATGTGCTCGACGAGCTGCCGGTAGCCGGGCTCGTACGCGGATCCGCGCTCGATCCCGTACGCGGCGAACGGCATCGGCATCCGCAGCCAGGTCCTTATCGGCGCCTCGGCCCGGTACGTGAGCCGGCCGTAGGAGCTGGTGCGGAACCAGTCGGAGGTCTGGGGGAAGAACTCCGACATGCGGTCCAGCGCGGTGCCCTCGCCCTTGGCGTCCGGGAAGTCGATCATCAGGTTCAGCGCGCGGATCTCGCCGGTCGAGCGGGAGTACCCGGGCGGGGTCGGCAGCCCCTCGGACATCTGGACGCCCATCGCGCCGGTGATCCGGCAGGGTGCCAGCGCCGATTCGGCGCTCGTGGCCACGGGCCCGGCCGCGGAGTGGCTGCGGCCGGATATCCCGGTGCTGGCGGTGGCGGTGATCCCGAGGGCCAGCACGGTGAGGCCGATGTACGCGCCGGCGCGGCGTGGTCCGCGTATCCGGTGGCGGGTCTGCGGCATGGAGATCGCCTTCGGGTCCGCGGCAGCCGGCCGGGTCCGGACTGCGCTCTGTGCGATCACCCTCCGTCGGCTGCGGCGCGCCCGCGCGCCGGGTACGTCCGAACGGCAACCGCGATGTGAGCCAGGTCACACAAGAGAGTGAAATAACCGGGGACGCAATCCCCGTTTGTACGTGAGTCCCGCAAAGCGGGGACCGACTCCCCGTTTGGGGGGCGGTACGAGACCCAGGCCCAGGGAGGCCTCGCATGAAGCGCCCCACCACCCCGGCGGCGGTCCTGTCCACCCCGGCGGCGGCCGTGGATCTGCCGGCGGATCCGTCCGCGGACCCGGCGGAGTCGTCGGCCGCGGCTCCCACCCCGGTCCCGCGGCCGCGCGCGGACGCCGTGCGCAACCGCGAGCGGATCCTGGTGGCGGCGCGCGAGGTACTGGTGGAGCAGGGCTCGGGGGCGCCCTTCGACGAGATCGCCCGCCGGGCGGGCGTCGGCAACGCGACCCTCTACCGGCACTTCCCCGACCGGGCGGCCCTCGTCCACCACGTCGTGCTGTTCGTGATGGACCGGGTGACCGTCCGGGCCGAGGACTCCCTCGCCGACGAGCCCGACGCCTTCGCCGCGCTGTGCCGCTTCACGCACGCCGCGGCGGACGAGCGGATCGGCGCCCTGTGCCCCATGCTCGCCGGGGACTTCGACGGCGAGCACCCCGAACTCATCGCGGCCCGCGAGGCCTTGGCGGCAGCCGTCGAGACCCTCGTCGCCGCGGGCCAGGAAGCCGGGCTGGTTCGCACGGACATCGGCGTCGGCGACCTGATGGTCGCCCTCTCCCAGCTCAGCCGGCCGCTGCCGGGCATCTCGTGCATGGCGGTCGACGGGTTCGTCCACCGTCATCTCCAGCTGTTCCTGGACGGGTTGCGGGCGCCGGCCCGCTCCGAACTGCCGGGTGAGGCGGCCACGCTCGAGGACCTGAGGCAGAAAACCATGTGACGCCCAGGGTCGCGCCCGCTAGCGTCGTAAACCCGTCTCAAACAGTTTTAAAGATCATATTTCAGTCATTCCGCACAGTAAGTGGGTACTCCCATGTCAAAAACAGCCGCGTCCGCGCCGCTGGCTGCCGATCCCAGTCGCTGGAAGGCACTCGTCTTCATAGCCCTGGCCCAGCTGATGGTCGTCCTCGACGCGACGATCGTGAACATCGCCCTCCCGTCCGCCCAGACCGACCTCGGCATCTCCGACGGCAACCGCCAGTGGGTCATCACCGCGTACGCGCTGGCCTTCGGCGGACTGCTGCTCTTCGGCGGCCGCATCGCCGACAAGTGGGGCCGTAAGAACGCCTTCATCGTCGGCCTCATCGGCTTCGCCCTGGCCTCCGCGCTCGGCGGCGCCGCCAACGGCGAGGCGATGATGCTGGGCGCCCGCGCCCTCCAGGGCGCCTTCGGCGCACTGCTGGCCCCGGCCGCGCTCTCCCTGCTGGCCGTCATGTTCACCGACGCCAAGGAGCGAGCCAAGGCCTTCGGCATCTACGGTGCGATCGCCGGCGGCGGCGGCGCCGTCGGCCTGATCCTCGGCGGCTTCCTCACCGAGTACCTGAACTGGCGCTGGACCTTCTTCGTCAACATCCCGTTCGCGATCGTCGCGGCCGTGGGTGCGTGGATGATCATCCGTGAGCCCGCCGGCGGCCACAACCGCGCGCCGCTCGACATCCCCGGCGTGATCCTGTCGACCACCGGCCTCGTCGCGCTGGTCTACGGCTTCACCCGCGCCGAGTCGGCCGGCTGGTCGGACGCCCTCACCGTGACGATGTTCGTCGCCTCGGCGGTGCTGCTCGCCGCCTTCGTGTTCGTCGAGTCCCGCGTGAAGTCCCCGCTGCTGCCGCTGCGCGTCCTGCTGGAGCGCAACCGCGGCGGTGTCTACCTCTCGCTCGGCCTGGCCGTCATCGCGATGTTCGGCCTGTTCCTCTTCCTCACCTACTACCTGCAGGTCGTGAAGGGCTTCTCGCCCGTCAAGACCGGCTTCGCCTTCCTTCCGATGATCGCGGGCATGATCACGGGCTCCACCCAGATCGGCGCCCGTCTGATGACCCGGGTCCCGCCCCGGCTGCTGATGGGCCCGGGCTTCCTGCTCGCCGCCACCGGCATGCTGCTGCTGACCCAGCTCGAGGTCGGGTCCTCGTACCCGGCGCTGATCCTGCCGGCGCAGCTGCTGCTGGGCCTGGGCATGGGTACGGCCTTCATGCCGGCCATGTCGCTGGCCACGCACGGGGTGAACCCGGCCGACGCCGGTGTCGCCTCCGCCATGGTCAACACCTCGCAGCAGGTGGGCGGCGCCATCGGCACCGCGCTGCTGAACACGATCGCCGCCTCGGCGACGACCGCGTACCTGACCGACCACGCGGCAGCGGTCGCCGCGGGCGGCCCGGCGGCGAAGCTGATCCAGGCCCAGGCGATGGTGGAGGGCTACTCCTCCGCCATCTGGTGGGCGGTCGGCATCCTCGTCGCCAGCTCGGCCATCGCCCTGACGCTGATCAACACGGGCCGGCCGGGCGCCGGCGGTCCGGTCGCCTCCGGTGACGGGGTGGGTGCGGACGCCGACGTGAAGATCCCGGTGATCGCCCACTGACGCGCCTCGGGAGACCCCCGGAATGACTGATGACCCCCGTGTCGTTCGAAATTGAACGACACGGGGGTCAGTCGTGTGCGGGTTCGGATGGGAATGGGTTGGTTGTCCGGGCAACCGGAAGCGGGCAGGGGTCGTCTTCAGGGGTGGAGCGTGCAGCCGCGGCACGTGGCCGCCGAGTGTGACGACGGTCACGCGGGCGCGGCGGCGGGGCAGCATACTGCAAGATCTCCAAAAAGAGGGACCGGTGTGGGAATTCTGTCCCGATTCCAGTCGTTGTTTCCTTCGGAAGCGGGCACTCGGGAGAGTGTCCAGGGACGCGGAGCCGCGTCCCAGCAGCCGCACCGCGACCTAACTCATTGCAAGGGAGCACGCATGGCAACCCGCGCCGTCGCCCGTCGTCAGTCCAGGAGCAGCGCCCGCGCTGTGGGCGGGGAGATCGCCGACCGCGACCTGGTGGGCATGTACCTGGACGAGATCGCGCGTACCCCGCTGCTCGACGCTGCCAAGGAAGTGGAGCTCTCGCAGATCATCGAGGCGGGCGTGTACGCCCAGCAGATCCTCGACGGCGAGATGGAGCGCGAGGGCGAGACCCCGGCCCGCGAGGAGCTGGAAGCGCTGGCCGCCGAGGGGGAGCGCGCCAAGGAGATCTTCATCCGCTCCAACCTGCGCCTCGTCGTCGCCGTCGCCCGCCGCTACCCGCGCAGCGGCCTGCCCCTGCTCGACCTGGTCCAGGAAGGCAACGCCGGCCTGGTGCGCGCCGTCGAGAAGTTCGACTACGCCAAGGGCTTCAAGTTCTCCACGTACGCCACGTGGTGGATCCGCCAGGCCATCACCCGCTCCATCGCCGACCAGTCCCGCACCATCCGCCTCCCCGTCCACCTGGTCGAGGAGCTCGGCCGGATCCGCCGCGTCCAGCGTGAGTTCAACCGCGAGAACGGCCGGGACCCGGAGCACGCCGAGATCGCCGCCGAGCTGGACTCGACGGAGAAGCGCGTGGGCGACGTACTGGACTGGGCGCGCGACCCGGTCAGCCTGAACATGTCCGTGGACGACGAGGGTGAGACCCAGTTCGGCGACCTCCTGGAGGACACCTCCGCGATCTCCCCGGAGCAGTCCGTCCTGTCCCTCCTGCGCAGCGAGGAGCTGGAGGACCTGCTGGGCAAGCTGGACCAGCGCACGGCCTCGATCATCAAGATGCGGTACGGCATCGACGACGGTCGCGAGCGGACCCTGACCGAAGTCGGCAAGCAGCACGGCCTGACCCGCGAGCGGATCCGCCAGATCGAGAAGCACGCCCTGCTGGAGCTGAAGCGGATGGCCCGCGACACGGGCTTCGACGCGGTGGCCTGACCCGGCCCGCCCCCCGAACGAGCCCCCGGTGCCTACCCCCCCAGGCGCCGGGGGCTCCCCTTCGCCCGCGCTCACCCCTGCGGGGGCGCGGCCGCGGTGAGCCGGGCCGCCAGCGCGCGGGCCGCCTCGGCCAGGAAGTCCGGGGTGTGCACCGTGAAGGGCGCCGCGGTCAGCGCCAGCCGGGCCGCGACCCACTCCGGGGAGTCCCCGCTGGAGAACCGGACCCGGCACCCCCCGCCCACGGGCTCGGCGTGCTGGCGCAGCCACCCCGGCAGCACCTCGGCCGGGGCCGCGAACGACACGTCCACCGCGTACGTCTCCCCGCCCCGCAGCCCGCGCCGGACGAACTCCGCCGCGTCCATCGGCATCTCCCGCGGCGCGAAGCGGGCGCCCGTCGCGAACGGCTCCGCCACCCGGTCCACCCGGAAGGTCCGCCAGTCCCCCCGGTCCACGTCGTACGCCACCAGGTACCACCGGTTCCCCGTACTCACCAGCCGGTACGGCTCCACCAGCCGCCGGGAGTCCGCCCCGTCCCGCGCCCGGTACGCGAACCGCAGCCGCTCGGGCCCCGCCACCGCGGCCGCGATCGTGGTCAGCGTGCGCGGGTCGATGCTGGGACCGTCCCCGCGGGTCACCGCGACCGTGGCCGACTGCAGGGCGCCCACCCTTCGCCGCAGCCGCCCCGGCAGGACCTGTTCCAGCTTCGCGAGGGCCCGTACGGACGCCTCCTCGACCCCCTCGATCGCGTGCCCGGCGCCCGCCCGCAGCCCCACCGCGATCGCCACCGCCTCCTCGTCGTCCAGCAGCAGCGGAGGCATCGCGGCCCCGGCGACCAGCCGGTACCCGCCCTCCGCGCCCAGCGAGGCCTCCACCGGGTACCCCAGCTCCCGCAGCCGCTCGATGTCGCGCCGGATCGTGCGCGGGCTCACCCGCAGCCGCTCCGCGAGCTCGCTCCCGGGCCATTCGCGGGGTGTCTGGAGCAGGGAGAGCAGGGTCAGCAGCCGCGCCGGGGTGTCGGTCATACGATCCACATTGCCATGGGAAATAGGACACCATCTGACCTAGATCCCGTCTAAGTTCTCTTCCATGACCTCCGAGACCACCTCGCCCGCCGATCGCCGCCGCTGGCTGGCGCTAGCCATCGTGATGACCGCGTCCTTCATGGACCTGGTCGACGTCACGATCGTCAACATCGCGATACCCAGCATGCGCCAGGACTTCGGCGCCTCCACCAGCGCGATCCAGTGGATCACCGCCGGCTACGCGCTGGCCTTCGCCGCCGGTCTGATCACGGGCGGCCGTCTCGGGGACATCTACGGGCGCAAGCGCCTCTTCCTCGTCGGCGTCGCCGGCTTCACCGCCGCATCGCTCCTGTGCGGCATCGCGGCCGACCCCGCCATGCTCGTCGCCTCCCGCCTTCTCCAGGGCGGCATGGCGGCCATGATGGTGCCGCAGGTCCTGGCCATCATCCACGTCACCTTCCCGCCGCACGAGCGCGGCAAGGTCTTCGGCATGTTCGGCGCGATCGTCGGCCTCGGCGCGGTCTCGGGTCCGATGCTCGGCGCGCTGCTCACCGAGTGGAACCTCTTCGGCCTCGAATGGCGCACGATCTTCCTGATCAACCTGCCCGTCGGTATCGCGGCCGTGATCCTGGGCCGCAAGTTCATCTCGGAGTCCAAGGCCCCCAAGGCCCTGCGCCTCGACATGGTCGGCGTGGTCCTCGCCACCCTCGCCCTGGTCATGCTGATCTTCCCGCTCACCCAGGGCCGGGAGAACGACTGGCCGCTGTGGGGCTTCGTCAGCATGATCGCCTCGCCGCTGGTCTTCGCCGCCTTCATCGTCTACGAGAAGTACAAGATCAAGAAGGACGGCTCCCCGCTCGTCGAGCTCTCCCTCTTCAAGGTCAAGAGCTTCGCCGGAGGCATCGCGGTCCAGCTGGCCTTCGGCCTGGCGACCGGCATCTTCTTCCTCGTCTGGACCCTCTACATGCAGATGGGCCTCGGCTGGAGCCCGCTGCGCGCTGGCACCACCGGCATCCCCTTCTCCATCGCCGTCTCCGTCGCCGCCGGCCTCTCGGTGGAGAAGCTCGTCCCGCGATTCGGCCGCAAGGTGCTCCAGGCCGGCGCGCTGACCATGGCCGCGGGCCTGCTCCTCTACATCTGGGAGTCGCAGCACTACGGCATGGGGATCGCCTCCTGGCAGATGGCCGCCCCGCTGGTCGTCATGGGCGTCGGCATGGGCCTGATCGTCGCCCCGCTGAACGACACCATCCTGTCCCAGGTGCCGAGCGAGCACGCCGGCTCGGCCTCCGGCCTGATCAACACCACCGGCCAGATGGGGAACGCGCTCGGCCTCGCGCTGACCTCCGTCGTCTTCTTCGGGTCGATCGAGGACGACCGGGTCCTCGGCGCGCCGTACGTCGAAGCCTTCCGCGGCGCGCTGTGGTGGGTCGTGGCCGTGCTCGTCGTGATCTTCGCGGTGATGTTCGTGCTGCCGCGCAAGCAGATCCCGATGGAGGAGCGCGAGGGCGGTACGCAGGCCCCCGCTTCCGAGGCCGTCCCCGTCGGGTAGCCCCTCCCCACCGCTCACGGGCATGTCCGCTTCTGTTGGCGGACATGCCCGTTTGCTTTGGATTGGTCCGATATCGGCGTACAGTGGAGCGCAATCCGGAGAAACGGACGCGAATCCACATGTACGCACCGGAACGTCAGCAGGAGATCCTCCGCCTCGCCCGCGAGGCGGGCCGCATCGACGTCCTCTCCCTCGCCGACCGCTTCCAGGTCACCGCCGAGACCGTACGCCGCGACCTGAACGCCCTGGACCGGGCCGGCCTGGTCCGCCGCGTGCACGGTGGGGCCATCCCGGCCGGCCGCCTCGACTTCGAACCGGACCTCACCGAACGCGAGGCGACCCGGGCCGACGAGAAGGACCGCATCGCGGCCGCCGCCCTCGCCGAACTCCCCGAGGGCGGCAGCGTCGTCCTCGACGCGGGCAGCACCGTCGCCCGCCTCGCCGCCGCCGTCCCCGTCGACTCCGCGCTCACCGTGGTCACCCACGCCCTTCCCGTTGCCGCACGGCTCGCCGACCACGCCGGCATCGACCTCCACCTCGTCGGCGGCCGCGTCCGCCACCGCACCCGGGCCGCCGTCGACGCCTGGGCCCTGCGCGCCTACGCCGAGATCCGCGCCGACGTCGTCTTCCTCGCCGCCAACGGCTTCTCGGCGCACGGCCTCTTCACCCCCGACCTCGCGGAAGCCGCCGTCAAGCGGGCCGCGATGGCAGCCGCCCGCCGGGTGGTGCTGCTCGCCGACTCCTCGAAGGCGGGCCGGGAGCACTTCGCGTGCTTCGGCTCCTTCGCGGACGTGGACCTCCTGATCACCGACCAGGGGCTCGCCCCTGCCCAGCAGGCGGCCATCGAGGCCGCCGGTACGGAAGTCGTGCTCGTATGATCCTGACCGTCACCCCGAACCCCTCCCTCGACCGGACGTACGAGGTCCCCTCGCTGGAGCGCGGCGCGGTGCTGCGCGCGACCGGCGACCGCGTCGACCCCGGGGGCAAGGGGGTCAACGTCTCCCGGGCGGTGGCCGCCGCCGGGGTCTTCACGACGGCGGTCCTCCCGCTCGGCGGCGCCCCGGGCGCGCTGATCGCCGAACTGCTGGGCATGCAGGGCGTGGACGTCACGGCCGTGACGGTCGCCGGGCAGACCCGCTCCAACATCACGCTCGTCGAACGGGACGGCACCCTCACCAAGATCAACGCACTCGGCCCCGAACTCACCGCGGAGGAATCCGCCCTCCTGCTGGAGACCGTCCGCACGGCCGCGGGCCACCCCGACTGGATCGCGGCCTGCGGCAGCCTCCCGCGCGGACTGCCGCCCGAGTGGTACGCCGACCTCGTCGCCCGCGCGCGCGAGACCGGCGCCCGCATCGCCCTCGACACCTCGGGCCCGGCGCTGACGGCCGCCCTGCAGGCCCGCCCCGACCTGGTCAAGCCGAACGCCACGGAGCTCGCCCAGGCGGTGGGCCGCCCGCTCGCCACCCTCGGCGAGGTGACCCGGGCGGCCCAGGAGCTCCGCTCCCTGGGCGCGGGCGCAGTGCTGGCCTCCCTCGGCGCCGACGGGCAGCTCCTGGTGAGCGCCGAGGGCATCTTCCACGGCACGGCCCCCGTGACCGCCGTCCGCAGCGACGTCGGGGCCGGCGACGCCTCCCTGGCCGGATTCCTCATCGCGGGCGGGACCGGCCCCAAGGCCCTCGCCTCTGCCCTGGCCCACGGCGCAGCCGCGGTCCAGCTCCCGGGCAGCGCCATGCCGACCCCCGCGGACCTGCGCCCCGAGGCCGTACACATTTCCGAGAACCCGCCCGCGGCACTCCGCCTCTCCGCGCCCGCCCTGCCCTAGGGAGTGTCGTCAAAGTGGCGTCGGCCGCCCGGACGGGACTTTGACGACACGACCTAGGGGGTGTCTCGCCCCGTCATCGCACCCGCGCGCGCAGCTCCATCGCCCCGCGGGCGGCCGCCTCGCTCTCGTACACCTCGCACATGTGCCGCCCGTCCGGCGTCGCCGTGTGCTCGACCTCCCACAGGCTGAGCTCGGTCCCGTCCAGCAGCACGAACGAGTGCTCGTACAGGTTGAATCCGGCGGCCCGCCCGTCCGCCGTGAACGGCCGGGCCCCGAACGCCTGCGTGATCTGGTGCGCATACGCCGACCGCAGCAGCAGCGCCGTCTCCTCGCCCGGCCGGTCCGGGTTCTCCGCCCGCCGCAGCACCCGGCGGGCGTGGTCGGCGGATTCCTCCACCGCGTACTCCCGGTGCCGCCGCGCCGGCGAGCTCGCCGCGAACAGCGCGCTCAGGTCTGCCACATCGGTGTCCGGCTCCTCCTCGGCGGCGGCGAGCGCCGGGTCGAAGGCCGCCTCCGCCGGGGCCTCGCCGAACAACCGGGCGACAGCCAGGCAGGCCTCCGCCTTGCTCACGAAGACCTCGTGCCGGATCGTCCGGTCGCCCACCAACCGGTACACCAGCTCCCACAGGCCCGCCGAACCGCCGTCGGACAGCAGGTACGTGTGCCGGTGGATCTCCCGCCACAGGCCCGCCGCCGGACTGTGGTGGGTCGTGTGCAGGGAGGAGCTGTGGGCGAGCGCCGTTTCCAGGCGCTCGACCAGCCGGTCCGGCAGGTCGAAGGAGTTGAGGGCGCGGCCCAGGAGTCGCTCGAGGTGCGCCTCGGTTGTCTCGTACGGATCGCTCAAGGTGGGTCTCCAGGCCGTCGCAGCTTGTGACTTCGCGGAAGCTCAACGTAGCCCCTGGCTCTGACATCACGTCCGGGGTTCGGTAAAACGTCCGGGAAGCATCAGGGGTTCCCGCCACCCCTTCAGGTCAACTTGCCCAGGGATGAGCATGGTTCGCCCAGGTCTGTGTCGGAGAGGGGGAACATGGCCCGTATGGCAACGAAAACAGTGGGCCTTCCCCGCCAGCAGGGGCTGCCCCGGAGCAGACACGAGGGTGAACCGGAGGCCGGCCCGAAGATGTTGGCCTGGCTGCTGGCGCTCACCGGGGCCGCCGGGGTGCTGGCCTCCTGGGTGATCACCCTCGACAAGTTCCTCCTGCTGGAGGACCCGGACTTCAAGCCCGCCTGCAGTCTGAACCCGGTGGTCTCCTGCGGCAGCGTCATGAAGAGCGAGCAGGCGGCGGCCTTCGGATTCCCCAACCCCCTGCTGGGGCTCGTCGCGTTCGGGGCCGTCGTGTGCGTCGGCGCGGGCCTGCTGGCCGGCGCCCGCTACCGCGGCTGGTTCTGGCTGGGACTCAACGCCGGGACGCTCTTCGGAGTCGGCTTCTGCAGCTGGCTCATGGTCCAGTCCCTGTACGAGATCAACGCGCTCTGCCTGTGGTGCTGCCTCACCTGGGCGGCCACCCTGCTGATGTTCTGGGCGGTCACCGCCCACAACGTCCGTACGGGCGCGCTGCCCGCGCCCGGCCCCGTACGGACCTTCTTCACGGAGTTCGCCTGGGCCCCGCCCGCCCTGCACCTCGGCGTGATCGGGATGCTGATCCTCACCCGGTGGTGGGAGTTCTGGACCGGCTGACGCCCCCGGTACGCCCGAGGGCCCCGGCAGCTGGACGCTGCCGGGGCCCTCGTCACATCGCTCCACGGGCACAGGGGGCCCGAACCGCGGAAAGCAGGGGAGCGGGAATCAGCTGCCGATGGAGCCGTTGCCCGACAGGACCGGGATGTTGTCCAGGATGTGGGAGAGCGGCTCGTCGCCCTTGGCCTGGGTGGAGTTCTCGGTGCACTGCTGGTTCATCGGGTTGGAGAGGACGTTGATGTCCTGGACGCCGACGTTGAGGGCCGCGAGGATCGACTGGGCATTGACCTTGACCGGCAGGCCGATGCAGGGCTTGTTCAGGGTGCCCTGGACCAGGCCGAGCTGCGGGCTCATCGCGCCTTCGGTCTTCTGGTTGCCGTAGATCTGCGAGGCGCCGTTGCCGTTGACGGTGTTGATCCCGTTGTCGTTGCCGATGGCCATGGCCGGGGCCGCAACAGCAGCGCCCGCGCCGACGGCGGCGGCGGTGACCGCGGCAGCAGTCATGATCTTCTTGAGCATCATTGGTCCTTTTGTCGCACGAGTGCCCGCTAGTGGAGCGCCCTGGTCAACTGGCCTTCCCGGGGGTTGGTTCCGCTGCTTCACTCAAACGGCCCGTTGTGGCCGGGGATTTCCCCACCCCGGGTGAGCCTTCTGCGGACGCGTGCGCGAAGCCCGTACGCAGCGCCCAGGGCCGGCCGGGCCCTTCAAGATCCTGTTGCGCTCCGTAGAAGGTGTTCGCACGGTGGGTGAGGAGGCGGATCGCTCGGGTCCGCCTCTGTGCGACCACCGTAAGGAAATGCCATGCACCGCACGAAGCCGTCCCGCATCCGCGTCCTCGTCCCGTCGGCCCTCGCCGTCGTCATACTCTCCGGCGCGGCCGCCCCCGCGGGCGCCGCGGACGGTGACACGGCCGCCGCCGTCCGGAACCGGGTGGCGGCCGCCCGGCAACAGATCGAGCACCGCGCCGAGGCCGCTGCCGCGGCCGGCCCGCTCGACGACCTCCTGGCGGGGATCACCGCCACCCTGGACGGACTCCTCAAGTCCCTCCAGAACCTCCTGCCCGGGGTGACGCTCCCGCCGATCAAGCTGCCGACGCTGCCGAGCCTTCCGGCGATCCCGGACATCCCGGCGCTGCCGGTCCCCGCCCTCCCCGAGATCCCGTCGATCCCCGCGATCCCGGAGATCCCCGTCTCCAAGCCCGTGGCTCCGGTCTCCAAGCCGGCCGCACCCGTTTCCAAGCCGGCGCTTCCGGTCCCGGCGGTGCCGGCCAAGCCCGCCGTGCCGGCCAAGCCCGCTGTGCCCGCCAAGCCCGCTGTGCCGGCAGTCCCCGCGGTGCCGGCAGTCCCGGCGGTGCCCGCTGTCCCGGCCAAGCCTGCCGTGCCCGTGGTTCCGGCACCGGTCGAGCCGGCCGGCCCGGTCCTGACGCCGGTGGAGATCGTGCCGGAGGTCCCCGACCTCCCGTAGCAGGGGAGGAAGGATCGCAGAAGGCGGCCCGAAAACCGTGCGTGCTTACGACTATTGAGCTGAACAGGTCTGATTGCGTGTGAGGCCGTGTCGTCCGGGATTCAGAACCGTTTCGCTCGGTGTGAGCCCCGCTTCGGGGCAGAACATCGAACAGAAGGTGCACTTCCCATGAACTCTGCCAAGAAGGCCGCCCTGGTCCTGGCCACCGCCGGTCTCGCTGCGGCCGGTGCCGCCGGCTCCGCCATGGCCGACTCGTCGGCCGAGGGCGCGGCCGTGGGTTCGCCCGGTGTCCTCTCGGGCAACCTGGTCCAGGTCCCGGTCCACGTGCCGGTCAACGTCTGCGGTAACACCGTCGACGTGATCGGCCTGCTGAACCCCGCGTTCGGCAACGTCTGCGTCAACAACTGACGTCAGTCGGCACATGTGACTGTGGGCGCCACCGGCCTCGCCGGTGGCGCCCACAGTTTTTTCCGCTCCCGCGGTTCCCGCCGGGGGCGGGGGCCCGACCGTCTCAGTGGGCCCCGCCGTTGAGCTTCACGCCGCCGAGGAGCGGGGACGTCTGCGTGGCCCCGTTCGCGGCCTTGAGCACCTCGCCCGGCGCATCGTTGCGGACCTTGTTGACGCGCTGCGCGGTGTCCACGACCTTGGTGACGGTCTCGCCCTGTTCGGCCACGCCGTTGCTCAGGGTCTGCGGGAGCTGCTCGGTGACCGGGGCGAGCGCGTCGAAGGCCTCCGTCGCCCCGCTCGTCAGGCTCATGGGGGGCATCGCGACCGGCGCTGCGGCGGCGAAGGCGGGGGCGGAGGCGCCGAGTGCGGCAACGGACCCGGCGATGACCGCGGCGACCTTCGTGAGCTTCATTATCGAAATCCTCTTCTTTCGTGGACAGAGGTGTCAGCGGCGACCGTCGCGCCGCTTTCGCCCTGCGTAACGATTCCCGTCCGGTCCGGAAACGCGTACGGCAACGGCCGGAGAATCCGACAAGGGATTCTCCGGCCGATATTTATTCCGATTACCGGTATTGCCGGTCAGGCGGCTCGGGACCTCCGGTACAGAATGGCGCCGCCCAGGATCAGTGCCGAGGCGAGGGCCGCCGCGGCGCCGGGCTGACCCGCGCCGGTGGCCGCGAGTTCCGGTGCCGACACCTGCGCGGGGGCGGGCACCGGAGCCGGTACGGGAGCCGGCGCGGCGGGCGTCACCGGGACGGGCGCCGGCGCCAGGTGGATCGGGGTGTCACCGGCGGGGGCGGCCGGCGGCTGGTCGGCGGGACGGACGACCTCGGGCGCCGGAGCGGGAACCGGTGCGGGTGCCGGGTGCTCCACGAACCGGCTGCCGTGCGGCGGCGCCGGCGCGGGCGCCTCCTCGGCGACCGGCGCGGGGGCCGGGAGCGGCCGGGGCGCCTCCGCGACCGGGGCGGGGAGCGGAACCGGGGCGGGGAGCGGAACCGGCGCAGGGAGCGGAACCGGCGCGGGGAGCGTTACGGGTGCCTCGTGGACCGGCGGCTTCGGAGCCGGGTAGGGGAGGGGCTTCGGCGCGGGGTGGGGCTGGGGTGCGGGCCTCGGAGCCGGGTGCTCCGCCGCCGGCTTCGGCTGCGGCTTGGGCTGTGGCTTCGGGTGTGGCCGCGGCTGCGGCCGCTCGGGCGCCGGGGGAGCGTGGTGGGCCACCGGAGCCGGGGCCGGGAGGGCGTGCGGGTGGTCGTCGCACTCCTCCTCGTCCGAGCCGCCGTAGCCGCCCTCGTCGCGGGGCTCCTCGTACCGGGGGGCCGCGTGCCGGGGTGCGTGGCGGCGGGCCTCCTCGTGGCGGGGCTCCTCGTGGCGCTGCTCGGGCAGCGCGTGCCGGCCGCCCTGGTGCTCTTCGAGGTAGCGCTCGAACGCCTCGGCGTGCTCGGGGCTCAGGTAGCGCTCGTAGTCGCGGTCGCCGTGGTGGCCGTCCGATCCGGTCGTGGTGGCGCAGTTGTTCCCGAACGAGGGGTTGAGCGCCGCCCCGCCGTCCACGCTGTTGCCGCACACGTTCGGCGAGAGGGTGATCGGTACCGAGACGCTGTTGCCGGACAGCACGCCCGGCGAATGCGAGGCCTCGGCCGTCGTCCCCGGGTGCGCGTAGGCCGCGCCGGTCGCGATCGACAGCAGGCTCGTGGCGGCCGCTGCCGTGAGCACCCCCTTGCCCAGTACCTGTCGGCTCAGTACCTGTCGCATGGGTCCTTCCCTGTCTACCGGCATTCCCGCCGGTGCTGAATCGAAGGTGGCCGCCGTGTGGGCCCCACGGGACACCCAGGGCACCCCCGGGAGGGTTTGGCATGCGGGCAGCCGCATAGTCATGCGGGTTAGCACGTGTTTACGCAACCGG
>NZ_JBHYXN010000071.1:12672-26455 GCF_042752335.1 Streptomyces sp. NPDC059355 | reverse complement strand
CCGCCGATCGACGCCCAGGCCCGCACCGCCCCGGCGCGCTTCTCGGGCGACGTCGTGTCGAGCAGCAACGCGAGCGACGTCGGCATCAGCAGCGCAGCGCCGGCGGCCTGCACGAGCCGTGCCACGACCAGCGTCCCGACGTTGGGAGCGAGTGCGCAGCCGACCGAGGCGAGGGTGAACACCGCCAGGCCAGTCAGGAAGACCGGCTTGTGGCCGGAGCGGTCAGCGACACGGCCGGCGACCACGAGGAGCGCCGCGAAAACGATCGCGTAGCCGCTGAGGACCCAGGAGAGGGAGCCGAGGCCGCTGCCGCCGAACGAGCGGCCGATCGCCGGAAGGGCCACGTTGACGATGAAGAGGTCGAGGTTCGACATGAAGACCGCGGCCGCGACCGTCGCGAACACGGCTCGCGACGCCCTGCCTGAGTTTGAAATTCCAACTGTCATGGATCGGAGGCTAGCCGGGTAAGTTTGAAAACACAACGGACTCGGGAGACAATGGGTACGTGAACTCGAACGTGAAGCAGGGCGAGAACTCGGTTCCGCACCCCGAAGTGCCTGGTCGGCCGTGCTCCGCGGCCGCCGCGCTGCAACTCGTCGGCGAACGCTGGGCCCTCCTGGCGATCCGCGAGATCTTCTACGGCAACCAGCGCTTCGACCAGATCGTCCGCAACACCGGCGCCCCCCGCGACCGCCTCGCCGCCAGACTGCGCGCACTGGAAGAGGCGGGCCTGGTCCAGCGCCGCGCATACAGCGCCCCTTGCGCTTCGAATACCACCTCACGGAGGCCGGCCGCGATCTCGCACCGGTGATGCACGCACTGCTGACCTGGGGCGATCGCTGGGCGGTGGACACTCGGCCGGTCGCCTTCCGGCATCGCGGCGGGTCCGGCTCCGACCATGACGCCGAGCACGACCTCGATCTCAGGTCGACGTGCCGGACCTGCGGTGAGGAGGTCGGGGCGGGACCTCTCACGATCGACGTGCGGGCGCCCGGATGGGATCGGGCCGGGCCGATCGAAGGCTCCTGAACTCGGCAGCGATCAGGGGTGAAGGGGCTCCTCGACCAGCCCGGCACTCCCCCGCCGCCTCGGCCAGACTCCAGCCCGTCACCTCGGCACCCGGCCGCCCCTCCAAGGTCACCGCCCGAACGACCGGAGCGAGGTGCTGCCGGCCCATGTCCGGGCGGTCCTGTCGGACACGGAGCCTGAGCCTCCTGAGACGGGGGCCGGACCGGGGTCAGGCTGTCGGTGCCTGGCCGCCACGCATCGTGAACAACCCCAGCACGCCAGTCATCTCCAGCAGCCGCCGCAGCTGATTCGGCAGCGGCCCGGCCAGGGCCAGGGAACGGCTGTTGTTCGGCCGGATGAGAACGTTGAGGAACGACGAGTCCGCGAACGTCACCCCGGCAACATCGACCACCAGGAGCCGAGCCTCAGCGGCATCACGGTCACAGGCGGCCGCCGGCTTCCCCGTCGTGTCCAGGTCGAACTCACCAAAGCCGATGGGCCTTGACCCCGGATGTTGAGCACGTCTATGCGGCTTGGGTCAGGGTAGTAGCTGCTGGTTGGAGGTCGTTCTCGTAGGCGATCGGGGGCCGTTGGCCGAGGTGGGAGTGTCGGCGGCGGGTGTTGTATCGGGTCAGTCAGCAAAAGGCGTCGAGTCCGGAAATTTCCGTCACACTCGCCTGCACACCACACACATACCCGTCAGGCGTGACCCTGACATTCACTGACCGTTACACCCACCCGCACCACCAGCCGCAATCCGGAATCATGCGCTCCGGCGCACCACGCGGCGCACTCCGGCAGGCATCACCCGCCCGGACCAGTTGACCAAGTAACAACCGTTCTGCGGAATTCTTCGCACCCACGTACAAATATGCACAAAAGTTCATTTCTTACAGCCAGTCCGGGCGCCAGTCCTGCCCCAGCACCCCCGCTCACGGCACGGCCGGCTCACCGGGAACGGCACGGCCAGCCCCGCCTCGAAACAGCAGAAGCAGCCGAACGAACAGGACGCGACCCGGAGATGCCGAACCCGCGATCGGGGACTAACGGGCTCGGTCGCTGATCTCGTGATGCTGGGCGGCTGAGCTATGCAGCCTCCGGGTGTGTGGTTCAGGGGTTTGGTGCGGTTGTTTCCGCATCTGTCGGGTGTGGTGGTGGAGTCGATCTCACGGGACGCGGGTGTGGTCACGTTTCGTACGCGGGCCCGGGCCGACTCGGCGAGATGCCCGCGGTGCATGTCGCGGTCGTGGCGGGTGCACGGTCGGTACTAACGGCGCTTGGCGGACGCCGCCCTGTGAACGACTCCGACGGTTGTCCGGCTGACTGTTCGCCGATTCAAGCGCTTCAGTCCTGGCTGCCCGACGGTGACCTTCGCTGAACAGATACCGGGCCTGACCAGCCCCAACGCCCGACACAACCCGGTCCTGCGCAAGCTGCTGGCGCGGGTGGCCGAGGCCCTGGCCGACCGGGTCGGCGCCCGACTGGCCCGACGGATGGGAATGCCGCTGACCAAGGACACCCTGCTCCGGCTTCTGCGTGTGTCCGATCTTGAGGATGCCGGTGCGGTGTCCTGGGAGTGGACGAGTTCGTCCTGCTCAATGGGCACAACTACGCGACGCTTCTGGTCGGCCTCGAAGCCCGGCGCCCCGTCGATGTCTTGCCCGGACGAGAGGTGGAGACGGTCGCCCGCTGGCTTGAGGGCCATCCGGAGGTGGAGATCGTCTGCCTCGACCGGGCATCCGCCTATGCCGAGGCGGCCCGGGCGGCCGCACCCCAAGCGGTCCAGATCGCAGACTTCTGGCACCTGTGGAACATCTCGCCCATCGACATCTATGGTCCGTCGTTGAGCCGGACATCGGCCTTGGCCAATCTCCGCGTGCCGATGCGGTGGCCGACTCCCGACCCAGCTCTCCTCCGCGCCGGGCAGCGCACTGTGGATCCCTTGATCCAGAAACCCGGCCAAATCGAAATCCGTACGCCTGTGTGGCTTGTTTGAATCCTCCCGCCAACAGTGGTTTCCGGACGAGAAGTGCAGTACCGATTGCCCTGGTCCGTACCTCGCCACCACGCTGAGCCCGGCACGCCATCGGGATCACCCATGCCGAAACAGCGGGCTTTGTCATGCAGGACGTCGCGGTCATCGGTGCAGGGCACATGGGGACAGCCATGATCGCGGGTATCCGGAGGCAGATGCCGTCCGTACGGATCGAAGTCGCGGAGCAGTCGGCGGAGCGGGTCCGCCTCCTGCGTGACCAGTTCGGCATCGAGGCCCGCGACGCGTACACTCCCCGCCCCGGCACCGTGGTCCTGCTCGCCATCCCGCCCCAGGCATTCGAGGAATTCGCCGCCCGGGCAGTCCCGGGCTCCTACCGGAACTGCCTCGTCATCTCCGTGATGGGCGGGGTGACCGTCGCCGCGATCACCCAGCTCCTCGACACGCAGCGCGTCGTGCGGTCGATACCCAACACCCCGTCCGAGGTGGGGCAGGGCATGACCGTGTTCTGTGCCGACCCGTCGATCGGCGCGGCCGACGTGGAGGCGGCCCGCCGGGTGCTCTCGGTGATCGGCGGGGCTCTCCGCGTCGAGGACGAGGCCTTGCTGGACGACGCCTCCGCTCTGTGCGGCGGCGGGCCCGCCTTCGTCGCGCACATCGCGGGCGCCTTCGCCGGCTTCGCCCTGACGGCGGGCTTCAACGCGTCCCAGGCGCGGGCCATCACCTGCCAGGTGCTGCGCGGAACGGCCGATCTGCTGGAGCTCACACGGCGTGACCCGGAAGAGGTGACACGCCAGGTCATGACTCCGGGAGGGACCACGGAGCGCGGCATGTCCGTGCTCCGGCAGCGGAATCTGCACGATGTGATCATCGAGGCGCTCGACAGCGCCGCCGCCCGTTCGCGTGAACTCGGCGCGATCGGCAAGTGAGACCCGGCCGGCACACGAGAGTGCAGGCGGAGCCGGGCAGTGATGTCCGGCAGAGACAACCGGCAGCGGAGCCCAGGCGCTGAACCGTGGGGACGATATGGGGGGCACGTGCTCGGCCTGACCAATGAGAGTCGGACGTCCGACTCCGCGATGGTGTCATCGCAAGACTCGTACGAGGCCTACTTCGGGCTCGGCCACTCACTTCGCCTCCTCGACCGGTCCGGGGTCTTCCGGGTCAGCCCGGCTGGACTGCGCCTCGGCGACCTGCTGGTTCGTCATGCGGAAGTGACGGCTGACGACGGCTGGGCACTCGACATGGGAACCGGGAGCGGGGTCCAGGCCTTGCTGCTGCGCAGTATCGGCGCCCGGAACATCGTGGCCACGGACATCTCGGAACCCTCCGTGAAGATTGCGGGCGAGAACGAGATCCTGAACTTCGGGGACCAGGCCGTCAACTTCGAGGTGGGCGGCCTCTTCGACGCGCCCTCAGCCGACCGGGCATTCGACCTCATTGTCTTCAACCCCCCTGGCTGGCGCACTCCTTCGCCCGACTGCCAGGAGGGTCTGGAGCGGCTCGGCCTGACCGGACTCGGTCTGGAGGCGATGTTCTCGGGGGACCGCGTGCTCACGGAGTTCCTCTGCCGCCTGCCCGACCACCTGACCGAATCCGGGCGGGCCATCGTCGGCTTCAACTCCATGGTCGGAATCCAGAAAGTGCTCACCGATGTCAGAAAGCAGTTCGGCGCCCACCACTCCCTGAGGTTCCGGCTCCTGGAGCGGCACACGTTCCCCCTCTTCGTCTACACGGAGAAGTGGCGCGCCTCCTTGGACATGCTGATGGCGGAGTTCGAGCTCTGGAAGGAGCATTACGGCTCCGCGTTCTCCGTGCACGCCGACGGCACGCTCTACTTCTCCTACGAACTCGTCGAATGCCGCGTCTCCCGTCCCGCGAGGACCACCAGGTGACCGGTCCGGCCCCTGCCGCAGGGGCGGCCACCGGGGTGGCGTCCATGGTGGTCGCGAACCTGATCCTGGGTTCCTCGGTCGTCTACTGGCATGCGCTCGGCCACATTCCCGCCACCACTCTGCTGGGATACCGGATCCTCGTCTCCCTCGTCACCCTCACCCTCGCCGTCGCCGTCCTGCGCCGCGCCGGGGTGCTGCGCGCGGCGGTCGCCGACTGGCGGCTGCTCGTCACCCATCTGCTCGCCGCCGTACTGATCTGCGTCAACTGGCTCACCTTCATCTGGGCGTCCATCCACGGCCGGGTCATCGAGGCCAGCCTCGGGTACCTGATCGCGCCGGCCGTCACCATCGCCGTGGGGATGCTCCTCGTACGCGAGCCGGTCAGCCGGCTGCGCCGCGCCGCGCTGGCGTTCTGTCTGCTCGGCATCGCCCTGCTCATCGCCAGGAGCGGCGAACTGGACTGGTGGGTGTTCGTCACCATCAGCGCAACCTGGGGGCTGTACGGTGCCGTTAAGAAGCAATCCCCGGCGGACCCGGTCACCGGCCTCACCCTGGAGACGTGCTTCCTCGCCGTCGGCGTCGTGACGGTCGCCGCGCTCTCCTCCTACTCGCTGGCGCTGCAACCGCCCGCTGACACCTCCGACTACGTACTGCTCGCGTTCTGCGGGCTGATCTCCGTCGTCCCGCTCTGGCTTTTCTCGTTCGGAGCGAAGGCCATCACCCTGACCCTGTCCGGCTTCGTCCAGTACCTGAATCCGACTGCCCAGCTCGTCATCGCCCTCAGCGTCTACGGACAGGTGCCGTCCGCCAACACCTTCGTCTGCTTCGCGCTGGTCTGGCTCTCGCTTGTCTCCCTCGTCATGGAGGCCGTCCTCGGCGAGCGACGCCGACAGCCGAAGAATCCGCAGCCGTCCGCGGAACTGATGAAGGGAAACCACCATTCGTGACCAGCACCTACGACGCCGTTGTCGTCGGCCTTGGGATATCCGGATCCGCCGCCGCCTCGGCGCTGGCGACGCGGGGAGCTTCCGTCCTCGCCGTCGATGCGCACGGCCCGACCCACCCGTACGGCTCTTCGCACGGCGAGAGCCGCATCTTCCGGCGCGCGTACTGGGAGGGGACGTCGTACCTGCCGCTCCTGGACCGCGCCGACCGGATGTGGAGCGAACTGGAGAGCGCGCACGGCGACGTCCTGACCGTGCGTACCGGCGGCCTGTTCATGGGGGACACCGCCGAGGGCCTGGTCGAGCTCAGCCGGTCCACCGCCCGGGCCGGCGGCATCGCGCACGATTTCTGGGACGCGGCGGAGGCCAACGCCCGCTTCGACTGGCTCAGCCTGGCCCCGGACATCTCCGTCCTGCACGAACCCGGCGCCTACACCCTCCTCGCCGACCGCGCCCGGTTGGCGCTGATCGACACGGCCGTGCGCGCCGGCGCCGCAGTGCGCTTCGGTGAGCGGGCGCTGGCCGTCTCCTCCACCGCCGAGGGTGCGACCGTACGTCTTGCCTCCGGTGAGACGGTGTCGTGCGGAGCGGTCGTCCTGGCCGCCGGCCCCTGGTCGAACGACTTCCTCGCCGACGAGCTCCCCGGCATTCTCCGCCCGCACCGCGTGCCCGTGTACTGGTTCCGTACCCACTCCTCCAGGGGAATCGAGGGGATGCCCGCGTTCGTCTACGAGTCGGCTTCCGGAGGTGTCGTCTACTGCTGCCCGGAGTGGAGCCGCGGCGGCCGGGAGATCAAGATCGGCTTCCACAACAGGCAGCAGGCCCCGGGCGATCCGTCCGACCTGACTCCCCGCCCGGTCAGGTCGACGCAGCGGGCCGAGATCACCGAGGCGGTGTCGCGGTTCCTGACCGGGATCGATCCCGAGCCCGTGCGGTCCGCGATGTGCTTCTACACGATGACGCCGGATGGCAGCTTCGTCATCGACCGGGTGCGGTCCGCGCCCCGGCTCGTGTATTCCGCCTCCTGCTCCGGACACGGCTTCAAGTTCGCCCCGGCGATCGGGGAGTGCCTGGCGCAGCTGGCCCTGGGGGAGAGGCCGCACATCGACCTCACCGCCTTCGCCCGGGCGCGGTTCGACGTGTGATACTCCAGCAGCGTTTTGCCATCTGGCCTGGTCAGAGTCATCCTCGGGAGCGTAGTGGGCGGGTGGGGTGCCGGTGGTGGTCTTGGCTGAGTGCCCCACCAGCGAGTGGAGGCGGCGTTGGTAGCGGCAGTGACGGGGGCTGGGCTCTGTCGCTGATCTTGTGATCGGAGGACTGCTGTCGGTGGTGCCTGACATCGTGTCCCTCGTGCACTTCGCGGAGTTTCGAGGCGCTTGCTCCTCATCTATGCGGTGTCATCGTGGAGTTGGTCGAGCGATCGGCCGATGCGATCACGATGCACGCCCGTGTCCGTGCGGTCGATGCGCGCTGCTCGGCTGCCAGTCCACGTCAGCGCAGGTGCATGGTCGGTATCTGAGACGCCTGTCCGATGCGGCGGTCAGCGGCACCCGGGTGGTCATCGAGCTGCTGGTACGCCGGTGCCGCTGTCTCAACGACGCCTGACCCACGGTAACCTTCACCGAACAGGTCACCGGGCTGACCAGCCCGTATGCCCGCTACACCCCGCTGATGCGTCAGACGTTGACCTCGATCGCCCTGGCGCTGGCCGGACGAGCGGGCAGCCGACTCGCCATCGCATTCGGAGCCCCGGCGGCGAACGACACCCTCTTGCGCCTGCTCAGGTCCTTTCCCGAGCAACCGGTCGGGCAGGTCAGAGTGCTCTGCGTCGATGATTTCGCATGACGCAAGGGCGGCTCGTAGGCCGCCATCCTGGTCGACCTGGAACGACGGTGCCCCATCGACGTACTGCCGGGCCGCGAGGCAGACCCGCTGGCTGCCTGGCTGCTGGGACACCCCGAGGTGGAGGTGATCTGCAGGGACCGTGGCGGGGCGTATGCCGACGGCGCCGGACGTGCTCAGCCGAAGCGGTTGATCTTGGGGAACTTCGCGGTGGTGTCGACGTAGTACTTGCGGACCAGCGGGCCGAAGCCGCCCTCCTCCTCTCCGAGGATCATCGACTTGACGACCCCCAGGCTTTTCGCCGCGGTGAACTCCTCCGGCTTCGTCTCGGGCTCCCCCGCGACCAGTGCCTTCCACGCCGCCTGGGACTCCGCCGTGGCGCTGACGTCCGGGTCGAGGCCCAGGTAGTAGACGCGGTCGTCGGCGTCCTTCCCGACGGCCAGGAAGACGATCACGTGGAATCCGCTGGTGAACTTGCTCTTGGCCCCGCCCACGTGCCCGGCCGGGCCGTTGACGTACACGGCGCGCTCGGCCTTCAGGGCCGTGTCTATGCCGGTCCACGCGGCCGAGGCGCTGAGCACCGACCCGAGGTCGGCGGGCGTGAAGAGCCCGCCCTTCCCGGGGCTCAGCAGAGCGCCGACCTCCTTGGCGCGCCCCTGGCAGTTGCTGTCCATCATCTTCCCGAACGCGGAATCGACCGGCATCTGCAGCCAGCATGCGAGGCGCTTGAGGCCGGTGCTGCCCTCCGTTGCGTCCACCGCCTTCGCGATCCGGTCCCTGATGTCCTTGAGCGCCGGCGTGGGCTTGTCGCCGGCCTGAACGTACGCCTGCTCGATCACGAAGCATCCCCCCGAGTCCGGGCTCCACTTGGGCCCCACCATGACGCACGGAGCGTACCCACGAAGGAGCGGAGCGTGAAGACCCCGGGACGACCAACACCGCGCCGCGTCATTGCCGTTGGGCGATGCCCACCACCGGACGCGCGGCGGCCCGGGTCACGTCACGTGGTGACGGGCTACTCCCCCGGCACCGGATCGCCCAGCCGCGCGCCCCGACTGACGGCGATGCGGTGCACGTCGCGCAGGGCCTCCGTCAGCCGGGTGGCTAGGTAGCGGGTCTGGAACGCGGTCACGGCGGAATCGGCGAACAGTCATCCGCGTGCCAGCCCGCACGTGCTGAGGATGAGGTTGGCGATGCTCGCCCCCGGCGACGGTCCGGGATGCTAGATCGCACAGTCGCTGGACTTCCGGAATGGCCGAGCACTCCCGTGTCACGGTGGCAGGGCGACAAAGGGTCCACGCACGGCGGCGCCCTGCCGGTCGAAAGCAGCCCGGCCTGCTGCGCCAAGGACACCTCGTGGCCTGGGGCCTTGGCACTCACCTGCGGTGCGGTGTTGGCGGCCGCCCGCCGTCCAGACGGCCGCCAACACCCTGACCCCGGTCAGTGGTGGCGCCGGCCCCAGGACTCGGTGTCGACCGTGCGCCCGCGGTTATCGCGCAGCGTGGCGGTGTCAGCCTGGTTGCCCCAGATGTAGTCGCGGCTGTTCTGGAAGAGGTCGGTTCGGGTGTCGCGGCCGTTGCCGGTGTGGATGCGAATGGTGGCGCGGCCGGCCAGGCGGACGTTGTCGAAGCGGTAGCGGTTGCCGTCACTGTCGCGCAGGGTCCAGCCGCGGAGGTTGACCGTGTCGCGGGTGGTGTTGGTGATCTCCACCCACTCGCTGTTCAGGGACCGATTCGAACGGTCGTCGCGTCCGGGGCTGTCGGCCTGGACCCGGCTGATCTCCACCCGCGGACGCTGCTGGTGGTGACCATCCTGCGCGGCGGCCGGCAGCGCGGCCGCACCGACCACGACCCCGGCGGCCAGAACGGTGGCGGCGATACGACGGACGGAGGAAGAAACAGACGACATGGGTGACGCTCCCTCATCAGCGCTCCACCAGCCGAAACAGGCCGGTAAGGGCGGTGCGGATTCCCGGCCCGGATGAGCCGAGGACCCCACTCTCGACCCGACACACGACCGACTACAGCCCTCACCGGAGCCGGTTACCGAAACCGGAAATTTCCGTCACACTCGCCTGCACACCACACACAAACCCTGTCGTCTGCCACGAGAACGCCACTCGTTCTGCCGCGGGAAGTGTCAGTGGCGGCTACGGGTGAAGGCGGGAGCTTCATGCTCCATGAGCTACGAACGGCAAGCGATGACAGCTTCCGTTCGGACACGCTCTTCGAGTAGGCCGCCCTCCGGCCGGAATGCGGTCAGTGCTCGGTGAAGGTCACGTTCGAAGGCCGGAAGATCGGAGCCGAGGGCGGCCGGGCTCGTGAAGCTGAAGGAGAGCTGGAGCCCGATGACCTCGTTCACGGTCCGGCGGACCGTGCGATCCCAGTGGATCGCCCCGATCCGGGAGAACGGTGAGCGGAGCAGAACCTCCTCGTGCCGCACGTCTGGATAGGCGCCCGGGGCGGAGTCCGGACGGCGGTCCGGGCCCAGATACCGGTTGCGGACCTCCTCGACCACAGGCAGCCAGGCCGGGAGATCGAGGTCCTCGTGCCGCGCTCCGCAGGTGGCCAACACCACCGCTCCACCGGGTTCGATCAAGGTGTCCAGGCCTTGCAGCAGCCGTTCGCGGTCAGTCCAGTGGAATGACGCGCCCATGACCGTCAGCAGTACCGGCCCCACGTTCAGCGCGAGCAACGTGTTGGAGTCCCCCCGTCGCCAGTCGATACCGCCCACACCCGCCTCGGCGGCAAGCCGGCGGCCCTCGGCAAGCATGTCCGGCTCGGGATCGACCGCGACCACTTCACGGACCAGCGCCGCCAGCGGCAACGTCAGCGCGCCACTGCCAGCCCCCAAGTCCAGCACGCGTTGGGTCCCGTCCAATAAGAAGCGCGTACCTAGCAGGGTGAACAAGTGATCGTCGTACGCAGGCCGAAACCTCGCGTAGTACGGCACGGTCGAAGCGAACAACCCACGCGGTGAAGACTCCATCCCCTCACTGTTCCACCACGGCCAGTCGCTACGGCGGAGACAATGGCCAGCGGCAGGAGCGGCTTCACTCAGAAGAGGGTTCGGGGGTAGGGCAGCAGCACGTCCAGCTAGGCCGCGTTTTAGAACTGGATCACTCATGTGATCTTCTGTGCAGAGGAGGTCCTGCCATGGGTCCACGGAGGCCGCGACCGGGACCGGCTTCCGCTGTGGGATGTTCAGCGAAGGTCCCGTCGTCTACTACTGCCAGAAGGAGCGGATCAGCTGTGATCACGGATGACATCCTCGCGCGCATGCTCGAAACGGTTCCCGAGACGAGGCCCTTCCTGGAGGAGAAGTACGAGCTCGGGCCGGGTGAGGCGCTGCCGACCTCGGACGGCGAGCTGAGCCTCTACGTGATCCTGCTCGATGGGTTGGTCAGGCCCGTCCTCCAGCCGGCCCTGGCGGCGCCGGAGGGGGACGAGGACCTGCTGCGCAGGTGCTTCGGGTTCGTCGAGGAGGTGTACGCGTTCGATACCGAGCTCACCCGCGGCGCGGTGTACTTCCAGGTCCTGGAGAGCCTGCTCGACGCCCGGGAGTACCTGGTCAACGCGATACCCTTCCTGCGGGGAAACATCAGGGAGCCCGTCTCCAAGATGCTCAGGACCTATGAGGTCGAGGGGTACGAGGACGGCCTGCCGCCCCTCTAGGCCGTGGTTTAGGAAGGGCGGGCGGCCAGCCATTTGGTGAGGTCGCCCGCGATGCGGTCGGTGCTGTTCTCGACGGTTACGTCGTGTTCGCGGCGGGTGGTGTCGCGGCGGACGATCTCATATCCGCCCTCGTCCGGGACTGCGACGGAGGCGAACCAGGCGGGGTCGTCCTGGTCGGGTTGAATGACGACGAAGGTATTATCGGAGTCGTTCAGGTCGCTGATCAGCATGAACAGCGCGTCCCCAGACGGGTCGTCGACGTGGTCGCCGTTCTCACTGTCGGCGCAGTAGTACCTGGCGGCCACTGAACCCTCCCCATGCGTGTGCTGCCCGATGCCGGTGATCAGCATGGCACGGCCGCATGGGCGGCCGCTGGTTCACAGCCACTGATGGATCGCCGCGACCTGGACGGTCGCCTCGAACCGGCAGGCGAGCTTGTCATACCGGGTCGCGACAGCCCGGTGCTGCTTGAGGCGGCTGATCCCGCACTCGACCGCGTGGCGGGCCTTGTAGTCCTGCCGGTCGAAGGCCGGCGGGCGGCCACCGGCACGGCCACGGCGCTTGCGGTTGCGGACCTGGTCGGCCGGCTCGGCGATGGTGCAGCGGATCCCGCGTCTGCGCAGGTAGGCACGGTTGGCGCGGGATGAGTACGCCTTGTCACCACGCACCCGCAGCGGCTTGCGCCTCGGACGACCGCCACCCGGCTTGGGCACCTGGATCGCTTCGAGGACCGGCTCGAACTGCGGGCTGTCGCCCCGCTGGCCTGCCGTGACCAGCAACGACAGCGGCTTCTGGCCCTGCTCGCACGCCAGATGAATCTTCGTGGAGAACCCACCCCGCGACCTGCCCAGCCCGTGATCCTCCGGTTCGAACCCGAGCCCACCGGGCGGCTCCTTCTGCCCGGTGCCGTCCCGGCGGGCACCAGCCGCGTGCTGATGGGCCCGGCGGACCGTGGAGTTGACGTTCACCTCCCACGTGATCAGCCCGGCCGCATCCGCCCGCCCCTGCAACAAGGTCAGGAGCCGGGTGTGTTGTTCGGACAGGTTGGTGACGCGGCTGGCGGGTGTGTGGCCTTGGATGCCGGTGTGGGGTCGGTGGTAGTTGTACCAGTCGATCCAGTCGGCAAACGCTTCCATGCGTTCGTGGTCTGAGGTGTAGGGCCGGTGGTAGGCCCATTCCTCGAGCAGGGTGCGGTGGAAGCGTTCGACCTTGCCGTTGGTCTGGGGGCGCCAGGGCCGGGTCCATCGTGGGCTGATGGCCAGATCACGGCAGGTGTCGCGCCAGGTGTTCTTGGTGTAGGCCCAGGCGTTGTCGGTCAGGACGCGTTCAACGGTGACGCCTCGTTCTGCGAACCAGGCGACGGCGCGGGTGAGGAAGGCGGCGCAGGTCGGGGCGGTCTCGTCGGGGAGGTCTTCGGTGTAGGCGAGGCGGGTGTGGTCGTCGAGTGCGGTGTGGAGGTAGGCGTATCCGGCCCCGTTGCGGCGGTCCTTGTTCGGGCTGCCGGCGGCCCGGCCGAGGACTTTGTGGCCGCCGCCGTCGGGGATCCTGCCGAGTTTCTTGACGTCGACGTGGATCAGTTCGCCGGGCCTGGCGCGTTCGTAGCGGCGGACGGGTTCGCCGGTGGCCCGGTCCAGGGCCGCCAGGGGCGGCAGGCCGTGCCGGGCGAGGACGCGGGCGTCCATGGCGGGGACGCGTTCCTCGGTGGCCCGAGCGGTGTCCGAGCTCCCGCCCGACCTGCCGCGCCTGCGCACCGTCGTGACGTACCTGCGCGGCGAGCTCGTCCGCGCCGAACGGGCACTGAACACGGCGGAAGAGCGCGAGGCCCTCGCCGCGCGGCGCCGCCCGCCGGCCGATCCCCCCGCGTGGCTGATCGAGCGCGGCATCGGGGCGGGCCGGCTACCGGTCCGCGTCCACGCCGGGACCTGCTGGGATGCCCGGAAGCGCTGCGCGGCCCTTAGTACCGACGAGGCCCGCCGGGCGCTGGTCGAGCAAATACCTCCCTGTCCGCACTGCCGGCCTGACGTCGCTCTCGGGATGCTGGAGTGACCGGTGGCAGCAGGGTGGGGGGGATGGCTGCTGCGCTGCGCGTGATCGTCTATCCGCCGGACGCCGAGGGCGGACGCCGCGTCCGGTGCGACGGCGAAATCCTCGGCCGCGCCCTGGGCCCCGGCGACCTCCTGGAGTTCCTGCGACGCGCAGGACTGGACCCCGACGAAGTCCGCCTGGACGATCCGCTGCTGATCGAGTGGCGCGGTGGCGGGCCGGCCGTCTGGAGCGCCCCCGGCGAGGAGTGAGAGCGGCAGTGGGGGGCCCCCCCCCCCCCGGGGGGGGGCCCCCCCCCCGGGGCCGGGGCGGCGGGGGGTGGTGGCGCAAGCGGGGGGGGGGGGGGGGTTGTTTTTCAGGCGGGGTGGGGGAAACAAACCCCCC
>NZ_JBHYXN010000071.1:0-12662 GCF_042752335.1 Streptomyces sp. NPDC059355 | reverse complement strand
CGCCCCCGGCCCGCCGGCCCGAGCCGCGGGTGAGGGGGGGGGGGGGGGGGGGGGGGGCGGGGGGGCCCCCCGGGGGGGGGGGGGGGGGGCGGGGGGGCCCCCCCCCGGGGGGGGGGGGGGCCCCCCACTGCTGCTCTGGTTCAGCTGCGGTTCGTGCCTCAAGCGGGGCCGAGGGGCTGGATGTTTTCCAGGCGGGTTGGGAACTCCACTCCCCCGGCTGCGGGCCGGAGGTACGCCAGTCGGCTGGTTCGGACTGCGCCGGTGTAGGGCTGCAAGGCCGAGCATCGGGTGTGTCAGAGCCGTCTCGTGGTGAACAGGGCGGTCCCGTGCACCGTGTCCACTTCCTTTCGCTCGGTCTCGGTGAACCCGACCTTGGCCAGCACACGGCGAGAAGCGGTGTTCCAGTCCCAGACCGTGGCCCACAGACGTTCGTACCCAGACGATCGCGCCCATTCCAGAACCGCCAACGAGGCCTCGGTCGCATATCCCTGACACCAAACTCGGCGTAGCAGCTCGAATGCCAGTTCCGGTTCCCCTACCGATCCTCGCCCGCTGTCGACCAGCCCGCAATAGCCGATGACGTCACGAGACGCCTTCCGTTCGACCGCCAGCAACCCGGTCGACCACACCTTGTTGGTGCGGATCGAATCCTCGAGCTCCGCGACCGTGGGGTGTCCGTCCGCGTCGATTCGGCGGTGCAGCGGCACTCGTGGGTCACGTTCGGTCCACAGCTCACGCTGGACGACAGCCTCGGCTACCCGCCAAGGTCTGAGCAGCAAACGACTCGTCTCGAGTACAACTTCGCTGTCCGGAGTCGCGCCAACTGTCATGACAGCAACCCTCTCACGGGCGAACGCGCTGTCGTGTCACGGGGCGCTCGGTCGGTCCTGTCGATCGTGGACGCTCGGCATGCGGGACAACCGAGATCAATCCCTGAGCGTCGTCTTGGACCTGTGCACGTTCGGAAGTACGGGGTGCGGCCCTGGCCACCGAGGCCGCGACGGGGGTCGCACCCCGACAATGCGAGAGCGCCCGGCCGGGCGGTGCCAGCGATTCCAATCCTCGTGCGGGTGGTGCCGCAGTCGCCGGCGAACCTCCCCCCTTTCCAGCGCCGTCGCAGCCGTCAAGGAGTAATGGACGTGCACGCGTGGCGATCCGCGCGTGCCGGCCGGTTTGAGTGATTCATTGCGACGTGGGCTGGCGGCTGAGCCACTCGAGAATCTGGTCACGTTGTGTGCGCATGGCACTATGTTCGGTGGTGGTGCCGTGGCGGTGGGCGTAGAGGGAGCGGTCAATGGCCCAGAGCTGGATGCAGTTTGCGGTGCACGGGTCGAGTGCTCCGGTCGTGTGCCACCGGGCTCGGGTGTCCTCGGGGAGGGGATCCCACTGGGTGAAGAACTCCTCGATCAGCGCGAGCACCAGCTCATCATGGCTGCTCATCCCGGCCTCCTCGCTCCGGCTCATCCTAAGGCTCTCTGCGGTTGCTGAGGGCGGTAGGGCCGGTGGTCCCTCCTTTGTGGCCCGTGAGGCATCGGCTGCGACCCGCGCCTCACCCCATCCCGACGCGGCAGACCGGGCGGTGGCTGAGCCCATGTGATGCCCAGCGCCACCAGGCCGGGCTCCGCGATGTGCTGCTCGCCAATTGGAGGGATGGCCCGACCAGAGAATCCCTTCGCGGACGCCGGGCGCGGTCCAGAAGGTGGTGGGGCGGCCCGGTGCTACTGCCGCCAGAGCGCTCTGGTCACCGGGCCTCGCCCGCGCACGCCCTATCGACGCGGACTGAGCCGACCATAGCCACCGCTGGCCACCACCCGGCACCACAAGCACAGCGTTCGGCACCCCGTGTGACACGCGGAGGCGAGGGTTGACGCCTGACGCTGACACCGCCCATTCCCCCTTCCCGCGGCACCTCCACGCGCAAGCAGCCCACATGCCGCAGCGGACGACCCCAGCCGTCAGCCGGTCAAAAGCACGCCGAACCATGACTCGCCCGTCGTAAGAACCAGCCGGGCCGACGTGCCCGCGCAGCCCACCTGCGCGAAGGGCGCCCGCCGCCTGCAGCCACGCCGGGGTCTGCGGGACTGTAAAAGGAACAGGAACGGTGCAACTCTGATCATGGAGGATTGCACCTGTGACCAGCGAGAACGGCCACCTTAGGCCGCGTACAGCCCAGCGAGACCACCCGTACCCCCGCCCTGCCACCCGAGGGCAGCCAGGCCGCACCCGGTACCGGACTCCTACCCGCGTGGCCGCGTCATCCCGAATGTTGGCACCGCCCAGTCCCTCGTTCGCTCAGGACGGGCGGTGCCAGCGGTTCTCTTCACGGGCACGGTGCCTGATCACCCGTAGGCCGATGATCGCGATCACGGCCACGGCGAAGCAGACCGCGGCCAGGACGACGTACAGGGTGCGGGACGGATCGGCATGGGCGGCGGTCTGTGAAGCGAGAACCGCGAAGAGGACGGCGCCGACAACAAACACGGGGATGGCCCACAGCGACAGCAGGCGGCGCAGTCGCAGATCGCTACGAGCCCACTGAGGTTCCGAACCGTCGTGCCGCCACCGAGCAGCTGCCCGCCGCGCGTGCCGGTCAGCGGCACGCGCGGCGAGATGGCTGTGCAGCGAGAATCCCATGCCTCTCACCTCACATCCCGGACGTTCCACTCACGAGGCCACTGCCCAGCCCGCGGCCGCTCACTCCACACCCCGCTCAACGTGCACTGGTCACCGGTCCTGCAGCGGGTCCGGCTTCGATGGACCAAAGACCTCAACGCATCGACGTGTCCGGCTGCCTGACGGAACGAGGAAGGCGGACGACTCCGTGTTTCGTTTTCCGGCTACCGGTTGCGGTTCTTTTCGCGCAGCGACTTGCGCCGGGCTCACGTCGAGGACCAGCGTCCGCCCAGGCAGATCGAGCTGGTCCAGGACGTGATCGCCAGAGAGCAGGTCTGGTGGCAATCACCGTCGCGGGTGCTGCCGGCCGGGCAGGCGGCCACGTGTGACGGCTACCGGCCCTGCCCCGGCCGGCAGCGCACGGGGGCTGGAGCAGCGATGCTCCGATCGCGGCCCCACGCGCCCCTATTGGAACCCGTCCCCGTGCCCTTGCACTGGGACTCGCCGACGTCGTCCCGCGGCTACCCATCGGAAGACGGAGTGGGGCGCGCCCAGGATGCTGTGAACGTGCCGGCCCTCCCGCCCCTTGTCCGGAGCTTGCCGAGGGTTGCGGATGTCAGCGGTTGCCGGGCATGGAGCGGTACGGCTGGGCTCCCAGGTCGCGTCGGGTATCCCGGTCGCGGGCGCCCGAGGCGGCAGCCAGGGCGAGGACAGTGGCGATCACACCAATGATCAGGTTGCTGGTGATCGAGCGGGTCTGCGCCACATCGCCGGTGACGACCCACGGTGCGATGCAGGTCCAGACCCCGATGGCGGCCGCCGCCCAGGCCATCGAGTGGGTGCGCTCGTAGGAATTGCCCAGACCGCCGAGCAGCATGTAGGTGATACCGCAGATGAGGTTGGTGACGGCCAGCGTGACCGAGCCGTTGAACCCCGCGATCCACGGGGACGCGGCGAGGTAGAGACCCGCCAACAGCGCGAGGGCTTCGACGATCTGCGCGCGCGGGGTCGCCGCCACACGGTCGTGCCGGGCCCGCAGCTCCACCAGATCCGGGTGCTCCTCGATCGGAGCGCGGTGCGTTGACGACATGACGACCTCCAAGAAGGAGTGATGACTCGCCCCCCCGCCTACCCATGAAGACGCCTTAAACGGTCACGCAAAGGTGAATTATTGATCCATTTGGCAATGGAAGAGACACGACAGCAGTGACTCCCGCGCCGTCGGCTTCTGCGGACCGCCCCCGATCCGCATGAGTGCGCGCCGCCGGCGAGATGCGCCGCCACCTCGGCTCCGCCTGACCCCTGCCCGCACACTCCCCGGCCTCGGCGCCAGCACGTCCGCCACTGCGTCCCGGAACTCTGTCACCACAAGGGGCGGGCCCCGTAGTATGCGCACTCCCCCGGCAGGCCGCGGCGCGCCCGTTCATGGCCCGGAGGCGGTCTCAGGCCGCGGCGGGGTCTGCCGCAGCGGCGGCGCGGCGGTATTCGGCGTTGAGGCGCTGGGCTTCCTCGAGCTGGTCTTCGAGGATGATGATGCGGCAGGCGGCCTCGACCGGGGTGCCCTGGTCGACGAGTTCGCGGGCTCGGGCGGCGATGCGCAGCTGGTAGCGGGAGTAGCGGCGGTGTCCGCCGGCGGAGCGGAGCGGAGCGGGGTGATGAGGCGGGCTTCGCCGAGAGCGCGGAGGAAGCCCTGGGTGGTGCCGAGCATCTCGGCGGCCCGGCCCATGGTGTAAGCGGGGAAATCGTCGTCGTCCAGGTGGCCGCCGAGCGGGCCGGCCGGATTCTCTGCTGTCATCGAACCTCTTTCGTGAAACGCGTGGAGGGGCCCTGGCGCCTATGGCACCAGGGCCCCGAAGGACAGTTACACCATCTACCGGCCCTGATACTGCGCCGGCCTACTTTTTTCCGCTTACCCGTCCGAACGGGGACGAGTGGCGCGGGGATCGCGGTGCTTGACCGGAGACCACCTCACTATCGATGTCCTGCGGTACCCGGACTCGCGTGGCGTCCGGGCGATCCTGATGGCGTCCCAACTCCTCCGTGCTTCCCTCTGGTGATCAATTACCTACCTGCAGGAACTGCCGTACCGCTGATACTGCGAACTGCGGTACTTCGAACTGCTGGTACTGCTTGTGGCCTTGCCAAGCGCCACACTTCGACAGCCAGCCCCGTCGCCCATCCTGCATCTGCTCTGGCTTAGAACCCCACTGCCGAACTTCCCGGTGCGCGCGCCCTCAGCCGACACCTTCACCGGGGGTCCTGCTTACTGACTGCACTGCTGGGTAATGCCGACTGCACTTACTGCGGGTACTTCCACTGCGGTAACTGCGGTACTGCCGGTGGCGGCCCCTGATCACTGCGGGCCACCCGGTCCGGTCGTCAGCCCCGTCGCCGTCCTGCAACAACCCTGGCTTCGGAACTCCACCACCGCACCGCCCTGCCGACTGCACTTACTTCCTGTACTGCGGGTACCACTGCCCGGCAGTTCGTCCCTGCCGGGCCCCTCTTGACTGGGCTACGAGAGAAACCATACCCACACCACAATCCAATGTCTACTCCGGCCGACATAGATTTTCGTTCGCTCGCCTCTTAGGTAATCGAATGCTGTCGGAGGTGAACAGCTGCGGTCAGGGGCACAACGACCGGGCAGGCAGGGCGGGATCCCGACAACAGACCCGGAGGGCGCGATGACCGCGACGAGCGCCGAGCGCACAGCCCTTCGGCCCCTGTCCGCCGTCGCCGAGGCGCGCCGGGCCGCCCGGGGGTTCGTCGAATCCCTCGGGGGGCCAGCCATTGGCCGGGAGCAGGCTGACACGGTCGTCTTGGTCGTCTCCGAGCTGGTGACGAACGCCCTGCGCCACGGTGGTGGTGCTTACACCCTCCGCCTGACCGCGCACCCCAGCTGCATCGAGGTCGCCGTCGAGGATCCCAGCCCGCGGATGCCGCGGTTGCGAACCCCCGACCTCGTGGAGGGGACGGGTGGATTTGGCTGGCACATGGTCAACGGCCTCGCCCACCACGTCGTCGTCATGCCCGGGCCCGAAGGTGGCAAGACCGTCCGCGCCCTCCTCCCCCGGTAGCGCGCCGGCCCGCACCTGCGGGCCTGGCGAGCCCGGGTAAGCCTGTTGCGGTCGCCCTGTTTTACCCGGGCTTCCGGTGGCCATACGGGGTTGCGTAGGCGTTTCCACCGAAGAGGGAGTGATCAGCTGTGTCTGGTGAGCAGAAGGCCGAAGCGAAGGGCGAGCAGGCCAAGGGCAAGCTCAAGGCAACCGCTGGCCGTCTGACGGGCAACGAGCGGCTGACCGCTGAGGGCCATGCGGAGCAGGCTACGGGCGACGCCCGCGAGGCCAAGGAGAAGGTCAAGGACGTCTTCAAGCGCTGATCGTCATACGTGAGGGCCGGGACCGCACGTGCGGTCCCGGCCCTCACGTATGGCCGCGCGCTGTCGGCGTGGGTCAAGCTGCGGCGGGCTCGGGCCGGCGCAGCTGGGCCTGGCCGAAGAGGAGTGCGTAGCCGTCGGGGAGCTGGCGGAGGATGCGGGCGAGGAGGTCGGGTCCGGCGAGGCGGGTGACGACGGCGAGTACGGCGCCGGTGTCCCAGCGGGCGACAGCCGGGCTCACGCCGGTGCGGGCCGCCATGTCTTTGACGAAGCCCCAGCCGGTGAGCTGCCGCGTGTCGGGGATCTGGGCGGTCAGGGTGAGGGCGGCCTCGGCGGGCAGGGCCTGGGCGAGGTCGACGCGTTCGTCGCCGGTGAGCTGGCGTCCGAGCGCGGCGAGGACGTGGTGGACGGCTTCGGCGGCGCGTTCGGGGGTGGGGTAGGCGCCTTCGTAGCGCACGCGTTCCAGCATCTGCCCGAACGTCATGGCGGGGGTGGCCTGATGCGGTCGAGGCTGGTCGTACATGGCTGCGGTTGCCTTTCTCTGCGAAGAATCCGGCCTCCGGCCGGTGGAGGTCAGGGATCGGATTGGTCAGGTGGGCTGGGGGTGGCCGAAGAGGAGGTCGTAGCCGTGAGGGAGTTGTATGAGGACCTCACGGGTAAGGACGTCGCCCGCGGCGGCGGCCGCGGTGGACAGGACCGCGCCGATGTCCCACAACGCGGTCTTCTCCGTGGCGCCCTCGATCCAGGCCGCGGTCGCACGGACGAACCGCTCCGGCGAGAGCGGCTCCGCGGCCTGGAGCGGATTGAGGAGGATCAGGGCGTACGTCTCGGGGAGCCGGGCGGCGAGTTCTGCCCGCACGGTGCCAACCAGGTGTGCGCCCAGCAGGCCCAGGACGACGCGGGCCACGCGGTCGGCCTCTTCCTGGGTTTCGTACTCGCCGCGCTCCTGGACATGGGCCAGGAACGACTCCCTGCGCATCGACATCACATCACCTCCGGGGAAAGGGGTGAAGGGGCCAAAGAGGGCGGAGGGCGGGCCGCCGGAGGGGGAATCGGCTCTTCCCGCCCTCCGCTGCCGGCTGGTACTGGAGGGTTCAGCCGGAGATCTGCTTGCGGCCGCTCTCGCCGCCGACGCTGATCTTGCGGGGCTTGGCGCGCTCGGCGATCGGGATCCGCAGGGTCAGGACACCCGCGTCGTAGTCGGCCTGGATGCGTTCGGTGTCCAGGGTGTCGGCCAGCACGATCTGGCGGGAGAAGACACCGAGGGGACGCTCGGAAAGCTCCACCTTCACGGAGTCGGCCTTCGCGACCGGGCGGCGCTCCGCCTTCACGGTCAGCATGTTCCGCTCGACGTCGATGTCGATCGCCTCGGTGTTCACCCCCGGAAGGTCGAACGCGATCACATACTCCTCGCCCTCACGGTAGGCGTCCATCGGCATCACCGACGGCTTCGACCAGGTCCCGGACGTCCCCGACAGCTGCTGGACGATCCGGTCGATCTCGCGGAACGGGTCAGTGCGCATCAACATCGCGAAACACCTCCAGTTGGTTCAGGCAGGAACTGCCAATGCGCTTCAACGTGCATCCGTTGTAACATGTCATCGAAACGATGACAAGCAAGGAGTCATCTGGAGGATGACAAGGTTCCGGAGAGTGCCATGAACGAAGCCGCAGAACCGACCGCACCAGTCCCGTTCCTTGCCGCCGCAGCGGCACTGCGGGCCATCAACCAGGCAGTCAAGGACGCGCAGCAGCCCTCCGCGGGAACGCCGGCCACCAAAGGGAAACCCGAGGACAACGCGGGCCCGCACCCGGCACTCGCCGCACTGCTGATGCTGCGCGAGGTCCGCGAACAGCTCGCCGGCTGGGAGAGCAGCCTGATCGACACCGCCCGCGACAAGGGCGCCAGCTGGGCCGACCTGGCAGGCCCACTCGGAGTCGCCAGCCGCCAGGCCGCCGAACGCCGCTACCTACGCCTGCGCCCCGGCACCGCCGGGAGCACCGGTGAACAGCGCGTCCAGGCCACCCGCGACACCCGCGCCGCCGACCGCAACGTGAACGCCTGGGCTCGCAACAACGCCGCAGACCTGCGCCGCCTCGCCGGCCAGGTCACCGCCCTCTCCAGCCTCCCGGCGGACGCCGACATCGCGGTCGGAGACCTGAACCAAGCCCTCGGTGACAACGACGCCGCCCGCCTCGTGGGCCCACTGACCGATACCCGGCACCACCTGCGACCCCAGGACACCGACCTCGCCGAACGCATCGACGCCCTCACCCGGCACATCAACCAACTCCGCCAGAACACACACGACCAGCGCAGTATGTGACCGCCCGACCGACCGGCCTGCCGGTAGCGGAGGCCACAACATGATCCGAGGAGTGAACCAGCATGCCCGAACACCCTCACCGAAAAAGCAGCCGCGACATCGCCGTGGAGATCCTGGACCACTCCATCGCAGTCAGGCCCACCGGCGAGATCGACATCGATACAGCCCCCACCCTGCAGCTCGCCCTCGCCGAAGCCCTCACCCACGCCTCACCCGCCAGGCCCGTGGTCATCGACTGCAGCAGCCTCACCTTCTGCGACTCCTCCGCGCTCAACGCACTTCTCGCCGCACGCCGCATAGCGCAGCCCACCGGCACCGCTATCCGCCTCGCCGCCCCCAACCTCCAGCTCCACCGCCTCCTGGAACTAACCGGCACCCTTGCCCTCTTCCCTCTGGATCAGGACCCGCCGGCTGATGGCCGCCGGTCGCAGTGGTGCGGGGACGGGCTGCCCCAATAGGGCACGCCGGTGATGTGAGGATCCCCGGTCGGCGTACGGCTGTAGGCACGTCGCCTGTCCGGGCCAAACCATGTCCAGGTCGGGCCCCGCGATGGCGCAGCGGGTAGACGACGTCGGGGCGGCCGGACGCGCCGTCCGGTAAGGCGATGCCGAAAAGACGCTGGTCGACGGGATCGAGCGGACGCCGCGGGAAAGCGGTATGCCCCCTGGCCTGCTCGGACGCCAGGCGCGGTGCGCACCGACGCGGGCCACGGCTTCGCATCGCGGCCCAGTCCGGCGACGCGAGGGGGATGGCGCCGTGCGTCCGGGCGCCTCACCGCGCCGACAATCCGAGCACCCTGCCCGGGACGGGCTTCCTCACATCCGGAGGCCCTCAGCCGCTTCCGCGCGGTTACCGGCGCCTGCGCATCGCATGCAGTGTCACTCGCCCTCGCCGGGCAGGCGCAATATACTTTTCCACCCCTTCTGGAAGTCATGTATCGGTATACGAAGGCACGCGCAGCTCCTGATCTTCTGGATGCCGACGGACACCAGCCAGCAAGAGGCTGCGTACACAGACGGGTTCACGGCCCTGAAGGAGTTCCTGGTCGACGTTCACGCCCACCTCACCGCCAGGCACGCAGAGCAGCTCGAATACACAAGGCTCGTCGTCGTGGCCAGCTGAAGCACTGGCTGGCCAGGGCCCGTTGCCGACCACCTAACCAAGGACGGCGTTAACGCGACTGGCGCGAATAGTCAGCAGCTCTTCCCACTCTCGGATTCCGCCGCCAGCCCCTGCCGCTCCAACCAGGCCCGCCGCGAGCGCAGCACGGGCCCCACGGCGCGAGGACGCTCGCTGTCACCTCTACTGCCAGTCCTGCGCGGTGCAGCCTGTCGACGGTAACCTTGGCCCTGCACACTGCGACTGCCGCCGACGCCCGTCTTGAGTGGCCTGCGGCGCGGCCTTGATCGGCGTACGGCGCATACACGTCGCCTTTTCGGGCCAAACCTTCGTCCCTGACGCGCTACGCGTCGACGGACCGGGTACACGGCGTCCGGGTGGCCGGCTGCGCCACCTGGTACGGCGACGCCAAGGAGGCACGGGTGGACGGGATCGTGCTGCTCAAGGAAGACCACAAGACGGTCGAGAAGCTGTTCAAGCAGTTCGAGAAGGCCGGCGACAGCGACCACGCCGAGAAGCGGCAAATCGCGGACAAGGTGATCAAGGAACTCACCACCCACACCTGGATCGAGGAGACGATCTTCTACCCGGCCGCCCGCGAGACCGACCCCGACACCAAAGACCACGTCCTCGAAAGCATCGAGGAGCACCACGTCGTGCTGTGGATGCTCTCCGAGCTCAAAGACCTCGACCCGGCCGACGAACGGTTCGGCGCCAAGATGAGCGTCCTGATGGAGAACGTCCGCCACCACGTCGAGGAAGAGGAGAAGGAATGGTTCCCCGACGTCCGCAAGGCCATGGGCCGCAACCGCCTCACCGAACTCGGCGAACAGATGGAAGCGGCCAAGAAGCAGGCTCCGGGCGAGCCGCTCGCCGTCCCCAGCGCCCAGGACTGACCTGAGTAGCTTCGGGTGTCCGTAAGCCCACGGATTACGGTGACGGGCACGGATCAGCCCGGGCGGATGTCCGTGACGGGCAGGCCGTGCTCGGAGCGCAGGCGCTCGGCCACGAGCGAGCGGTGACATGCCTCCGGATCGCGCTCGACGCAGAACAGGGCGGTCACCAAGCCGCTCGGAAGCTCGGCCACGAGCGGGCCGAGGTCGAACGGGTCGAGGATCTCACGGGTGTAGCGCTCAGCGTACTCGGGCGCCAGCGCGATCCGGTTGCGCTTGCCCACGCCCTGGCGGTCATCCTCGCGGTACTGGAGATGACGCAGTTCCGTCGTCGGCGCCAGCTCCTTCACGTGCCGGTAGCCGATGCCCGCCGCGGCGAGCGCACGCTGCAGCCGCACCGAGTTCGCCCAGGAGTAGTCGGGGCCCCGCACGCCGCGGAGCTGGCGGAGGTCGAGCAGCAGCCCCACGCCCCCGTCGGCGAGCTTTTCGAGGAAGGCGCCGGCCATGAAGCCGTAGACGCCGACCGTCGCGATGCGTCTCATCGCAGCACCTCTCCGGCTCACCCGAGGCGGCCGACGTGTTTGATGACGACCGCAACCGGAGCTGTGGTGATCGCGTACATCACGCGGTAGCGGCCGATGTGAATGCGACACAGCCCCGGTCCGTGGAAGGCCGCACCCCGTGGGCGCGGCTGGACGGCAAGGCAATCGACCGCGCACAGCAGCAGCCGCAGCCCGTCCGGGTCGTCCGCGATGTGTCGTACGGCCCCGCACAGGGCGGCTTCGTCCCACACGATGCCGTAAGCCATCAGCCGCACTCCCTCACACGGGTACCGGGCCGAGCCCGAGGGTCGCTGGGCCGGGCCTGCCAGTCTGAAGGCGCATGGACCGGGCGAGCACCACCCCAGTGCGCCTGCCTTGCCCCACCGGCGCCTGCCCGAAACAGCCGGTGCTACGCCGGCTGCAGCGCCCTCGCCCCGCGCCCGTCATGGTGCGGCGAAATGCTCACCCGCCCCGCCTGAGGTAAACAGCGGAGGGAGCACGACGGGGAAGGCCCGGATCGCGGTGAACACCCCCCGACGGGCAGCGTGAACCGACCCGGTTCGGCGGACTTGATCGGCCCAGTTGGCGCGGCCGGCAGTGCACACCCGTGACGCCCACCGCGGTCATACTCCCGTGCCTGAGGGGCTCAGCCATGGCGCGGTTGTGATTCCGTTGTTTCGTGGGAAGGACGTCCTTAGACCTGTGGAGGCTGATGTGGCGCGTGAGCGGATCGGACTGGCCGAGGTGCTGGCGGCGGCAGAGGCGGCCTCTCCCGTGGACTCCCTCGATGTCGTGGCCCGCAATCTGCGCGACCCGGTTCGGTGCGCGTTACGTGTCGTTCCTGTTCGTGGACGTCGTCGGCCGGCGCCTGCTGCGCGTCCACGACACGGCGGTCACTCCTCCCGCCCGGGGCTGCGCCATGCCCGGGCCGGCCGGAGCTGCTCCGCGCAGGCGGGCAGGCTTGTCCGGGCTGCCCGCCTGCGCGGCGACGGCGTGACAGAGCCCCGGCCGGGGTGACTACGGGCGCCTGGCCGGGGCTCTGCGTGGTGGGGTACCGCTCGCTCTCAGAAGGTCTCCTCGCCGCGCTGGTCGTCGCGCTTGTCGCGGATCAGGTCCTCCTGACGGCGCCGCTTGTCCTCGTCGGGGCTCTTGCCGACGCGGGACGGGGTGCCGGGCTCGGGGTGGACCGGGTCCTGACCGGGCTCCTGCGGGCGCTGGGGGCGCTGCTGCTCCTCGCGGCCCTTGCCCGGCTCTTGGCGCTTGTCCTGCATACCGCCCATGACGGCGACTCCCTTGATAGGCGGGGTGTGGATTCCTCGGCCCACGCTGCCACGAAGCGTCACCGCTCGCATTACATCGACTACGGATCGTGGCGAGAGGGTGATGTGGTACGGCCCGTGCGGATGCGTCGGAATGCGGGCTCGGGCTCAGTGCCGAGGATGGGCGCAGTCCCCCGTCCCCGCGTCGTCAGGAGCCGAACCCATGCTGCAGCGCACACTGCGCGAGGACCGCACAGAGGTTATCTGCATCCTCCCCGCCGACATCCCGCCCGGGCCGGTCAGCGTGGTCGGCGACTTCAACAACTGACAGCCCGGCGTCCACACCCTTACGCCGCGCAAGGACGGCCAGCGGGCCGTCACCGTCGAGCTGCCCTCCGAGGGCGCCCACTCGTGCTGGTATCTGGCCGCCGGGGACTAGGGCGTGTTGTGAAAGTGCTGGTCACAGCCATTCGTTGATGGCTGCGACCAGCACGGTCGCTTCGTAGCGGACTGCGAGTTTGTCGTACCTG
>NZ_JBHYXN010000070.1:0-26785 GCF_042752335.1 Streptomyces sp. NPDC059355 | reverse complement strand
ACAGATCAAACGCAAGGCACCAGGGCCAGTCGTAGCGCGAGTCAGGCCACCGCTTGGAGCGGCACCCCAACATCCTCACAGTCGTAGCGGGTGGCGGCCGCCCGATGGTGTTTGAGCCGGTTGATGGCCCGCTCAACGGTGTTGCGCTTCTTGTAGCGGTCTTCGTCGAATCCGGGTGGCCGTCCGCCGCGTGAGCCTTTGCGCAGGCGGGCGGCCTGGCTGTCGGTCTTCTCCGGGATCGTGTGCGGGATGCCCCGCCTGCGCAGGTACTCGCGGCACGGCCCGTTGCTGTATGCCTTGTCCGCCGCGACGCTGTCGGGCTTCTTGCGGGGCCTGCCCGGGCCGGGCTTCGGGACGCGGATATTTCTCCAGGACCGGCTTGAACTGGGTGCAGTCCGCCCGCTGTCCTGGTGTGACGACCATAGACAGCGGGCGGCAGCGGCCATCGGCGCTCAGGTGGAGCCTGGTGGTGAACCCGCCGCGCGAGCGGCCCAGGCCCTCACCTCCAGCACCACCTCCACCAGGCGGGCGACCAGGCTCTGCCACGCGGTTTCGCCCTGGTGTTCTGCCGGCTCGGCCCCCTTTGAGGCGGGGGCCGGCGGCGGATCGGTGCGGGCGCCTGCCGCGTGCTGATGAGCTCGCACGATCGTGGAGTCGACCGAGATGTCCCAGTCGATTTCACCTGCCGCGTCGGCGGCGCACTGGACCTGCTGGAGCAGACGCTCCCACGTTCCGTCGGCCGACCACAGCCGGTGGCGTTCGTAGACGGTCTTCCACGGCCCGAACCGTTCGGGCAGGTCACGCCAGTGAGCACCGGTCCGCACCCGGTGCAAAATCCCGTCGATCACCTGCCGATGATCCCGCCACCTGCCACAACACCTGTTGCTGACCGGCAGGAACGGCCGCAACCGTTCCCACTCGGCATCACTCAGATCACCCCGCCCCATGCCCACACCAACGACCTGAGCAGGAAGTAGTCACATGATCGGCCGGACAACTCCTAGACGCAAGCACTACCTCAATGGCCCGTCATACAGGCGCGTCGCGGCCAGATCGGAAGAAGCCACGGCCCCCACTTCCGCAACGCTGGTGGGGGCCGTGGCTCTGTAAAATGTCGGAGCCATCGCTGACAATCTGTGGGGACCGCCCGCCTCCCCGCCATGACCGGGGAGCATGGAGTGGTCCCCGGTCACACCGCCTGAGCGGTGGCGAGATGGACGAGGGCGTCGAAGGCGCTAGCCGACAGCAGGAGAACCGGGCCGGCCGCACGCTTGGAGTCACGGACGGCGATCTTACTGTCCCTGGTAGCCGAAAGGTCGGCGACCTCGACGCACTGGGACTCTCCGCCTCCGGAGTAAGACGACTTATGCCACTCCACGGCACCCAGGTCGGCAGCGCTGAGGCTGGCCATTTCAGTCACGGGTCTTCCCTTTCATGTAGTCCTTGATCATTTCGCGCGAGGCATCGACGTCGAGGGCTGTATCCGCCACGGCGTTGAAGGCCATCGCGAACGCTTCTACATCTTCCGGATCTTCCAGAAACACACCGCCTCGCAGGTGGTCGATCAGCACCACGGGCGGCCAAGGGGACCGGAAATCCATCACAGTCATATTGCTGGTGAGCCCGGGGTGAGCTGGCGCTCCAAGCGGCATGACGCGGATCGTGACGTTTCCCCTCTTCGATAGATCCAGCAGACCCCGCAGCTGGTCCCGCATCACATCCGGGGTCGCGCCGGACTGCGGAAACAGCGCGGACTCGTCGATCACAGTGTCCAGGAGCACTGGATGCTCCGAGCGGGTCAGCACCATCTTCCGTGCCTGGCGAACCTGCACCAGCGAGTCCGCATGCTTGCGGACTGCGGGACTTGGCGAACTGAAGATCGCACTGTGCGCGTACGCAGGCGTCTGCAGGAGTGCCGTGATCAGCTGCGGGAAGTACGTCTTGATCGAGACCGCGGCCTCCTCAAGCGCGATGCTGTCCGCGTACGGCTTGGGCAGCACCTCCTCGTAGGCGGCCCACCACCGTCGCTGATGCGACTGCACCACATCGGTGATTCCGTGCATCGTTTCCGGATCGGTCACCCCATATGCGGCAAGGAGGAGTGCGACTTCCGAGGCCTTGATCAGGTACTGCCCGGTCTCGACGCGAGACAGCCGCGTGCTCTCCCATCCGAGAACAGCTGCGGCTTGAACTCCGTTCATACCGGCCGCCTTCCGGAAACGGCGTAGCAAAGACCCAAGTCTGCGCCTCATCACCGGTGGCGGAGTCTGAGGGGTCGTCATGGGCGCAGTGTGGCACAACATTGCGGCTCTGCCGAGAGAACAACCGTTCCACTTGCCTGCGGATTTGCACCGCAATATTGCGGAACTGCGGCAAGTGGGAGCATGCTCTACGCAGGCCGTGGAGACGAGGCATCAGTTCATGATCATTCGTCACTTGGGTTCAACTGGCCTGCCCTGCTCGAAGACGCCACCCGCGCTGCTGCGCCCGCCCGCTCCCCGTCGATACGGAGGACTGCGCCATGCCGATCACCGCCCCGTCGCTCGCCGACTTACTGAGACGCGCTCGGCTGCGCAGTCCGCTCCCGGCGCGAATCGAGGCTTCCTTCGAGCGCACGGGGCAACTCGATCAGGATGCCCAACGTGCGGGGCAGGCACGGCACATCGCTCGTGCGTGGCTGCACCTGTGGGGGGCCTCTGACCTCGTGGACACAACGGTCTCAGCGCTCTCCGAAGTCGTCACGAATGCGTTCGTGCACGGCCAAGGGGACACGGTGACCGTACGGCTGACCCTCACCGATGGTCAGCTGCTCATCCAGGTCGACGGCAGTGGCCCCTGGCTGCCCGAGGTGAACTGTCCCGACCCCGACCAGCTGGAAGAAGGCGGCCGCGGCCTGTGGCTCGTGGATGCCCTGTCCGACAGCTGGGGAGTCTTAGAAGGCGGCCAGATATGGTGCTCCATCTGTCCCACCACCTTGCGGGCGGAGCCGGAGACCGGCCAGTGAACGTGAGCGGCGGCTTCAACGTCAGCGAAACGACCACCATCCACGTCCTCGAAGCCCTACGGCCAGTCCAGGACTCGAAGGTCGCCGGCTCAATCCCCGACACGCTCGAAGACATCCTGGGGCCGGACTACATACCCGCTGAGGACGAGATCCCCGACCTCAGCCTTCAAATGCGCGACTACCTCATGCAGCTACTCGGCGCCACCCCCGACGACGAGACCCTCGCCAACCTCGTCAAAACGGCTCGTGCCCTGCTCGACGTCGAATTACCCGGCGACTACCTGACCGTCAGGCTGCACCTGAGCCGCATGGCCCTGACCTTCCTCGGCCTGCTCAACCGTCTGGCCCCTCCCCATGACCCCGCCCCGGCCCATCGGCAATCCCAGCGGCGGGCCGCGGTTCCAGTCGCCCTCCGTCGAACGTCTGCACCCCTCCCCCAGCGTCCGGCCTTGGCGCCACCACACCCCCGAGCCCCCGGACCGTCCCCAGGCATCGGGCGCACCTGGTCCTCGAAGCCGCTGCGGCATCGCCCCGGGAGAGCTACGACTGAATCGGCTGCGCACGGGCTGCACTCGGCCCCCATCAGTCATGAACAGTCCCCGAGTGTGCCCGCTGCCACGCGAGCGTGGTTCACGCTCCCGCCCCGGTATCCCCGGGACCCCTGATCGCCGTCGGCTGGCGACGTAGCAGCCGGCGGTGCAACACCTGGCGGCCACTCGGCCGCTGCCAGGCCAATAAGAGGTCGTCTGGTTCGTGTAATTCGTGGGTGAATATGGTTTATGCGTCTCGCCAGGTTGGGGTGGTTTCGCCGGTTGCGCGTTTGGCGAGGGTGGAGATGGCGGCGAGGCGGATCATGCTTTCGGAGTGCTCGGGTTTGGTTTCATAGTCGCGGGCGAGTCGGCGGTGCATCATGATCCATCCGAGGCTGCGTTCGACCACCCAGCGTCGGGGCAGTACGGAGAAGCCTTTGACCTGGGTGTTTCGGGGGACGATGTCGACGTCGATGCCGAGTTTCGCGCCGTGTTCGACAGCCTGGTTCTTGTAGCCGGTGTCGGCCCAGACTTTGGTGATCGTGGGATGGGTGGCGGCGGTGCGGGTCAGGAGCTGTTTGCCGGCCTCGTTGTCGGAGACGCTGGCCGCGGTGACCATGACCAGCAGTAACAGGCCGAGGGTGTCGACGGTGATGCTGCGTTTGCGGCCGACGATCTTCTTGCCGGCGTCGATGCCCTGTGTGTTGGTGGGGACGGTGTGGGCGGTTTTGACGGACTGTGAGTCGATGACGCAGGCTGTCGGCTCGGGGTCGCGGCCTTCCTTTTCGCGGACCAGGCGGTGCAGGCGGATGCCGAGTTGCTCGATGGTGCCGTCGGCGGTCCAGGCGGTGAAGTAGGAGAAGACGGTGGTGTGGGCGGGGAAGTCGTGCGGCATGTAGCGCCAGGCGATGCCGGTGCGGTTGACGTAGAGGATCGCGTCCATGACTTCCCGCAGGTCGGCGGCCTTGCGTCCGATGTTGAGGGAGGTCTTCTGCCGCTCGGCCCGCCAGGTGGTCAGGACGGGTTCGATCAGGGCCCAGCGGGCGTCGGACAGATCGGAGGGGTACGGCTTGCGGGCCGGCTGTGCAGTCATGACGCTACTGATACGGTCCGTGGCTCGCGGGGGCCTGTGCCGTCGCTCGACCCGGAGCCGCCAAGTCCGGCATTTTCGAACCGGACAGGAGCTTTGACCGTAAAACTGGACGATGTGCCTGGCTGGATGCCGGACAGGCCGGGTGCAAAATCGGCGTAATCGCTAGCGAATACCGCTTCTTGGACCATCGACAGGCCGCATCAAACCGGGCTTCAGCGGACAGAACATCCACTAAGAGGTCGTTTTGGTCCGTTGTTTCATCCCGGGGTAGCCCGTTTTGGCAGCTTCTTTGGGTCGCGCCAGGAGACGGTGTTTTCGCTGGTGAGGCGGCGGGCCATGAGGTCGGTCATCGCGAGGTGGATGACGGCTTCGGAGCGGGTGGGAAGGGTTTCGTAGTCGCGGTCGGGTCTGTCAAACGAGCGGTGTAACTCGGGTTGTTGAGGATTACTGACGTGCTGCGGAGAGCCGGCCGTCGAAGGTGATGTCGAAGGCGTTCAGTGCGGTCTTCCAGCGCATGGTCCAGCGGGCCTGGCCCTTGCCGGTGGGGTCCAGGGACATGATCGCCATGTAGACACACTTCAGGGCGGCCTGCTCGTGGGGGAAGTGGCCGCGGGCCTTGACCGCCCGGCGGATCCGGGCGTTCACGGACTCGATGGCGTTGGTCGTGCAGACGATGCGGCGGATCTCGGTGTCGAAACGAAGGAACGGGGTGAACTCCTCCCACGCGTTCTCCCAGAGCCGCACGATCGCCGGATACTTCTTGCCCCAGGCGTCGGCGAACTCGGCGAACCGGTCGAGTGCGGCTTCCTCGGTCGGCGCCGTGTATACGGGCTTGAGCACCTTGGCGATCTTGTCCCAGTCCTGGCGGGCGGCATAGCGGAAGGAGTTCCGCAGCAGGTGGACCACGCAGGTCTGCACGACCGTGCGGGGCCAGGCGGCCTCGACCGCGTCGGGCAGGCCCTTGAGCCCGTCGCAGACGAGCATGAGGACGTCGTTCACGCCGCGGTTCTTGATCTCGGTGAGAATGTGCATCCAGTGCTTGGCGCCCTCACCGCCGTCGCCGGCCCACAGCCCGAGGATGTCCCGCCGGCCCTCGGCCGTGACGGCCAGAGCCACATAGATGGGCCGGTTGGCCACCGCACCGTCGCGGACCTTCACGTGGATCGCGTCGATGAAGATCACCGGATAGACGGCATCCAAGGGCCGGTTCTGCCACTCGGCCATGCCCTCGAGGACCTTGTCGGTGATCGTGGAGATCGTCTGGCGCGACACCTCGGCGCCATAGACCTCGGCCAGGTGAGCCTGGACCTCACCGGTCGTCAGACCCTTCGCGGCAAGCGAGATGACCATCTCGTCCACGCCGGAAAGGCGCTTCTGCCGCTTCTTGACGATCTTCGGCTCGAAGGAACCCTCGCGGTCGCGGGGCACGGCTATCTCCACCGGGCCGACCTCGGTCAGCACGGTCTTGGCCCGGGTGCCGTTGCGTGAGTTGCCGCCGTTCTTCCCGGCGGGATCGTGCTTGTCATAGCCGAGGTGGTCGGTGATCCCGCCCTCGAGAGCGGACTCCAGCAGCCGCTTCGTCAGCTGCTGGAGCAGCCCGCCCTCACCGGTCAGCTGCAGGCCCTCGGCATGAGCCCGACCCACGAGCTCGTCGATCAGCCGGTCGTCCACGGACTTCGACGGCACCGCCTCAGACGGCTCGACGGTCTCGGTCACGTTGTTGCTGGTCATCGATGCATCTTCCATGATCGGGAGTTACACCGAACGTTTTACAGTCCCTGTGCTGGGGCGGCCGCGGCTGGACGACCGGACGACTCTGAACGGGATCGTGTGGAAGTTCCGGACCGGGGTCGCCTGGCGGGACGTGCCCGACCGGTACGGCTCGTGGGCCAGCCTCCACACACGTTTCCGCAGGTGGGCAGCAGACGGAACCTTCGAGCGGATGCTCCAGGCCGCGCAGGCGCAAGCCGACGCGGCTGGCGACATCGAGTGGCTGGTGTCGGTGGACTCCACCGTTGTCCGTGCCCACCAGCACGCGGCCGGGGCCCGAAAAGGGGGCTCCGCAGCCCGGCCCTCGGCCGGTCCCGCGGCGGACTGACCAGCAAGATCCACCTGGCCTGCGACGGGACGGGACGGCCCCTCGCGTTCATCCTGACTGGTGGGAACACGAACGACTGCACCCAGTTCACGGCCGTGATGGACGCGATACGGGTGCCTCGGATCGGGCCGGGCAGACCGCGTACCAGGCCCGACCACGTCATCGGCGACAAGGGCTACAGCTCGAAGGCCATACGTACTTGGCTGCGGCGCCGCGGCATCACGCACACGATCCCGGAACGGTCAGACCAGGTCCGCAACCGGACCCGGCGCGGCAGCCGGGGCGGCCGCCCGCCGGCCTTCGACAAGCAGGTCTACAAGCACCGCAACGTCGTGGAACGGTGCTTCAACCGGCTCAAGCAGTGCCGCGGCATCGCGACCAGGTACGACAAGACCGCCCAGTCCTACCAAGCAGCCGTCACCCTCGCATCGCTCCTGATGTGGGCGTGACACTTTGACGACAACTCCTAGGCCGCTCGCGCGGCGGGTTCACCACCAAGCTCCATCTGAGCGCCGACGGTCGCTGCCGCCCGCTGTCCTTGATCGTCACACCAGGACAGCGGGCCGACTGCACCCAGTTCCAACCCGTACTGGAGAAGATCCGCGTCCCCAAACTCGGGCCGGGCAGGCCTCGCAAGACGCCCGACAGCGTCGCGGCAGACAAGGGCGCGATCGCGGAGGCCGCGAAGCGGGGTGAGGTGGACTTGTCGCTGGTCAGCGTGGATTCCACCACCGTCCGGGCACACCACGACGCCGCCGGGATGCACCTCGACCCCGACACGCTCGCCGACCTGGAGAAGGCCGCCGAGGAGGCGGAGAAGGCCCGGCAAAAGGGGGTGGCCCGAAGGAACAAGACGGGCAGGACACCGCAGACGACCCGGAACGGGACGAGCGACGACGTGTCCGACGCAAACGCAAGATCCGCCTGAAGGCGGCCCTGCTCGGACGGTCCAGAGGCGGGCAGGCCAGCAAGGTCCACATCGCCGGCGAGCGCACGTGCCGCCCGCTGGCGATCGTCCTGACCGAGGGGCAAGCCGCCGACAGCCCGCAGTTCATCCCCGTGCTGGCCAAGGTCCGGGTGCGCGGGCCTGTCGGCCGCCCCCGCACCCGGCCCGATGCAGTCGCCGGCGACAAGGCCTACTCCGCGCGCGGCAACCGTGCCCACCTGCGCAAACGGCATATCAAGGCTGTCATCCCGGAAAAGCGGGACCAAGCCGCCAACCGAAAGAAGAAGGGCAGCAGGGGCGGCCGGCCCGTCACGCACGACGCCGAGCTCTACAAGGAGCGGAACACCGTCGAGCGCCTGATCAACAGGCTGAAGGCCTGGCGGGGCATCGCCACACGGTTCGACAAGACACCCGAGAGCTACCTCGCCGGCCTCCACCCCCGTGCCTCGATGATCTGGATCAAGGGCCTCACCAAACCCACCCCTTGATCACGACCAAATACGCTCCCTAAGACGTCCGTCAAAGCGAACAAGCCCGTGGCGAACGTGAACGAGGGTGGCCAGCAGCCGGCCGATGAAAACCACCAAGTTCTTTGCACCACCACCGGCGGCCAGCTTCCGCGGCCTGGACTCCAATCTTGTCAGGTGCCGCTCGTGCCATAACGGACCTACCTCGGCGACGAGTTCAGCGATTACATCGGCAGAAAGCCCTGGCATCCTCCATCCCTGATGATCGCTGCACGACACCTGTTCCTCGCCACACGAACATGATCAGTGGTCACGATCCAGCGTCGCACCGCCAACCATGCACGAGCTCGTTAGCAGCTGCACGGATCGTCACCTCGGCAACGTCAGGGATGAGATGGCTTGCCTTGGATGCTGATCCATGTGTGAAACATTGGAACGAGGTCTTTCCCGGATAGGCTTTCGGCAAGGGTGATAAACTGCTTGGTGGTCACATTTCCACCTCTATGGGCGGCTGTCCAGCTGCGCAAAATTCGAAAGAAAGTATCATCTCCGACATTTGTGCGCAATTTATGCAATGCCATGGCACCTCGCGTGTAGGTACCCGAGGAAAAAATCTCTGAAGGGTCCCGAAGAGAGGCAACAGAAGAATTCCACAGAGGCTCATTTGCGGGTGTAGCATAAAAGCGGTCAAAGGTCTTCTGTGCACTATCACCCCCATGCTGTTCGTCATAGAGCCATTCGGCATAGGTGGCAAACCCTTCATTGAGCCAGACATCCTCCCAAGTATCTATGGTGAGCGAGTCACCGAACCACTGATGTGCGCTTTCGTGGACCATAAGGCTCAGGCCGTCAAGAGACAGACTGCTTGGATATATGGGGCGCCCTTGGGTCTCCAGCGCAGATGTTCCGCCCCACACATCGGAGTGGACAACGATTGCGCCAGCCGATTTGAAGGGGTAAGGCCCGAATAGTCCGCTGGCCCAATCCAAAATGGCTGGGAGTTTCTCAAGAGCTGGCCAGGCGGCAGCCTCCCGAGGGTCAACGGCATTGTAGACCTCTAACCCGGTTTCGGTGGTATACTGTTGGATCTTGAATTCTCCTACCGCAACTGTGGCAAGGTATGATGCCATTGGCTCTTCTTGGCGCCAACGGAAAGTACTCCGCTCGTCGGAATTCTCCTGACCACGAAAGATACCGTTAGCCACAGCAGTACTGCCCTTAGGGACGGTAACGGTGAAGTCGTAAGAAGCCTTATCCTTCGGATGGTCGTTTACGGGGAACCAGGTCATGGCGGCATTGGGCTGACTACCGACGAACGCCCCGTTATCCGTAGAATTCCACCCGATGGGTAGCCCCGAGTCGATGATCGGCTCAGGTATGCCTTCATAAGTGATAGTGACGGCGAAACTCTCATCGTGACCTACGGGGTGCCCTGGAGTGATAACGAGCTCTTGCCCGTCGCGGCGGAACGACGCCTCTGCCTGGTCTACTTTTACGCCTTGGACGGTCATTCCCGTCAGATCAAGATTAAAGCGGGTTAGCTCCTGCGTGGCTTTGGCAGTGATTACCACAATCCCTTTCAGACGCCGGTATTTGGGATCATAGTCGAGAGTGAGATTGTAATTACGGACATCGTAGCCACCATTTCCAGCCAGAGGGAACAGCGAATCTTCCAGGCCGGAGGATCCAATGTTTCCAGCTGTCGAGGAAGAGGAAACCATACTCATTGGAAAGCCGGAAGTGCTACCAAAAGTAGCCCCCGCCGCCACTATGGCAGCGGCGGCACTCACCCACCCTGATCTACTGAGAATATGCAACAATTTTCTTCCTGTTTTGACGCGAAACCAGCCATACCCTGCCCAGTGCTAGCAGGAGTCCTAGCTGACGGGTGTTAGTCGTCAACTCGCTAATGGGGGTTTCCCGTGATAAAGGTGTATTTCATCGCCCAGATCCGCCCGTAGGACTGTAATCAAGTCCTACGGAAGTTGGATTCTGCACGGTGGCTGACGCGGCCTCAGCCTGGCTGGTGAGGCAGAGCGAGAGATTGCCATTGACCTCTAGGCCTGTCGCAGTACCCTCAGAAGTCGCTGATCTTGCGGTCCTGCTGCCGTCGCGGCGAAGGGGGCCTGTCAGGTCTCCGCGACGGTGCAAGACCCACGTGTACCCGACGTCCAGCAATTTCATACCGGAAACCGCTCAGGAGCCTTGGTCACGATGCCATCAGTACGAGGCGGTGCCTGGAACAAATTTCCTGCGCCGCGGCGGTGAACGACGGGGTTCCGCTGGAAGCAGCCCTGCGGGCGGACACGCCCACAGGGCTGCTCGGGAGCATGCCGACGGACCGGGTAAGCAGGAGGACTCTTGCTTTTATCGAGGCCAGCAATTACTGCCATGAAAGTCTCAGATATCAGAAAGAATAAAACTCGCTAACCCTTCGAAAGAAACCGGCTTCCGCCTAATTACGCAGAGCAGGAAGCGCGTTCGGCTCGTGTGAGTGCTCGGGTTTTTACAACAACGACGCTGGATTTACCGTCCACAAAATTGACAGCTGGGCTGGTAATTGTGTCACGGAAAGACCAATTGCGACTCCCCCATTTCGGATTCAGGTAGTCACTCTTCCAGATCCCTGAGATATTTCTCATTAACTGTGCTCGGGATATCCATCCGACTTCGCCCGGTCGAACCATCATAGAGAGGGAACCACTCTCCGAGTGAGTACTCGACCACGAATGTTCACCACTTTGCGTAAGGCTGACTTCGAGAAGTCCTGCAATTTTCCCACGAGCAGTGATGGAGATTCCTAGCGAGTTCGTTGTCCCAACCGTATCTTCCCAAGAGATAGATCGAGATACATCCGATGAACTACAGTTGAAAAGCAGTTCGGAAACCTGCCGATACTGGCCGAGAGTAACACCTTCAAATCGAGGTGAACTGAATTCACATCGTCCGGCACCTGACGTACAATCGGCCATCAGAAGTTCACGCGTCGCAACCTCGGAGCTAGCTGCTGATGGGCTGCTGACAATTAGAATCCCGCACGCCAGAGCGCACCCTTTTATCGATTGAACGAAATTCAACCTACACGAAAGGCGGTTTATTCTAGGTCTTCCAATAAACGGCAAGGTTGAATTTTTCGAAGATTTCACAGCCGACACTCTACCCTCGGAGAGATAAAAGTCACCCGTTGTCACCCTAATCTAGCTTCAGATGGAAATCGCAGCTCTCGCCGTAACCTGCCGCAACTGAGGCGAAGGCTATACGTATAGACATTCTGCCTCGGTCCTTCGTTTCGTTGTGTGAGGACCGCCTGTCCGAACACCATGTTTACAGCTTCCGAATTCGACTACAAAAACAATACCTGCACCGTCGCAGAGTTCGAATAGGATTACTCGCTGCGGGAAATTCAGCGGGTCTATAAATCGCCGCATCAACTCCCGAATGGAACATCATTCATCGTGGCCATCCTCCGGCTTCGACTGTTCCACATGACACAACTAAGAATATCCTCTGCCGCCTCCCGTGTTGCCGCGCTAGCATAGTAATAAGTCGCGCGAAATCCATGGATAATTCCGTCTACGTCACCGCCAGTAGGCCCACCGTCAAGTAGATTACTTACATAGGAGCCGGTCAGCCGCGTTGTTGTCCATCCGAAAGTTCGCGCGAATTCGCCCCGCTCACGAGCTTCTGATCCCAACTTTAGCTCAGTTCGCGTCGTAGTATATCCTGTGAGAATGTCAAAGAATCCATAATCCATCACGCGTTGGCTGTTCGGAATATTAGCTCCGTTTTCCGCGAAGGCCTTACTTACATCCGCGTACTTACCGCTCAAGGATATGCCTTCTTTCTCTCGTAAGGGCTGGTCTACTAGATCCCGCCAGCCGCTACCACCCTCGTTATGATAGAACCCATAAAGTACCCAAATTCCCCTCGCTTCTAGCTTTTCACGTGCCTCATCACGCAGGCTCGCAACTGAACAGCTCCACTGCGTAGGGTCGGAGCTCGAACACCAATCGGGATTCTTGATATCAAGCCATACAAAATTTATTACTTTTCCCAAATTTAACTCCTGAGTAACTTGCTCAAAAATGTCAGATATTGGGTGGCCTGAGCTAGTTGGAAGACCATCGTGATCAGCTCTCCAGCCGTCCTTCCATGCAGTTGCATCGACTTCAATCGCATTAGCGCCGTTATTGACAGCTGCTGTAACCCCCTCTCGAGTTAGCACCCTATGCGCAATGGACCAAGTTGGTCTCTGCTTAATCGCAATATCCTCACTCGAACCGTCACCCGATCGATGGTCAGCGATTTCAGTAGAATGGGACGCCGGGATGGGTTCTACTCCAACCCCTGTCCGAATAACCAAACACAATAGAATATAGAGCATAATCTTAAGGGGCATTCGAATTTTGCTTTGAGGTCTCAAATCAATCTCTATTCGTGTGGTTTCCAGGGATTGTGGGGATGAAAGTGCCCGCGGCTGCGGATCAGGCGGCACACGGAATGGATGCACCTTCCTCTCTACGAATTATTGGCTGATCCCGTCCATGCATCGTTGTATCGAGGGCGTGTGTTGAATTGTGATCGATCGGTGGTTTCGGAGAGATCGGTTTCGGAGAGATCAGAGATCCTTGAGTCAGATCATTGAGGCGTGTAGGTGGAGGCCCGCAAGGTACTGCCGGGTCCTTGTCGTACACGGGTGGTGATGCCTCGCCAAGCCTTCAGCTTTGTTGATCAGGCCTTCGACGGTGTTCCGCTCCTTGTAGAGGCCCGTGTCGTGATCGACTGGTTGGCCGCCTATGGATCCCTTCGTCTTACGATTGGCCTCCGCGTCCCTCTTCTCCGGGATGACCGCTTTGATACCGCGTGACGAGTAGGACTTGTCGGCAGCAACCGTGTCCGGCCGGGTGCGGGGGCGGCCGACGGGCCCGCAGACCCGTATCCGCCCCAGCACGGGGATGAACTGCTTTCTGACCGCGGCTTGGCCGCAATCAGAACGAACCCTCAGGGCGGCATTTTCGGTCGGCGGCCAGATGGACCCTGTCAGCCAACCCCGCGAGCGTTCTAGGAGGGCGGCTTCAGCCAGACTTGCGGCCGTGGTCGGACGCGCCGTCGCTCTTCCCACACGGGATCACCTCCGACATCCTGCCCGGTTCGTTTGAAACGGCCGCCCGTTTGACCTGGGTTTCTCCTGCTTAGCGACAGCCTTCTCCAAAGCAGTGACGCCGTGCCGGGTCAGGCGCATCCCGGCAGCGTCGTGGTGGGCCCGGGCCATGATGGAGCCCATGTCCCCGAAAGGGAGGTCTAGTTCACCCCCCCCCTTCACGAGCTCCGCGATCACTCCCTCCACCAAGGCCTCGAACCCAGGCACCGAACTCCGTCGGTATCTCCCGCCACTCCTCCCCGTCCTGGGCCGCTAGATCACACTCTCGAACTGCTTCCGCAATCGTTCGGGGTACGGGCCGCGGCAGGTATGGCGCGACGAACTCCCATTCTGCATCAATCAGTTACACGCATCACACACGTAGAACTATCGGTCTAGACCGCCTACGCGAGGCCGAACCCGACTAATCGATCACAACCACAAGCGGGCCCCATTCGGCAACTGCAGAGGATCTTTCAGCTCTTCATATAGACGAAGAGACACCCTCGAGGTGAGCACGATCTCCACGGTGAACGGCCGTCGTTGGCTGACGCCCATAGGGAATGTATTGAATCCGCGCCGGCGTGTACCAGACGAGCTGTCGGCCGGACAGATAGTTGTTGGGATGTTCCCGACATGCTTGCGGGAGTAGTCGTCCTGGTGGTTCCCGACGCGTCACACTCGGTTGCAGTGCCTTACACGAGCGCAGTCTCTAGGCGCGGTTGTCGCAGTGTACGGGTGAGCGAGGGAACACGAGCCCGTCGGTACGTCGTAAACTACACAGGTGCAAACTGTTGCTCCTTTAGACCTGCCCAAGCGTTCCGGCGTGGTGTGAAACGGGTCTGCATGATGGCGACGGAGAAACGCGCAGGACGCTGTCAGAGACCACCATAAAGAGGTCTGGAAAGAATTGCCAGGCCCAAATTTACGACGTGCGCGGGATTAAGAAATTCGAGCTCCCCCGCCGCTCCAGTCGACGAAAATCTTTCGCTCCGATGTACTTGCCTGCACATCGCGAGACCCATTTTGTGTTGGGACGACACCAAAGGGAACGGGAATATACCTGACGCTTGCCTGCTTTGTCACTAGATCGGCTTGAAGGTCGAAGGTGTTTACGCCTTCCTTTGATGCGTCAACCATGGAAAATACTACTTGATGTTCAGGCCTATAGGAAGAACCGGTCTCAGGAAACTGCCCCTCCCCTACGACATTTTCTCGACATGCTGAGCGCACATCTCGAAACGCATCCAAAAAATCCCTTTTCTTCAAATATGCGACTCCTCCTTTTTCACTAACGTTTGCGCTATTTATCCACTCGATATCAGAATTCCATTGGACTCCGTTCAGCGGATTCTCACCTTGAGGGATTCCTGCCAGATATTGACTCGGGTTTTTAACTGTGATCCGTAAGTCGCTGTATGCCTGCTGAGTCTCTCGCGAGGTACTTAACGATACGCTAGGGTCTTTAACAGTTAGATCGCCACCGATGTCAGTGGTTTGCGTATCTACCACAGACCTTTCGGTAGTTGACGGAACGAATTGCCGGACTTTCATTTCCGGCTCCCGGTAAGTCTGCCCACTCGTAACTGAGACTCTGTAGCTGTACGGCCTGACAGTACTGTAATCAAGAGGTCCGTCCTTCGACATCTTTCCGTCTTCGAAGAATTCTCCTCCGAAGAAACCCGATCCGATCGTACTGATGCGGACTAACTTTCGCTTGGGCTGCCCTGGGGTATCATTCCGCCAGGCCTCGACGTGGTAACCAATTCGTATTCCTTTGGCGTCAGTCGACCAGACATCCTTTTGGGTGTATAGAACCGGGTCTGGCTGCCCCATTGGCTCCAGAGCGACAGCCCTCGGGCTGAAAGCGGAGAAAGAAACCGCTACTGCAGCCACGCCAAATGCCGCAGAAAATTTCCGCCGGATTTTGGCGCGCCCAAAAATGGTTTCCCGGGCTACGATTACATGCTTCACCGTAAATTCCCTTTCGATGCGGCTCGGTCTGATATGCGACGATAGGCGATGGATATCAACTGACAGCCACGCACATCGTTTATTACGATCCTTGAGAGAAATAAAGACTGGAAGGCCCGATGTTGTGCACGCTGGATCAACTTTCCGATGATGAAAAACTCTTTCATCGACTCTAGTCAAATGTGTTGATTGTGTGCGGTTCTACTGTCTAATCACCCCACCTCGGTCAAGGTAAAGGATGAGGAAACTCTGGGTCCATCCCAATCGACTGTGACTCACATCACTTCACTTGCTGAAATTTCGAAGATTCAGCTATTGCGGTCAGAGGGTGCTCCATCGCCTGCCTGCCGCTCCCCGGGGGCTCCGCCCAGCCAACGCGACACCGAACGCGTAGATGTGACTACTCCCGCACCTCGGTTCACCTTCCTTTAGAAACAACCAGCCGCGTTGAGCTTCTTGTAGGAGCGAGCGGGTGCGCCTAAAGGCTGCCCCGCAAGTCGCCTGAAGCCGGTCTGGAGGACCTGCAACTAGTCGAAGCGCGCCGCGATGTCGGTTTCCCAAGGCTCGGGCTGGTCTAACAAACTAGGACAGACCGGGCATCCGCGAGGCCCATCGGCAGTTACAGGACAACCCTTAGGGCTTGCAGGGAATCAAGGTGTTGCTTCCCGTTTTGGCGCTCGTTGCTGTGGTATGGGCATCCCGGAGGAGACTCGTAACCAACTCTCTGTGAAGTTCGCGGTGTTGTTCCCGCATCTGGACGAGCGGCAGCGTCGGTTGCTGATGGCCGCCGAGGCCCGTGTCCTGGGGCACGGCGGCGTCCGGACCGTCGCGCCGGCGGCCTCAGTGAGCGAGACGACGGTCCGCAAGGGTGTGTTCGAGCTGGAGGCTGGTGAGGAGCCCTTGGGCCGGGTGCGGCGTCCGGGCGGGGGCCGCAAGCGGGTCGCGGATCTCGATCCGGGGCTGCGGCCTGCTCTGCTGGCTCTGGTCGAGCCGGATGTGAGGGGTGATCCGATGTCGCCGCTGCGGTGGACGGTGAAGTCGACCCGCGCACTCGCGGGGGAACTGGTCCGGGCCGGGCACCGGGTCAGTGCCGACACAGTCGCGGGTCTGCTGAGGGAGGAAGGCTTCAGCCTGCAGGCCAACTCCAAGACGCTCGAGGGCAGCCAGCACGTGGACCGGGACGCGCAGTTCCGTTACCTCAACGAGCAGGCCCGCGAGCACCGGGACGCCGGCCAGCCGGTCATCAGTGTGGACACCAAGAAGAAGGAGCTCGTCGGCGAGTTCAAGAACGACGGCCGCCAGTGGTGCCCGGCCGGTGATCCGGTGCGGGTGAACATGCACGACTTCGCCGATCCGAAGCTGGGGAAGGCGATCCCGTACGGGATCTACGACCTGGCGGCGAACACCGGCTGGGTCAACGTCGGCACCGATCACGACACGGCCGCGTTCGCAGTGGAATCGATCCGCCGCTGGTGGCACGGCCAGGGGCACGCTGCCTACCCGCAGGCGACACGGCTGCTGATCACCGCCGACGCGGGCGGCTCCAACGGCTACCGCACCCGTGCCTGGAAACTCGAACTCGCCCGCCTCGCCGCAGAGACGGGACTGACGATCACCGTCTGTCACCTGCCGCCGGGCACATCGAAGTGGAACAAGATCGAGCACCGCCTCTTCTCCCACATCACCATGAACTGGCGCGGCCGCCCGCTGACCAGCCACGAAGTCATCGTCCAATCCATAGCCGCAACCACCACCCGCACCGGACTGCACGTCACGGCCGAGCTGGACACCAATCCCTACCCGACTGGAGTCACGATCGGTGATGCGGAGATGGCGGCTCTGCCACTGACCCGGCATGCCTTCCACGGCGACTGGAACCATATCCTGCACCCCCATCCGGCTCCACCCATCCCGGCGGCCCGGACTCCGGAACCGTACGAGCCGCAATGGACACCGGCCCTGCTGACCGACCCCGCGCCGACCGGCATGTCTCCCGACCAACTGCACGACCTGGTCCAGACTCTGGCACCGGACGGAGACACCCAGCGCGGCCGCCCGCCCCACCTCGCCTACCCCAACCAGGTCCTGGCCGCAGTGCTCCACCTGCGCGTCAATCTGGCCGCGGAACCCCTCGCCGTGCTCTTCGGCAGCAGCCGCACCGCCATGCACCGCACCCTCCTAAAGATCAGGAAACTGCTCAAAGCTCACGGCATCGTCATCTCACCCGCCGCGACTCCACCAGCCGCCCTCACAGTCCTCCACGCGCGGGTCCTGGCTCAGAGCAGCGAGGCCAGCAGCAAGATCAAGACGACGTGTTAATGATCTGCAAATCCTTAGCCTGCGCCCCCGGCGCCCGGACCGCCGTGCTGCTGGCTGCCGCGTTCACGAGGAAGGGCCCTCGATATTCGGCGGCGGCAGTCGCCCCCGGGTGGCAGTCTGGGCCGATGCCTACCTGGACTCCGTCGGCCGTGCTGTTCGACAACCTGCGGTACCTGCTCAACGAGTGGGATCCGATCGGCGTCGCCGACCTCTCGCAGGACGACTACGACTGCATGCTCGCCCCCTTGTTCCAGCGCCTGCACCGCGGCACTACCCGGGCGGAGATCGGCGAGTTCCTCTGGTACGAACTGGAGGACCACTTCGGGCTGGACCCCGTCGACCACCGGACCGATGCGATGGCCGACCGACTGATCGCCTGGTGGTCCGCGGTGGGCCCGGCCCCGGACACCGGCAAGATCAGGCGATCCCTCTCAAGCCACGACTCGTAGCCCACGTGACCCACCTTGGTCACCACCCATTACCAGCCCGCGAAGCTCTCCCCACCCTTCGCCCAACGGAACGGACGGACCGGCTCAGCCTCCTCGAAGCGCAGGATCCAGGCCTTGCCAAGCGGCAACCGAATGCGGTCCCCAGCACTCCGCGTCCACGGTGCGGCCGCGGTCATCGCGCAGCGTGGCGGTGTCGCCCTGGTTGCCCCAGATGTAGTCGCGGCTGTTCTGGAAGAGGTCGGTGCGGGTGTCGTGGCCGTTGCCGGTGTGGATACGGATGGTGGCGCCGGCCTGCGCTTCCAGGACCGACGCGTCGCCGATCTCGAAGCCCAGATCACCAATCCCTCACAGGGAGTTCAGCAGTGACGCGATAGTTCCGGGAAACGCGCCTGCCGGCACGACTCGGTTCGGAGAGGCCGGCCACCGACAGCGGCCGGCCTCCCGAGCTGCCATCACGGGGCGTCGACGGATTGTCGATGGCGACAGCAGCGCTCGGTCAGCCAAGGCAGGGGCCTGGGAACGTCCCCGACCTCTGCCAGCCTCAGGCCGAGGCTGCGGCGACGCAGAACTCGTTGCCCTCCGGGTCGGCCATCACAACGTGGTGCCCGTCGAACTCCTGCAGGACGGCCCCGCCCGCCCTCACCAGCCGCTCAGATTCCTCCTTGATCCGCGCCCACCGCTCACCGGCACTGCCGTGTCCCGGCACCCGGACATCGATGTGAAGCCGGTTCTTCGCCGTCTTCGGTTCGGGGACCTTGAGGATGGAAAGGCGGGGGCCAACGCCATCGGGATCGCAGAGCCACGCCCCATCGTCCTCGGAGTCGTCCTCCGGCAGGTCAAACTGCGCGAGCCACTCCTCGCGGGTTTTGAAGGGAGCAGGCGGCGGCTCGTCGATATAGCCCAGTGCCGTCTTCCAAAAATCGGCGAGGAGTTGTGCGTTTGCGCAATCGAGGGTCAGATCGATTTTGGCTGCCATGACAGGACCGTACTGCACACCTCTGACAGCTACCGCCGTCACCAATGCTCGTGATCCCCCGGAGAACGTCGACCGACCGTCGTGGACATGTAGTCCATGAATCGTCGCAGTTCAGAGCTGATTCACGAGCTTCTGCAGTCGGTAAGCGGACTGGCAGCCCCGGCCCCACGAAAGCCTGCGGCACCCCATGATGGCCAAGGCCGCCCTGTCCCCGAACGACATGTGGGCAGCCCTCATCGCCGCACACGACTACACGCCGGTTCCACTGGCCGGGCGCGACTACATCGAGCTGCTCCCCACCCGCTGACACAAGGTCACCGACCGCGGGATCCGCATCAACCACCACACCTACGACAACGGCGTCCTCAACCCGCTCCGCGGACAGCCCTCCGGCGTCCACGCCCGCGGCGGGAAATGGGAAGTCCACCACAACCCCCACGACGCACGGCACATCTGGATCCGCCTGCCCGACGGGCAGCTGCCCGAGATCGGCTGGATCCACCGCGACCACGTCCACCAGCCCTTCAACGACCACCTGTGGCAGCACCTGAAGACCCAAGTGGAACGGCGGACGCGACAGCGAGCAGTACGGGTGCGACCTCACCGAGGCCCTCCACACGCTCCTCACACGCGCCCGAACCGGGTCAGACGGCAGCCCGGCCGTCGGTACAAGGGCAAGGAAGCAGCAGCACATGGAGGCCGGCGTGCCGGCATGGACGGCCGCGCCCTCAAGCGCCAACGGCAACGGCAACACCGTCCCGGGCCCGAGCCTCGCGGAGCAGCCGAGAGGCAGCGTGCGCGTACCGGGCCGCGCTGCCAGAGACATGCACGACTTCGACGGCCCGGAAAGCCTGGACGCCCTTGAAGACGGCACCGAAGAAGACAACCAGGACTGGTCTGCGAACTCGGCTGCCGGCGGCTTCGGGCTCTACGACGCGCAACGTAAGGCGGAACAGTGGTGAAGCAGGAGCCGACGCCGGAAAACGGCCTGAGTGACCCCTTGGCGCCGACGACATGGCAGAACTGGCAGCAGTTCGTCGACACTCCTCCCCCAGCACCGCCCGAGCCCGGTGCACCGTCAAGAGACGTCGAGGAGCGACTCGCCTACCACTCCCGGTTCGTCACCACGACCCTGACCGCGCCTCGCGGCGAGCCGCCGCCATCGACAAGGACTGGAACCCCGGCGCGCTCGGCTGGACAGTCGACTGGCAGCGCCAGTACGCGGGCCTGAAAGCGCTCCTGGACGGCGGTGCGCGCCTCGCGGCTGTGGTGTCCGAGGTGATATGGCACGGCGAGGACATCGGCCGCTGGCTGGCCACCCAGCGCCGCGACCGGCTCGACACCGACCAGCTCGCCACCCTCGCCGAACTCGGCGTGGACTGGGCGCAGTAGCTACGTGAGCGGGGGCTCTCGGCCTCTCAGGTCCACAGCAGCGGGGGCCGCCATGAAAGCCCGCCGTACCTGCCGAACGGACCGCGGTTACGTCATCCCCGCACCCTCGGCTGTTGCTGGCCGTGCGCAGAGCCCACCGGCTGACCAGCCACCACAGAACCTGCCACGGAGAAGAAGCCCTCAGACCAGTGTGATCCGGGAGCTTCTCCGTCTTGTGTCGCACAAGCGCGAGATCAGGCGAACCTTACCCAGCAGATAACCCTGGAGAGGCCATCTGGTCAGTCCAGCCGTATTTCAGTTGGCCGGCCCGCTTCCGTTGCGGCAGTACCGGATCGCCCCGGTGGGACCGGATCGAAGACAGATGTCCAGGTGGACGGTAGTGCTCCCGCTGAAGGAGACCGTGTGACCCGTGGTGCACGTACCGGCCCCGTTCGCGTCCTCGATGGACACGTAGTGCGTGCCCCCGCTGTCGGTCCACGAGGCTCGGCCCCAAGCGCGAAGTCCGTCAGGCTGGTTGTCGCAGACCCTGAACGTGTCCGGGCCTTCCCACTGAGCGATTCCGCCTGGGGCTCCAGAGTCGGTAGTGACAACCTGCCAGTCGGTACTGGCCGAAGCCGGGCCGGAAACCATGAGGGCTGCCGCACCGGCAAAGAGCAGGACACCGATTGCTTTCATCGGCTTGTTGCGTATAGATGGCAGTTTGTTCATGACCTCACTTTCACCTGCGCGTACCTGATGGGCAACCAGCCTTTCCAGCCAACAAGCTCGACCTCGTGCTCGCGCATATGCGAGCCACGGGAAATGGGGAGAACTGCGCGCCGCACTGTGGCTGCCTGACCCAGCGACGCCGCACTGCACGTGGCCATCCCCGACGGGTCAGCCACCACAGCTTGTTCCCCGCAGGTCAGACGAGGTCCGAGACGCTCGCATTTGCCCTTGACCGCGCAAGCGCGGTGCATCGGATCCCGCCGCCGGGGTGCCACTCCATCCTCGGCGCAACCGCGTCCCCGTGCTCCTCGCACCAGGACACCGGGACCAGGCCACCGCAGTCGTCCCGCTCGCTCCCGAAGCCACGTACCGCACCCCGTGCCGAACCACCCCGCCCTCCGGCCTCGCTGACGAGGCGGCACCCCGCAGGCCACCCGACCCCGAGCGGAACCGGTCGATCACCCGGACCTCCCCCAACACCGCCAACGGGCCGGTACCGGGCGCGGCCAGCCGGCGCACCGACGCCCCGAACTCCCCCGCCGCCAGCTCGGCCAGCCCGTCGGCGTCCGCGTCCGTGGACCACCCGGACAACGAGTCCTCGCCAGCCGCGTCGTCGGCCAGGGCCAGCCACGGATCATCGAGGCGGAACCGATGCGTGACGCCGGGTGGGCCCCGGCCAGCACCAGCGAGGCGACCGCCGACCCCTCACGGAAGTCTGGGCATGATCAGCCCAGCCGAGTTCGAGGCAGCCCACTACGCTGACCCAGAACCCTTGGCCGACTGATCACCGGCCAACAAACCACCGGCAGCCGAAGCTGATAGCGAGGTCGGACCCCGAGGCGTTCCACCTCTCGCTGATCAAACGCGGGGCGGGAGCGGTAACGCTGGGCAAGGACACCGTGGTGCACGGTGTGTACGACATCCACACCAGTGACACGTCACGGCCGTTCGAGATCAGTACCGGCCCGCATTCCGTCGAGATCATCGGGATCGAGGTACCCAAGGCACTGCTGCCGCTGCCCCCGCACACCGCCGGCCGGGTCATCGGCAAGCGCATCTCGGCCCGGGAGGGAATGGGGGCCCTGCTGGCCACCTTCCTCGACCAGGTGACCAAGGACAGCCGGTCCTACCGGCCGGCCGAGGGCCCGCGCCTGAGCGGCGTACTGGCCGATCTCGTCGCCTCGCTCTTCGCCGGCGTCCTCGAAGCGGACCGGTCCCTGACCCCGGAGACGCACCGGCGCGCCCTGGCGCTCTGCGTCATGGCCTTCATCCGGGACAACGCCGACGATCCTCTGCTGGACGTCCCCGCGATCGCCGCCGCCCACCACATCTCCGTCAGCTATCTCCACCGGGTGTTCCAGCAGGAGGGGGACGGGGCGACGGTCGCGGCCTTCCTTCAATGCCAGCGGCTCGCGCGAGCACGCCAGGACCTGGCGGACCCGCTGTACCAGGAGGTGCCCGTGCACGTCATCGGCGCCCGGCGGGGCTTCCGGCACGCGTCCGCGTTCAGCCGGGCGTTCCGCGAGGCCTACGGCTTGCCGCCCGCAGCCTTCCGCGGGCAGGTCCGGACGGAAGACGTGGCCGGGGCGGACGCCTCCCAGGTATAGAACTGCCGGACGTTGGTTACACATGGGTCTCCGAATAGACGGAGATCTGCCATGCCCCCTTCGCCGCAACAGCAGCAGGACCGTCAGGCCCAGCATCGCCTGGCGGTCCTGCGCCACGCCGAGGAAGTCACCGGGAACGTCGCGCTGACCTGCCGCTACTACGGCATCAGCCGCACGTGCTTCTACACGTGGCTGCGCCGGTACCAGGACGAGGGCCAGGTCCACGAGAGTGCGGCCCGGCCCCTCGGTGCACAGCAAGGCATCGCACAGCTCGAACAACGCGTCGCTTCTGGAGCCCAGGCACGCGTACAGCTCCGACCGGAACTGCGTCACCGTCGTGAACGCGTCTCGTTGAACCCCGCGCTCGACCAACCCCACCATCCCGGCCCCCGTGCCGCAGCGACCGTCCCCAAAGGATCAGGCACGGGTCCCTGGCACGTGTGTGCTCAATGCTGGCAGGACGGCCGGACGCGCAGCAGCTCGGTCCGCAGTACGGGTGTGCCGTCGACCGGTGCCGGGTCCTCCGCGGTCGGTTCGATTCCTCCGGCGGCGGTTTTGTCGAGTGTCGTCAGGCCGACGGGGCCGACCGTGCCGAACACCGTGTAGTTCGGGCGCAGTGCGGAGTCGCCGTAGACGACGAAGAACTGTGAGCCGTTCGTGTCCGGACCGGCGTTGGCCATCGCCAGCAGGCCGCGCCCATAGAGGCGGCGCGCGCCGGTCGGATCGGTCGGTGCCGGCGGCAGGTCCACCGGCAGCTCGTCCTTGTACTTGTACCCGGGCCCGCCCTCACCGGTACCGGTCGGGTCGCCGCACTGCAGGACCTTCAGCGTCGGATACGCCGTCAGACGGTGGCACACCGTACGGTCGTAGAACCCATGCCGTGCCAGGTGCAGGAAACTCTGGACCGTACACGGCGCCTTGGCCCGGTCCAAGTGCAGCGGGAGCAGGCCCTGGCTGGTCGGAACAGCCATGTCAACCGTGCCACGGCTGGGGGTGCGGCGCGGGTCAGGCGGCAGCGGAACAGGACGCGCGGGCGGCTCGTCCGGGGTCTGTGTGTACTGGCAAGGGCCGTGCGTGGTGCGCGGCGGAGCGCCGTCGGAAGCGGTGGCGGCACTTCCCCCGGACACGACTAACGTCACGGCCGCGAATGCGCTGATCAGTGCTCGGTTCATCTTGCGCGCCCTCCTGATGATCGCCAGGTTTTGGAGCGGTCGCAGTCTAGGGCGTGGTTTGGTCCGCGGGAATGGTTAACGGCAGGAGGCTAGCCCGGCCGACCCGGAGGTCCTCGCCCTCCAGCTGACGTTCCTGCTCGACGGAGCCACTGGCACTGTAGGCGTCGGCCGCACCACAGGCTCCAGACGGCCCTCACGCGGCTCCGCCGGCCGCTTCCATACCGTCCGAACCGTCACACCGGCAGTTTCCGCCATCACCCGCACATGCAGCGACGACACCGACCCCGGCCCCTGGTCCACCGCCAACAACCGACGGACCGCCACACCCCGCGCCAACCGGCCGTCCTCACCCATACCCACCAGCACAGCCCGGCTCTGGCCGGCCGCACACAGGAACGGGCATCCCCACGACAGCCACCCGCCCTGCTGCTATGCAGCCTGTGGCAGCAGCCCGGTCACCCCATGACAGCCAAGATCACAACTCACACCAGAGAGACCAGGCACGGACGATCGTGGAGCCGACTGCTGCTACTCGCCCTTCCAGAAGACGGTGACGACGTTCCAGCCGCCGTCGCCGAGACCGACGAGGACCACCAGCTCGCCGCCACTGGAAAGCCCGAGCGTGTAGCGCCAGTTCCCGTTCTGCTGGCACGCGGCGTTCTTGGCACCGACCCTGACGACCTTCTGGATGTCGTCCTCGGTCACCCCGCGCTCGTTCATGCGGTCGCGGGCGTGCTGGGTGATGCGGTCGTAGGCGCTCGGCGCGACATCCGAGTAGCAGCGGTTGGTCACTTCGTGTCCGCCGCGGATGGGCGGGCCCGCGGTCGTCGTGGCGGCCATCGCGGGGCCGGAGATCCCCATCACGGCAGAGGTGACAAAGCCGAGGGCCAGGAGCCGAAGGCGCTTCGAGGTGTTCACGGTGATTCCCTCTTCCGGGTGCTGTGTGCGCGGCCGGCCGGCCGCTGCGGAAAAGGTGTCCGGCGGCCATCCATATGTGATCAGCAGAAGATCAACGGCAACCATCGGAGCCCAACCATCGGGGTCAACAGTCCCAGCGGGGCGGTGAGGAGTTTGCACGGCAGCATGCCGCGGGCGGTGCCGAAGCGCCGGACCGTGGGCGTGGCGATGAGCGCTCCTGCGAACCCCCTCGGTTCGCACCGGACACGCCTGGACACCGGCCGGGACCGCGAGGGTCTCTCCGCGCCGGGCACGCTCGGGCACTCCGGGTACACCGAGGTCCGCGAGAAGTTCCGCCGGCCGCGCGGGCACCGCCTCGCCGGAGCGGCCCTCGCGCTGACACGACCCCTGCCGGGCTGACCCGGCAGGGGGTTCTGGGTGCCTGTGCCCCACCGGGGGTGTCTCTATGTCTTTCGTCAAGGACGTGGTGCCGGGTATGAGGCTGTTTGGGATGGTCATGCGGCGAGGGTGACGGCGGGGACTCTGGATTCGTAGAAGGTGCCGTCTCGGAGCATGGCGAACAGGGCGCTGATGCGTTGGCGGGCGAGGCGGAGGAGGGCTTGGGTGTGGGTTTTGCCGCGGGCTCTTTGCCGGTCGTAGTAGGTGCGTGAGGCGGGGTCGGCGTTCATGCAGGCGAAGGCGGAGAGGAACATGGCCCGTTTGAGCTGCCGGTTTCCGCCTCTGGGTGCGTGTTCGCCGTGGATCGAGGTCCCGGACGACTTCGTGGTCGGGGCGAGGCCGGCGTAGGAGGCGAGGTGGGCGGCGCTGGGAAAACTGGTGCCGTCGCCGACGGTGACCAGCAGGACGGCGGCGGTCCTGACGCCGACTCCCGGCATCGAGGTCAGGACCGGGTGAAGAGGGTGAGCCTCCAGCAGGCTGCTGATCTGCGCTTCCAGGGCCCGGCGCTGGTCGTGGACGGCGGCGAGCGAGGCGGCCAGGGACGGGATCACGATGTCGAGGGTGCCCGTGCCGGGAACGATGACGGTCTGCTCGTCGAGGGCGTCGAAGAGGTCATCGATCAGCCGCTGAGCCATCCGCGGCGCCTTCGGGCGGATGAGCTCGACGAGCCTGCGGCGGCCGGCTTTCCGCAAAGCGGCCGGGGATCCGTGGCGTTCGAGGAGCCAGGTGGCGGCCGGGTGGTCCAGCCGGGGCCCGAGCACGCGCTCGAGGCTGGGGTGGAATTGGGTGAGCAGGCCGCGTATCCGGTTGCTGGTGCGGGTGGCTTCGGCGGCGAGGTCCTGGTCGAAGCCGGTCAGCACCGTGAGCTCGGCGGTGATCTCGTCGGTCAGCTCCAGCGACCGCAGGACGTGCGGCATCGTCCGGGCCGCGTCCGCGATCACCGCCGCGTCCTTCGCATCGGTTTTCGCCTCTCCCGGGTAGAGGTCGGCGATCCGTCGCATCGCGAGTCCGGGCAGGTAGGCGACCTCGCAGCCCGCGTCGCGGGCGACGGTCAGCGGCAGAGCCCCGATCGGGGCGGGCTGGTCCACGATCACCAGCACGGTGCCGAACTTGGCCTTGAGCTTGTCGAAGACGGCCCGTAGTTTCGGTTCGCTGTTGGGCATCGGCTTGTCGAAGACCTTCTTGCCCGCCGGCGTCAGGCCGTGGCCGTGGTGAGCTGTCTTGCCGACGTCCATACCCAGGAAGACGCCCACATCGCCGGTGTCTAACATCGCACCCCTCCTGGGTGGTTGACCGTGCCGGCCTCTGCGTTGGCACCGTGCTCGCGCATCCACGTTATGCAGACCTGCCGCCCACGTCTCTGCCCGGCATTGCGCCGGGCCGGACGGTGGCCGGATCTCTCATCAGCGTCTCCGACGGCACCCCACGGACCCGGCGACACCACCCCCCAGGCCATCACTTCGACAGAGGGGACACAGTCATACCGGGCCCGGAGGCCAGCGGCCCCATTGCAGGACCGCGAAAAACATAACTGTGAGAGTTCTTCTGCGGCCC
>NZ_JBHYXN010000069.1:0-28303 GCF_042752335.1 Streptomyces sp. NPDC059355 | reverse complement strand
TCGGAGATGTGTATAAGAGACAGCGGCCGCCCAGGGCGGCCGGCCCGCCGACGATGCCCGCTAGACCGCGGTCGAACCCGCCGCGGCGGCCGCGTCGCAGGCCTGCGCGCGCAGCGCCCGGGCCAGGTCGTCACGGGCCTCCAGGACCAGGCGGCGCAGCGCCGGTGCGGCGTCGGCGTGCGCGGCGAGCCACGCGTCCGTGGCGGCCAGCGTCGGCTCCGAGTCCTCCAGCGAGGGGTACATCCCCTTCACCACATGCATGCCGATCTGGATCGACCGGTCCGCCCAGATCCGCTCGATCACCTCGAAGTAGCGCCCCGCGTAGGGCGCCAGCAGCGCCCGCTGCGAAGGCTGCTGCATGCCCGCGATCGTCGCCTCCACCAGCGCGTTCGACAGCACGTCCGACTCGACGACCGCCGCCCACGCCTGGTCCTTGACCGCCTCGGACGGCCGCGCGGCAAGGCAGCGCACCTGGTGCCGCTTGCCCGACGCCGTGTCGTCGCGCGCCAGTTCCGCCGCCAGTACGGCCTCGTCCACCGCGCCGTGGGCGGCCAGCGGCAGCAGGAAGTCCCACCGCAGCTCCTGGTCCACGTCCAGCCCGTCGATCCGCGCCGAACCGTCCAGCAGCCCCAGCAGCAGCTGGAAGTCGCCCTCGGTCGCCGCGCCCGCCGCGAAGAAGCGGGCCCAGGTCAGCTGGTGCTCCGAGCCCGGCTCCGACATCCGCAGCTCCTGCAGCGCGACCCCCGACAGCACCCGGCCGCCCTGCTCGCGCCAGCCGGCCGCCGCGTAGTGCGTGACCGCGGCCAGCGCCTGCGAGTGCAGCATCTGCAGCACGCCGACGTCGCTCTCGCGGCCGGCGTGGGCCAGCACCATCGAGATGAAGTCGCGCGCCGGCATCAGCCCGTCGCGCGTCAGGTTCCACAGCGCCGACCAGCACAGCGCCCGCGCCAGCGGGTCCGCCACGCTCCCGAGCCGCTCGCGCAGCGTCGCCAGCGAGCCCTCGTCGAAGCGCATCTTGCAGTACGTCAGGTCGTCGTCGTTGACCAGCACCAGGTCGGGGCGCTCCTGTCCGGCCAGCTTCGCCACGACCGTCGAGGCGCCGGCGACGTCCGCCTCGGCCTGCGCGTAGCGGACCAGCGAGCCGTCCTCCAGCCGGTACAGGCCGACCGCGACCCGGTGCGGGCGCAGCTCCTCGCCCTCCTGGACCACGGCCAGCTCGGTCACCCGGCCGCCCGCGTCGTACGTCAGCGCCGGCGTCAGCACGTTCACGCCGGCCGTCTGCAGCCACGCCCGCGACCACTCGGCCATGTCCCGCCCGGAGACCTCGCCGAGCACTGACAGCAGATCGTCCAGCGTGGTGTTCCCGTACGCGTTGGCCTTGAAGTAGCGCCGCGCGCCCTCCAGGAAGGCGTCCCGCCCCACGTACGCGACGAGCTGCTTGAGCACCGCGGCGCCCTTGGCGTACGTGATGCCGTCGAAGTTGAGCTTCGCGTCCTCCAGGTCACGGATGTCGGCCGTGATCGGGTGCGTGGAGGGCAGCTGGTCGGCCCGGTACGCCCACGCCTTGCGGTTGTTGGCGAAGGTCACCCACGCCTGGTCGAAGCGGGTCGCCTCCACCTGCGAGAAGGAGCCCATGAAGTCCGCGAAGGACTCCTTCAGCCACAGGTCGTCCCACCACTTCATGGTGACGAGGTCGCCGAACCACATGTGGGCCATCTCGTGCAGGATCGTGTTGCAGCGCCGCTCGTAGGCGGCCCGCGTCACCTTGCCGCGGAAGATGTACTCCTCGCGGAAGGTCACCATCCCCGGGTTCTCCATCGCACCCAGGTTGTACTCGGGAACGAAGGCCTGGTCGTACTTCCCGAAGGGGTACGGGTAGTCGAAGTGCTCGTGGAAGAAGTCGAAGCCCTGCTTGGTGACCAGGAAGACGTCGTCCGCGTCGAAGTGCTTCGCCAGCCCCTTGCGGCACATCGCGCCCAGCGGGATCGTCAGGTCCCCGCGCGTGTACGTGTCCGTCACGTAGTGGTACGGGCCCGCCACCACGCAGGTGATGTACGTGGAGATCGGCGCGGTCTCGGCGAAGCGCCGGGTCAGGCCCTCGCGGGACTCCTCGGCGCCGTTGCTCCAGACGTGCCAGCCCTCGGGCGCGGTCACCTCGAAGCGGTACGGGGCCTTCAGATCGGGCTGCTCGAAGTTCGCGTACACGCGGCGGGCGTCGGCCGGCTCGTACTGCGTGTAGAGGTAGACCTCGCCGTCCTCCGGGTCGACGAAGCGGTGCATGCCCTCGCCCGTCCGGCTGTACGCGCAGTTCGCGTCCACCACCAGGACGTTCTCGGCGGCCAGATCGGCCAGGGCGATCCGCGCCCCGTCGAAGACGGCGGCCGGGTCCAGCTCCCGCCCGTTGAGGGTGACGGAGTTCACCGACGGGGCGATGAGGTCCGCGAAGGTGGCCGAGCCGGGGGCCGCGGCCCGGAAACGGATCGTGGTCACCGAACGGAAGGTCCGCGGACCCCCGGCCGGTTCGGCCTCGTCCACGGCGGACCTCAGGTCGAGGACCACCTCGTACCCGTCGACGGACAGCAGCTCGGCCCGCTCGCGGGCCTCGTCACGGGACAGATTCTCTCCGGGCACGTGCACTCCTTCGTGCGTGATCGCGATACCTGACGGAATCCTCGCACGGGGGAATGCGCGAGGGCCTGGCCTGGTTGCCGAGGAGGAACACGACCAGTGATGCACACAGCGATTCGAGGAGAGACATGGCCGACACCCAGGTGCGCGAGAAGACCCCGGTCGACTTCTGGTTCGACCCGCTCTGCCCCTGGGCCTGGATGACGTCCCGCTGGATGCTGGAGGTCGAGAAGGTCCGCGACGTCGAGGTGCGCTGGCACGTGATGAGCCTCGCCGTCCTGAACGAGAACAAGCTCGACGAACTGCCCGAGCGCTACCGCGAGCTGCTCGGCCCCAAGGGCTGGGCTCCGGTCCGCGTCGTCATCGCGGCCCAGCAGAAGCACGGTGAGGAGATCACCGGCAAGCTGTACACCGCGCTCGGCACCCGGATCCACAACGAGGACAAGGGCGCGACCCGCGAGGTCATCGCCGAGGCGCTGGAGGAGGTCGGCCTGCCGGCCGAGCTGCTCGCCTACGCCGACTCCGACGAGTACGACCACGTGCTGCGCGACTCCCACAACGACGGCATCGAGCGCGTCGGCCAGGAGGTCGGCACCCCGGTGATCTCCGTGCCCGGCGCCGAGGGCGACGAGGTGGCCTTCTTCGGCCCGGTGGTCACCCCGACCCCGCGCGGCGAGGCCGCGGCCCGGCTGTGGGACGGCACCCTGCTGGTCGCCTCCACCCCCGGCTTCTACGAGATCAAGCGCACCCGTACCAAGGGCCCGTCCTTCGAGTAGGCCTGCCGGTCCGCCGACGCACGCAGAAGACCCCCGCAAGTCACGTCCTTGCGGGGGTCTTCCGTTGGACGCCCCCTACGCGAAGGTTGAGAAGACGATCACGAGGCTGGGGGCACCTCCCGGCCGAGGGCTGGGGGAGGCTTACGGGGCTGCGATCAGCCCTTGACGGGGATCAGCAGCGGGGTGTTCGCCTTGGCGTCGGTGTAGCGCCCGGCCACGTCCTGCCAGTTGACGACGTTCCACATGGCCTCGATGAAGTCCACCTTCTGGTTCTTGTACTGCAGGTAGAAGGCGTGCTCCCAGGCGTCGAAGACCAGGATCGGGGTGCTGGCCACGCCCACGTTGCCCTGGTGGTCGTAGACCTGCTCGACGACCAGACGGCCGCTGACGGGCTCGTACGCGAGCACGCCCCAGCCGGAGCCCTGCGTCGCGGAGGACGCGAAGGTCAGCTGCTTCTTGAACTTCGCGAAGGAGCCGAAGGACTCGGTGATCGCGTCGGCCAGGTCGCCGAGGCCGTCGGCCGCGGTGGGCTCGCCGCCGCCCTCGCCGGTCTTCGGGCTGGCCATGTTGTGCCAGTAGATGCTGTGCAGGATGTGGCCGGAGAGGTGGAACGCGAGGTTCTTCTCGAGGCCGTTGAGCGCGCCCCAGTTCTCCTTGTCGCGGGCCTCCGCCAGCTGCTCCAGCGTGGTGTTGGCGCCGGTGACGTATGCCGCGTGGTGCTTGTCGTGGTGCAGCTCGATGATCTGCGGGTTGATCACCGGCTCCAGCGCCGCGTAGTCGTACGGAAGCTCAGGAAGCGTGTAGATGGCCATGCGTGTTATCCGGTCCCCTCAGCGTGCCAACTGCTTATTGCAATCAATGCGCAACTGCACGCTAGCAGTATCTATTCCAGTGATCACGTAAGGGTCACCTCTGTGAAACGGAGGTGGGCCCCGTGCGAACGCACGGGGCCCACCTGGGATCGAGGGTGTGTCAGCGGGCGGCCGCGGCCCGGCGCTGCATCACGTAGCCGGTCGCCGCGAGGGCCGCGGTGAGGCCGCCGGTGAAGACCACCTGGACCCGGGTGTCCTGGTCGAGGACCATCAGGACCAGGACCCCGGCCACCCCGGCCAGCGCAACCCAGGTCAGGTACGGGAAGCCCCACATCTTCACGACCAGCTTCTCCGGGGCCTCCCGCTCCAGCCGGCGCCGCAGCACGAACTGCGAGACGGCGATGAAGCCCCAGACGACGAGGATGACCCCGCCGACCATGTTCAGCAGCCAGGCGAACAGGGTGTCCGGGTACCAGTACGACAGCAGCACGGTGACGAAGCCGAACCCGCAGGAGGCGAGCACCGCGCGACGCGGAACCCGGCCGCTGACCTTGCCCAGCGCCTTCGGGCCCTGGCCTCGGGAGACGAGCGAGTAGGCCATGCGAGAGGAGCCGTAGACGTTGGCGTTCATCGCCGACAGCAGGGCGATCAGGATGACCACGTTCATGATCTCGCCGGCGGCCGGGATCCCCAGGCGGTCCAGGGCCGCCGCGTACGGGCCGTCCTTGGTCACCGCCGGGTCGTTCCACGGCAGCAGCGTGACGATGACCAGCATGGAGCCGACGTAGACGATCGCGATCCGCCACATGGTGGTCTTCACGGCCCGGGCCACGCCCTTGACGGGGTTCTCCGACTCGGCGGCCGCGATGGTCACCGTCTCCAGGCCGCCGTACGCGACCACCGAGGCGAGCAGTCCGACCAGCAGGCCGTCCATGCCGTTGGGCAGGAACCCGCCGTCGTGCAGCAGGTTGGCGGTGCCGGGGGAGGCGGTGCCGGGCAGCAGCCCCAGGACGGCCAGCACGCCCAGGCCCAGGAAGAGCGCGATCGCACCGATCTTGAGGGCCGCGAACCAGAACTCGAACTCGCCGAAGTGGGAGACGGCGGCCAGGTTCGTGCCGCAGAATAGCGCCATGAAGGCCAGCACCCACACCCAGGACGGGGTGCCGGGGAACCAGCCGGTCATGATGTGCGCCGCGCCGATCGCCTCGATGGCCACGCCCACGCACAGCAGGGTCCAGAACATCCAGCCGGCCGTGAATCCGGCCCAGGGGCCGATCGCCCGGTCCGCGTGCACGGAGAAGGAGCCCGAGGCCGGGTTCGCGGCGGACATCTCCCCGAGCATCCGCATCACGAACATCACGAGCAGACCGGATGCGGCGTACGCGATCACGATCGAGGGACCCGCGGCGGCGATGCCGGCGCCGGAGCCCACGAACAGGCCGGCGCCGATGACCCCGCCGAGGGCGATCATCGAAAGGTGGCGCTGCTTGAGGCCGTTGCCGAGGGGGGATCCGGCGCCGCCCGAGGAGGGCGCCTCCTGGGTGCGGGCCGCGGTGGATGTCTGGTTCATGAAGGTGTTGCCTGTCCGGTGTGCGGGTGGACGGGAGGAAGTGCCCCAGTCTCACCCTTGTCCGATCATCGGACGCCAGGCGTCCGTTATTCGGACAGCGGGATGACCATCGGTGATCGTCCCCGTACGCTCGCGACAACACACCGAAGACGCGGCAGGGGGCCGAATGGACCACGGCATACGGGAATTGGCGGCGACCGGCCGGGGCGTACTGGTCACCGGAGCCTCCCGCGGCATCGGGAGGGCCGTCGCCACCGCCTTCGCCCGTCAGGGCGACCGGGTCGCCGTGCACTGCACAGCCCGCCGGGCCGACGCCGAACGGACCCTCGCCGGGCTGCCCGGTGACGGCCACGTCCTGCTCACGGGCGACCTCGCCGACCCCGCGCAGGTGGCGGATCTGGCCGCCGCGGCCGATGGGGCGCTCGACGGTGTGGACGTACTGGTCAACAACGCCGCCGTCATGGTCGCGCACCCGCTGCCCACCACCTCGTACGCCGACTGGCAGGCGGCCTGGCAGCAGACCGTCGCGGTCAACCTGTTCGGCGCCGCCAACCTCGTGCACTGCGTCGCCCGCCGCATGATCGAAGGCGGCCGCGCGGGCCGCGTCGTCAACATCGGCTCGCGCGGAGCCTTCCGCGGTGAGCCCGACCACCCGGCGTACGGGGCCACCAAGGCGGCCCTGCACGCCCTCGGCCAGTCCCTCGCCGTCTCCCTGGCCCCGCACGGCATCGCGGTCGCTGCCGTCGCACCCGGCTTCGTGGCCACCGAACGGGTCGCCGGCCGGCTCGACGGGGAGGAGGGGATGCGCATCCGCGCCCAGAGCCCCTTCGGCCGGGTCGGCACCCCCGAGGAGGTCGCCGCCGCGGTCCTCCACCTCGCCTCGCCCGCGGCGGCCTGGAGCTCGGGCACCGTCCTCGACGTCAACGGCGCCTCGTACCTGCGGACCTGACGGCCCCGAACGCCGAGCGGGCCCCCGCCGCCTTCCGGCGCGGGGGCCCGCTCCTTCACCGCTGCCGCGAGGTCAGGCCCGGCGGGCCCGGATCTCGCGCACCCACGCCACCACCAGTACGGCGGCCGCCGCACCCGTGGACCACAGCAGCTGCGGCCGCGCCGAGTCGTCGAACAGCATCAGCACCAGCACCGCAGCCATGCCGAGCAGCGCCACCCACGTCAGGTACGGGAAGCACCACATCCGCAGCGTCAGGCGCTCCGGCATGTCCCGCTCCAGCATGCGGCGCAGCTTCAGCTCCGAGACCGCGATCAGCGCCCACACGAACAGCAGCACCGCGCCGACCGCGTTGAGCATGTAGAGGAAGACCGTGTCCGGCCACAGCAGGTTCAGCACCACGGACACGAAGCCGAAGGCCACCGAGGCGAAGACGGCCCGGCGCGGCACCCCGCCGCCCGACACCTTCAGCAGGGCCTTGGGCGCCTCACCGCGCTCGGCCAGCGAGAACACCATGCGCGAGGAGCCGTACAGATTGGCGTTGAGCGCGGAGAGCAGCGCCACGAACACCACGATGTTCATGATCTGGCCGGCCCCCGGGATCCCGACGGAGTCCAGGACGGCGACGTACGGGCTCTGCCCCGGCTCCAGCGAGTCCCACGGCAGCAGGGTCACGATGACGACCATCGAGCCGACGTAGAAGAAGAGGATGCGCCACACGGCGCTGCGCACCGCGCGGGCCACGGACTTGGCCGGGTTGTCGGACTCGGCGGCCGCGATGGTGACGACCTCCAGGCCGCCGAACGCGAAGATGACCGCGAGCATTCCGGCGACCACCCCGCCGAAGCCCTCGGGGAAGAACCCGCCCCGGCCGGTCAGGTTGGCCATGCCGATGGGGTCCGTGTCGGGCAGCAGGCCGAAGATCGCGAGCGTGCCGAGGATCAGGAAGAGGACGATCGCGCCGACCTTGAGGGCCGCGAACCAGAACTCGAACTCACCGAAGTTCTTCACTGCGGCCAGGTTGCTCACGGTGAAGACCACCATGAAGACCAGCACCCAGACCCACTGGTCGACCGAGGGCAGCCAGCCGTTCGCGATCTTCGCCGCGCCGGTGGCCTCCACCGCCAGCACCACGACCAGCAGGAACCAGTAGAGCCAGCCCGCCGAGAACCCGGCCCACCGCCCCAGCGCCCGCTCCGCGTACACGGAGAACGAGCCGGAGGCGGGCATCGCCGCCGACATCTCGCCGAGCGCCCGCATCACCAGCATGGCGAGGGCGCCCGCGAGCAGGTACGAGCAGATGATCGCGGGGCCGGCGATGCCGATGCCGGCGCCGGAGCCGACGAACAGCCCGGCGCCGATCACGCCGCCGAGGCCCAGCATGGTCAGGTGGCGCTGCTTGAGGCTGTGGCTGAGGGGTTCCACCGGGAACTCGGTCCCGGTGGGAGGGTTGGATCCGGGCCGGCCTGCTGGGGGGCTGGTGGGCAAGCGGTCGCGCATGAGTGGATGCTCGTACTCTCGTGCTCGGCAGCGGCGGTGGGGGCTCCGCATTCGGATTGGCGGGACCCTACAGTCTCACCGGACGGCGCCCATCCGCGCAAAACGGACGTGTTGTCTAAATCTGGCTCGTGACGCGGATCACTCCACCCGGGGTGTGAACCGGCCTCTTTGTGCACTCCCCACCAAAGCGGTGAGCAGGGCTTTGTCCCGGCCGGAGGTGGGGCGGCGCCCGGCCGCGCACTAGCGTCGGTGATCGTCCCGTCACCCTCACTCCGCGGAGCCCCTGATGAGCACTGCTTCCGTCTCCTTCCGCCCCGGCGCCGTCCTCGCCGACCTGCTGCCCGCGAGCCGCGTCCGCGACATCGCGCTCGTCGTCGGCGGAGCCGCGCTCACCGGCCTCGCCGCGCAGATCGCCGTGCCCGTCCCCGGCTCGCCCGTCCCGGTCACCGGCCAGACCTTCGCGGCCCTGCTGGTCGGCACCGCGTTCGGCGCCCGGCGCGGCTTCCTGTCCCTCGCCCTGTACGCGCTCGTCGGCATGGCGGGCGTGCCGTGGTTCGCGGGCGGCACCTCCGGCGCGGGCGGCGCCTCCTTCGGCTACGTGCTCGGCATGCTCCTCGCCGCGACCGTCGCGGGTGCGCTGGCCCGTCGCGGCGCCGACCGCTCGGTCCTCCGTACGGCGGGCACGATGGTGCTGGGCTCCGCCCTGATCTACGCCGTGGGCGTGCCCTACCTGGCGCTGTCCACCGGGATGTCCTTCGGCGCGGCCGTCGCGGCGGGGCTGACCCCGTTCCTGATCGGCGACGCGCTCAAGGCGGCGCTGGCGATGGGCCTGCTGCCCGCCACGTGGAAGCTGGCCGGCGGCAAGTAGCCGGCCGGCCGCGGCGCAAGCACGACAGCCCCGGACCACACCTGGTGGTCCGGGGCTGTCGTGTCACCGCATGCGTGCCTAGGCGCGCTCGGCGGCCTTGCGGCGCACGTCGCGCACCACGCCGATGACCAGCACGACGGCGGCGACCATCAGCGACAGCGTGACCGTCTCGCGGTTGTCCTTGTCGTAGACCATGTAGCCCAGGACGAAGGTGATCATCGCTGCGGTGGCCCACGTCAGGTACGGGAAGAGCCACATCTTGACCGTCAGCTTCTCCGGGGCCTCGCGCACCAGGATCTTGCGCATCCGCAGCTGGGTCAGGCAGATCACCAGCCACACGAAGAGCGCGATCGCACCCGAGGAGTTCAGCAGGAAGCTGAAGACCGTGTCCGGGGAGCTGTAGTTGAAGTAGACGGCGGCGAAGCCGAAGATCACGGAGCCCAGGATCGCAGCCATGGGCACGCCCCGCTTGTTGACCTTGGCGAAGACCTTGGGCGCGTCACCGCGCTCACCCAGAGAGAACGCCATGCGGGAGGCCGTGTACATGCCCGAGTTCAGGCAGGAGAGCACGGCGGTCAGGACGATCACGTTCATGATCTGGCCGGCGTGCGCGATGCCGATGGAGTCCAGGGCGGCGACGTACGAGCCCTTGTCGACGATCGACTTGTCGTTCCACGGCAGCAGGGTGAGGACGATGAAGATCGAGCCCAGGTAGAAGATGCCGATGCGCCAGATCACCGAGTTGGTGGCCTTGGTGACCGCGCGGCGCGGGTCCTCGGACTCGCCGGCCGCCAGGGTGACGATCTCGCTGCCCATGAAGGAGAAGACGACCATCAGCACGCCGGTGAGGATGGAGCCCCAGCCGTTCGGCATGAAGCCGCCGGCGTCGGTGAGGTGGGCGAAGCCCGCACCCGGGTTGTCCGAACCGGGCAGCACGCCGAAGACGGCGAGCATGCCGACGATCACGAATGCCCCGATGGCGACGACCTTGATGCCGGCGAACCAGAACTCGAACTCGCCGTAGGAGGCGACCGAGCCGAGGTTGGTGACCGTCAGGACCACCATCACGATCAGGGCCCAGCCCCACTGCGGGACGGCCGGGACCCAGCCCTCGAGGATCTTCGCACCGGCGGTCGCCTCCACGGCGAGCACGACGACCCAGAAGAACCAGTACAGCCAGCCGATGGAGAAGCCGGCCCAGCGGCCGAGCGCGCGGTCGGCGTACGCGGAGAAGGAGCCCGAGTTCGGGCTGGCGGCGGCCATCTCGCCGAGCATCCGCATCACGAAGACGACCAGCGCTCCGACGAGCAGGTACGAGATCAGGATGGCGGGACCGGCCTTGGCGATACCGCCACCAGAGCCGACGAAGAGACCGGCGCCGATGACGCCGCCAATGGCGATCATGGAAAGGTGGCGGTTCTTGAGACCGGCCTTCAGACCGTCGGAGGGCTGGCCCTCACCGGAGTTACCGGTGGGGTCGCCTGCCTTCTGAAGGGTCGTCGTGGAGCTCATGGACGGATCCTTAGGTTCTCGGGTTGCGAGGCCCCGGCATTCAAACCTGAGATGAACGCAGGACGGAAGACCTCAATCCGGATCGTTGCGTTGGGGCGAACGTCCAAGACGTTGGTCCCCCGTGTCTCATCTGCGTTCTTTGGCTTTATTTGAGCTTTAGAAGTGACTTACGCGACACCCCTGCGAAGATCGCGCAGCCCGCTCGTGCCACACTCGTCCCATGCGCGTGTACCTCGGATCCGACCATGCCGGCTTTGAGCTCAAGAACCACCTGGTGGACTGGCTCAAGAACAACGGCCACGAGCCCGTCGACTGCGGGCCCCACATCTACGACGCGGTGGACGACTACCCGCCGTTCTGCCTGCGCGCCGCGGAGAAGACCGCTGCCGACGCCGACAGCCTCGGCATCGTCATCGGCGGCTCCGGCAACGGCGAGCAGATCGCCGCGAACAAGGTCAAGGGCGTCCGCGCCATCCTGGCCTGGAGCGTCGAGACCGCGAAGCTCGGCCGTGAGCACAACAACGCCAACGTGATCTCCGTCGGCGGCCGCATGCACACGCAGGACGAGGCCGTCTCCTTCATCGAGGCCTTCCTGGCGACCCCGTACTCCGGCGAGGAGCGCCACACCCGCCGCATCGAGATGCTCTCCGCGTACGAGCAGACCGGCGAGCTCCCCCCGATCCCGGCCCACCACCCGCAGGGCTGATCTTCCGCTTCACCGTGCCGCCGTGGCTCCCGGCCCGGCGGCACGGCCGTTTCCGGAACCGGATCCCGAGCCGGATGCAGAGCCCGAGCCGGATGCAGAGCCAGAGGCAGGAGAAGAGCAGTGCCCGAGGGGCATACGATCCACCGCCTCGCCCAGGACCACACCCAGCGCTTCGCCGGGCGCCCGGTCCGGGTGAGCAGCCCGCAGGGCCGCTTCGCCGAGAGCGCCGCCCTGCTCGACGGGCGGGAGCTGGAGAGCGCAGAGGCGCACGGCAAGCACCTGTTCCTGGAACTCGGCGACGCCTGGATCCACATCCACCTCGGCCTGTTCGGCAAGCTCGGCTTCGGCCCCGCCCCGGCGCCCCCGGCCACCGACACGGTCCGGCTGCGGCTGCGCAACGCGGAGTACTGGGCCGACCTGCGCGGCCCCACCGCCTGCGCACTGATCGGCGACGCCGAGAAGAAGGCGATACACGAGCGGCTCGGTCCCGACCCGCTGCGCCCGGCCGACGATCCGGACCGCGCCTGGACGCGGATCTCCCGCTCCCGCACGACCGTCGCCGCCCTGCTCATGGACCAGAAGGTGATCGCGGGCGTCGGCAACGTCTACCGCGCCGAGGTCCTCTTCCGGCACGGCATCGACCCGTACCGGCTGGGCAAGGACCTCGCGCGCGGCGAGTGGGACGCCATGTGGGCGGATCTGGCGGTGCTGATGCGCGAGGGCGTACGGAACAACCGGATCGACACCGTCCGCGACGAGCACCTGCCCGAGGCCATGGGCCGCCCGCCGCGCGTGGACGACCACGGGGGCGAGGTGTACGTCTACCGCCGGGCGAACATGCCCTGCCACATCTGCGGGGCCGAGGTCCGCACCGCCGATCTGGCGGCGCGGAACCTCTTCTGGTGCCCGTCCTGCCAGACCAGGTGAGTCCGTAGGGTCCGTCGGGTCCGCCGGGTCCGCCGGACCCGACGGCCGCCTAGAAGCCGTGCGGGAGCCAGGGCGCCACATCGGCGGTGAAGGCCCGCGAGGCCTCCGCCAGCGCGCCCGGGCGCAGCTCCCGCACCCGGCCGGCCGCCGCCAGTGAGGTCAGGGTGATCCCGCCGAGGTACGCCGAGCCCAGCTCGCGCACCGACAGCTCCAGGTCCGCCGGGTCCGCGGTCCGCGTACAGGACACGGCGCCCGCCGCATCGCGGACCAGCCGCCACCGCCCCTCGTTCCACGGGCAGAACGCGTCCTCGACCTCCATCACCACGTCCAGCGGGGCGCCGTACGCCCGGGCTTCCAGGGCCGCCGGCAGGTCCACCAGCCGCAGGTGCAGCGAATCGCGCGGGGCCGGGCGCGAGCGCCGGATGTCGCTGACCAGGTGGAGCAGCGGATCGTCCACCGGCCGCTTGCGCGCCCGTACCGTCGAGGTCAGATCGATCTCGAACAGGTAGCGCCACAGCGCGGCCGTCGCCGCCGGGTCCAGCGCGTCGAGATCGGCGACCTCGACCGTGCCCTCCCAGCCGTGTCCGTCGTACGCGGCCTTGATCCGGTAGCGGGCGTACCCGACCACCTCGCCGTCCGCCCGCTCCGCCAGCACGCACTTGAGCGGTGAGGCGCCCTCGCGCATCGACTCCGGGTCCAGGAGGGACGCCCGCTCCCAGCCCGGCTGCCGCGCCGGCATGCCGGGGCGCTGGGTGACCAGCTCCCCGTACACCTGCTCGCACTCCGGCAGCGACTTCTCCGGGTCGACGAGCCGCAGCCGTACCTCGTCCGTCCCCGCCGGCACCCCGAGCCGTACGCGCGCGGTGTCGACGGTCACGGCCAGGGCGTACGTCGCGGTGCCGTAGCCGAAACGTCCGTAGATCTCCGGCTCCGAGGCCGTCAGCACGGCGATCGGCTCGCCACCCGCCCGCACGTCGTCGAGCTGGCGGCGCATCATCGAGGTGAGCAGCCCGCGGCGGCGGTGCGTCGGCGCCACACCCACCATCGTGACCCCGGCCGCCGGCACCAGCGCCCCGCCCGGCACCGACAGGCGGAAGGAGAAGGCGCCGGCCGAGCCGACGCAGATCCCGCCGTCCCAGACGCCCAGTGAGCGCCCGACCTCCGTCAGGGACTTGTAGAGTTCCCGCTCCTGGGGAGACTCCGGCACTCCGCCGAACGCCAGTTCCAGGTGGTCGTACCAGACATCCCACTCATCGGCCTGCAATACGCGCATCTCAAGAGCCATGCGCCCATCCTTACCAGGGCATTCCGTCACAGTCGAAGGGTTTTCGACCGGCCGGAGCCCCCGGGTCCGGGGGTCCCCCTGCGCACGCACAGTCAGGATGGATAGGGTCCCCAAACAATGGCCGGAGCACGCACGGAGACGCTCATGGCCCGGACGCGCATGATGTCGCACCGGGCTCGCACCGCCCTGCGCAAATCCGCCGTCGACTACTTCCGCGGCGACGCCTCCGACTGGCTCGCCTTCGCAGGGCTGCTCCTGACCGTTCCCGCCATCGCCTGCGGCACACTCATGCTGCCCGTCTGGTTCTCGCCCTCCGCCCTCGTCCTGCCGATCGTCGCGGGCGGCCTGCTGCTGCGCCCCGCGAGCCTGCTCGCGCTGTACGCGGCCTCCGCGGCCGCCCTCATCGTCGAGGCCCTGGTCCTCGGCCCGTACACCCTGGGCCCGGCCCGGGTCACCCCCGGCACGGTCCTGGTCGTGGCCGCCTGCGGATTCTTCGGGCTGGTCATCGCGCAGTTCCGCAGCCGCGTCGGCGTGCCCTGGCGGCGCGGCGGCACCATGCTCTTCGACCTGCGCGAACGCATCCGGGTCCAGAGCAAGCTGCCGGCCCTGCCGCGCGGCTGGCACCGCGAGATGGCCCTGCGCCCGGCCGGCGGCCAGTCCTTCTCCGGTGACTTCGTCGTCGCCGCCCGTACGAACGGCGGCCGGACCCTGGAGATCGTCCTGACCGACGTCTCCGGCAAGGGCATGGAGGCGGGCTCGCGCGCCCTGCTGCTGTCCGGCGCGTTCGGCGGCCTGCTCGGCGCCCTGCCCCCGCACGGCTTCCTGCCCGCCGCCAACGGCTACCTGCTTCGCCAGGACTGGGACGAGGGCTTCGCCACCTCCATCCACCTCGTCCTGGACCTGGAGACCGGCGACTACGAGCTCCTCTCCGCCGGCCACCTGCCCGCCCTCCAGCTCTCCGCGGGCACCGGGCGCTGGCAGGAGAAGTCCGGCGAGGGCCCGCTGCTCGGCGTGTACGACGGCGCGGAGTTCGAGCCCGCCCGCGGCAACCTCCGCCGCGGCGACGTCCTCATGCTCTTCACGGACGGGCTGGTCGAGACCGCCGACCGCGACATCAGCGAGGGCATCGACCGCCTCACCGGCGAGGCCGACCGGTACGTCGCCGCCGGGTGGGAGGGCGCGGCCTGGCACCTGATCGAGAAGGTCGCCAAGGACGTCAACGACGACCGCGCGCTGCTGCTCATCCGCCGCTCACCCTGACCTTCGTACGGGGGTTTTCCCCACCACCGATCCGCCTGGCTCCGCCATGTCCCCACCCGCACCGCCGTCCGTAGCGTCGTGACCACGATCACCGACGGGTACGGAAGGCGGCACACCATGGGGCTCCGGCGGAGCAGGCGGCGGCGCGAGAGCGCGCAGGCGGCGTACGAGGGCGCCGGGCGGGAGACGTACGGCAGCACCGCGCAGGCGGCGTACGAGGGCACGGGCCGGACGGCGTACGAGGGCACGAGCCGGACCGAGGGCACGGCGGCCGTCGAGCTGAGCGGCGTACGGCGCGAGTACGGCCGGGGCGCCGCCACCGTGCACGCGCTGCGCGGGATCGACATCAGCCTGCCGCGCGGCAGCTTCACCGCCGTCATGGGCCCCTCGGGCTCCGGCAAGTCCACCTTCCTCCAGTGCGCGGCCGGACTGGACGTCCCCACCGCGGGCTCCGTCCGCCTCGGCGGCACCGAGATCACCGGCATGAACGAGAACGAGCTCACCAAGCTGCGCCGCAGCCGCCTCGGCTTCGTCTTCCAGGCCTTCAACCTGCTTCCCTCCCTCACCGTGGAGCAGAACGTCCTGCTCCCGATGCGGCTCGCCGGCGGCGGGTCCTCGCGGCAGGGCCGGGACCGGGCGGCCGACCTGCTCGCCCGCGTCGGACTCGAAGGCAAGGGCCGGCGCCGCCCCGCCGAACTCTCCGGCGGCCAGCAGCAGCGCGTCGCCATCGCACGGGCCCTGGTCACCCGGCCCGACGTGGTCTTCGCAGACGAACCGACCGGCGCCCTCGACACCACCACAGCCGCCGAGGTCCTCGGACTGCTGCGGTCCGCCGTGGACTCACTCGGCGCCACCATCGTCATGGTCACCCACGACCCGGCCGCCGCGGCCGCCGCCGACCAGGTGCTCTTCCTCGCCGACGGACTGATCGCCGACCGGCTGCCGCAGAGCTCCGCCGCGACCGTCGCCGCCCGGATGACCGCCCTCACCGCCCCCGCGTACGCGGGAGCGGCCGCCTGATGCCGTTTCACCCCAACGGCCTGGCCCGGGCGGCCGTGCGGTTTCGCCCCGCCGCCTTCGCCGGCACCTTCGTCGCCCTGCTCATGACCGTCGCCATCGTCTCCGCCTGCGGGATCCTGCTGGAGAGCGGAGCCCGGGCGGGCGTCGCGCCGACCCGGTACGCCCAGGCGCCCGTGGTCGTCGCCGCCGACCAGCACATCCGCCGGCAGGCGGGCACCGGCGAAGGCACCTACGAGGACGCGGTACCGGTCCCGGAGCGGGCCAGGGTCGACGCCGCCCTGCTGGACCGCCTCGCCCCGCTCGGCCGGGCCGTCCCCGACGTGGTGTTCCCCGTACGGGCGGACACGGGCTCCGTGGAGGCCTCGGGCTGGGGCGCGTCGGCCTTCACGGGTGCGGCCCTCACGGCCGGCCGGGCCCCGGGGACTCCGGGGGAGGTCGTCCTGGGTACGGGCACGGGGCTCGCGGGGGACCGGGTGGCGCTCGACACCCCGGTCGGGAAGCGGGAATTCCGGGTCGTGGGCCGAACCGACGGCACCGGAGTCCGGTTCTCCGACGCCGAGGCCCGCGCCCTGTCCGGACACCCCGGCGCGCTCGACGCCGTCGTCCTGTTCGACGCCGACCCGGAGGCGGTGCGCGCCGCCGTCGGCGGCAGCGCCCAGGTGCTGACCGGCGCCGCCCGCGCCGTGGACCCGGGGGTCGCGGGGGCCAAGGAACTGCTGATGGGCATCGGCGGCTCCTTCGGGGGCACCGCCACCCTCGTCGCCGTCTTCACCGCCGCCGGTACGGTCGCGCTCTCCGTCGGGCAGCGCTCCCGCGAGTTCGCCCTGCTGCGCGCCGTCGGAGCCACCCCGCGGCAGATCCGCCGCATCGTCGCCACCGAAGCCCTGCTCGTCGCGCCCGCCGCGGGTGTGCTGGGCTGCGTACCCGGCATCGGCCTCGCCGCCTGGTGGTTCGGGCAGCTCCAGGCCAAGGGCGCGATCCCGGACGGCGTCGAGCTCGCCGTCTCCTGGATCCCGCTCGTCTCGGCCGCCGGCACCGGCCTCGTCACCGCGCTGCTCGCGGGCTGGGCCGCAGCCCGCCGGCCCGCCCGGATCCGGCCCGGCCAGGCGCTGGCCGCGGCCGCCGTGGAACGCCTCGGGCCTGGGTGGATCCGTACGCCCCTGGGCATCGCCGCCCTGGCCGGCGGGGTTGCCTGCGCGGGCCTGGCCGCCACCTCCGGCGGGGAGGACGCCGCCAACGCCGCGCTCGGCGTGGTCATGCTCTTCATGCTGGCCGTGGCCCTGCTCGGCCCGCTGATCGCCCGCGCCTGCGCCGCCGTACTCGGCCTCCCGCTGCGCGCCGGCGGGGCGTCCGGCTCGCTCGCCGCCGCCAACTCCCGGGCCCACGCCCGCCGGCTCGCCTCCGCGATCACCCCGATCGTGCTCGCCATGGCCTTCTCCTCGACCCTGGTCTTCCTGCACACCAGCGAGGAACAGGCCACCCGGCAGCAACAGGAGGCCGGACTGCTCGCCGACCACGTGATCACCGACCCGCCGAGCGACGCGCGCGGGGGAGTCGCGCTCACCCGCACCTCCGTCCTCGCGCTGCTCGGCAAGGGCGCCGAGCAGCGCCTCCAGTCCGTCTCGGCACAGGGCGTCGCCGGCGACGTCACCACCGTCCAGGACCTGGGCGTACGCGAGGGCAGCCTCGCGGCGCTGCGCCCGGGCACGGTCGCCGTGGACCGCAGCCTCGCGGAGTCCGCCCGCCTCGGGGTCGGCGACCGCGTCGAACTGCGCCTCCCCGACGGGACCCCGGCGAACCCCGAGATCGTGGCCGTCTACACCCGGGGCCTCGGCCTCGGCCAGGTCACCCTCCCGGCCGCCGACCTCACCGGCCACACCACGGCGGGGCGGCCCACCGAGCTGCTGATCCGGGGACCGGTCCCGGCGGGCCTGGGGGGCGCGGTGTCCGGCTCGGACTGGACCACCGCCCGGAACACGGAACGCGAGGTCAACGCCTGGGCCAACACCGTCATGGCGGCCCTCCTCGGCGGCTTCGCGGCCGTGGCCGCCGCCAACACCCTGGTGATGACCGTCCTCGACCGCCGCGGCGAACTGCGGATGCTGCGGCTGGTCGGCTCGACCCGGCGCCAGGTGCTGCGGATGCTTCGCTGGGAGGCGCTCCTGATCGGCGGCGCGGGCGTCACGCTGGGCACCGCGATCGCCCTGGCCACGCTGTTCCCGCTGGCCAAGGCACTGACCGGCGCGCCCCCGCACATCCCGCCGGTGCTGTACGCCTCCTTCGCGGCGGCGGCCCTCGCCCTGGGCCTGGCGGCCACGACCCTCCCGGCCCGCTGGAGCCTGCGCCGGGGTGGCCGTTCCGGCTAGGCCGTGCCTCTCCGGGTCAGGGCGGGCCCGGGGCGGCCGGTGCCGCGCCTCGCTGAGTTCTCGTCGGTCGCCGACACACCATGTCGGCTCCCTCCTCGGCCTTGCGATGCACGGCAGCGGACACCCCGGGCTGATCCGCCCTGATCCGAAGGACACGGCTCAGTCGAACCTGATGTGCCGGACACCGACGAGCGCGCGCCGCAGCCTCGCGCGGAGCGGGCCGTCGGTGTCCGGGGCGGCCCGCAGCCCCGTCATGGCCGCGATCCGGCCCGCCACCTGGGACACCGTGAGGTGGTCGGTGACCAGGTGGTCGGCGAACTCCGGTCCGCGCAGCGCCTCCAGACATCCGTCGAGCCGGGCCACCGCGAAGCCCTCCCGCTTCAGCCCGAGCCCGAGCCCGCGCCCGCGCTCAGCGAGCCTGCGCAGTACGGTCCCCGCTCGGCCGGCAGCGCGAAGTGCCGTACATCGTGGCCCGCTGCGCGCAGCGGGCCACCGGCTCGGCGAAGTACCGCGGCTCGGTCACCGTCATCGGCACCAGGACGGGCCCCGCGTGCCGTTCCGTGGCCGGCTCCAGCACCTCGAACACGCCCTGCCGCCACGCCGACAGGTCCTGGAAGTCCCCGCGCAGCACCGGCGGCATCATGCGGTGCAGCCCGAACCCGACGTGCTCCGGATCGCACACGACGCTGCCGCGCAGCCGCCGGTGCAACGCGTACGCGGTCTGCGTCTTCCCGCCCCCGAAGGGGCCGTCGATCCAGAGGACTACCGGGGCGCCGCCTTCCAGGGGCTGATCCCGAATCCCGGTGTTCCCGAGGTCGACGGAGTGGCGGAGCTCCAGCTCCACCCGGGGCGCACCGGGCCGCGGGGTCACGTCCAGCACCCATCCCTCGGCTGCCGGCACCGTGGGGTCGGTCACCAGGTTCCGCCACACCATGGCGAGGGAGGCGGCCTGGCCGGGCCGGAGCTCCAGCTTCTGCGGGACGCCTTCCACGCCGGTCGGCGCGCTGGTGATCCCGTCCGCTCCATGGACGACGGTCACCTCGACCGGTGCCCGCTTCCTGTCCAGCAGCCGGATCTCCGGATAGCCCTCGAGTACGTACGGCTGCGTACCGCAGTTGACCAGCTGGACGTCGGCGACGCGCAGCCCCATGGCGGCGTCCCCGGGCCCTTCGAGCAGCCGCACCCCACCCTCCGGGCACGCGGGCGCCGCGGCCGCGGGAGGGGAGGCCGCGACGGTGGGCGCGGGCGGCGCGGGCGGCCTCGGCACACTGGGCCCGGGCGCGGCAGGGGGCGCCGGCGGCACATCACACCCCGCCACGGCTCCCGCCACGACCACCGCTCCGGCAACCCCCACCACCCACCGAGTCATGCCCCGACCCTACGCCGCCCAACTCCCTCCCACAGAGCCCGACCGGCGCAGGGCCTACGCCGGCCAACGGCCGTCCTGCCGGGCCGATGCCCGGTCCGCGCTGCGCGCCGGCCGTCCCGCCGCCCGCTCCGTACGGGCCGACGCCCGGCCTACGCCGCCCAACTCCTCTCCTGCCCGTCCCGAGGGCCGGCGGCCTCGCCCGTTCCAGCCCCGCCGGCGTTCGAGGCGCGGGGTCCGGGGCGGAGCACCAGGAGCCCGGCGCCGCTGCACTCCGGCCCCGCCGGCGTCCGAGGCGAGGGGTGCCGGGTGCCGGGCGCGGGCGGAGCTCCGCACGGCCGGGAAGCCGGGAAGCCGGGAAGCCGGGCCAATCACCCCCGATTGGCCGGTCCGCCGGGCCCGGCGGGTCCCTACCGTGCCCCCATGGACCGCACGCTCGCCACCGACCTCGCCCGCCTCCCCGAGCTCCTGGAGGCCACCCACCGCACCGCCGCCGACGCCCTCGAAGCCCTGGACGCCCGTCCCGTCGTACCGCCCACCGGACCCCCGCGCGCCCCCGAGCCCCTGCCGGAGCACGCCTCCGGCACGGAATCGGCCCTCACCGCCTTCGCGGAGCGCTGGGCGCCCCGGCTGTCCGCCTCCGCCGGCCCCCGCTACCTCGGCTTCGTCACCGGTGGCGCGACCCCCGCCGCCCTCGCGGGCGACTGGCTGACCGCCGTCCACGACCAGAACTCCAACTCCGCCCTGGACGGCGCCGGCCAGGACCCCGAACGCGAGACCATCGGCTGGCTCCGTGACCTCTTCGGCCTCACCGACGCGCACACCGGAACCTTCGTCAGCGGCGCCATCATGTCCAACACCACCGGCCTCGCCATCGCCCGCGAGTGGCTCGGCGAGCGCCTCGGCGTCTCCCCTTCCGAGGACGGCGCGGCGGCGCTCGGCCCGGTTCGCGTCCTCTCCGGAGCCCCGCATTCCTCCATCGCCAAGGCCCTCTCCGTGCTCGGCCTCGGCCGCAGCTCGCTCGTCGCCGTCCCCACCCTCCCCGGCCGGGAGGCCGTCGACCCCGCCGCCCTCGACCGCGCTCTCGCCGACACCCCCGGCCCCGCCGTGGTCGTCGCCAACGCGGGCACCGTCAACACCGTGGACTTCGACGACCTCCGCGCCATCGCCGCCCTCCGCGAACGCCACGCGTTCTGGCTCCACACCGACGCCGCCTTCGGCGCCTTCGCCGCGCTCTCCCCGGAACACGCCCACCTCGCCGACGGCCTCGACGCCTCCGACTCCGTCTGCGTCGACCTGCACAAGTGGCTGAACGTCCCCTACGACAGCGCCGTCCAGTTCACCCGCCGCCAAGACCTGCAGGCCCGCGTCTTCCAGAACGCCGCCGCCTACCTCGGCCCCCTGGGCGAGCGCCCCGACCTCGTCCACCTCACCCCCGAGAACTCGCACCGGCTGCGCGCCCTCGCCGCCTGGTTCACGCTGCGCGCGTACGGCCGAGCGGGCCACCGGGAGATCGTCGAGCGCGACATCGCCTGCGCCCGGGCCTTCGGCGCCGCGCTGGAGCAGGACCCGGCCTTCCGCCTCCTCGCCCCGGTCCGCCTCAACGTCGTCTGCTTCACCCTCGCCGAGGACCCCACCGCGGCCCGCGTGGCGGCCCTGCGCGAGGCGGCGCAGGGCGAGGTCTTCGTCACCCCGACCGTCTACGCGGGAACCCCCGCCCTGCGCGCGGCGTTCTCCAACTGGCGTACGACGCAGGCGGATGTACGCCGGGCCGCGCAGGCCCTCCGTACGGCGGTGAAGGGGACGGCATGACACAAAGGCAGCAGCAACCGCTGACCCTGATGGAGGTCGAGGCACTGGCGCGCTCCGCGCACGAGGGCCAGACCGACAAGGCCGGCCGGCCGTACGCCGAGCACCTCGCTGCGGTCGCCGAGGGAGTCCGCGTCCGCGGCGGCAGCGCGGAGCAGCAGGCGGCGGCCTGGCTGCACGACGCCGTCGAGGACGACGCGCTGAGCCGGGAGTGGCTGGATTCCGCCGCCCTGCCCCAGCCGGTCAAGGACATGGTGCTGGCGGTCACCAAGCGCGCCGGCGAGCCGGTGGAGGAGTATGCGGCCCGGATCCTCGCCACCCCGGGCGCGCTCCTGGTCAAGGAGGCCGATCTGGCGCACAACGCGGACCCCGTGAGGCTCTCCGTACTGGACGGCCCCACCCGGGACCGGCTGTCCGTGAAGTACGCGTATGTCCGCTCCCTCCTCGGCCTCACCGCGCCCTGACCCAGGCCCCACGTCCGAAATATGCCCGGCGCATGGCCGGTTGGCGGGAAAGAGCCGACGCCGATTCGCCACGGGACGGATAGCCGGGGCCCGTTGGTGGGAGGATGGTCCATGTGGGGGTGCGCGTGGCCGTGCGCCCCGGGCCGACCAGGGGACGACCGAAGGTGTGATCAGTAGTGGCCATTTCGCTGTCAGTGGTGGTTCTGTTGGCGGTCATCCTGGTGGTGCTGATCCGCGGCAACCACATCAAGGCCGGCCCCGCCGCCGTCGCGGTCCTCTTCGGCTTCTTCCTGGCGTCCAGCTCCATCGCGCCGGACGTCAACCGCTTCCTCAACTCCCTCGCGGACACCATCGCGGGAATCAAGCTCTAGGGTCCGTGCTCAGGGAGTGCCGGCCGCCCGTCGGCACTCCAGGTCCGCGTTCACCTGGCCGCCCAGCGTCATGACGTTGAGGGTGGCCGAATTCTCGTTGGCGATCGCCCTCTCCACCCGGGACACGAGCAGCGTGAACGCGTCGGTCTCGGACAGTCCGGCGTACGGGCCGACCCCGGTCTCGAAGTAGATCCGCTCGTGGCCCAGCAGCTGCTCGGTCGACCGGTAGTTCTTCCACTGCTCCCGGAACCGGTACACGCTTTCGAGGGACACGGAGACGACCACGAGCAGGCTGAGCGCGGTGGCGGTGATCCGGGCGAACGGCACGTCGAGGTTGACCAGCACCGGCACGAGCGCGCCGCCGACGACCGACAGGGTCCGCATCCGTAAATGGACGGCCTTGCTCCGCACGGCCTTGCGGTCGTACCACGCCTGGTACTGCCCCAGCCGCGTCTCGACGTACTCCCGAGCCCCGCCCGCCCCCGACATGCGGGGAGTACACAACCTGCCCCCGGTGCCGTCAAGACCATCCGCGAGATGCCGCGGGACAAACCGGACGATACGATATAAGGCGCGTATCGGAGCCGTGACGCCTCACCGGCCGCACCGTCATCTTCCAAGGCAGGTCGCATGATGAACCGGACACGTCGTCTTGCAGCACTCACGCTCGTGGTGGCCCCCGCCCTCGCGCTGGCCCCGCCGTCGCCGCACACGCCTCGACCACCGCCGCCCCCGCGGCCGCGAAGTGCAACGTCGAGGCGGATTCAGCCGGCAAGTACCACGTGTGGGGTGAGGGATTCCCCGCCGGCACGACGGTGACCTACTCCGGCTCCAGCTCGGGCTCGGTCCCCATCGACAAGTCGGGCAGGTTCGACCTCGGCGGCCTGACCGGAGCGAAGTACGTGGTCAAGACGGCCGACGGCAAGACCACGGTCACCTGCGCCTCGGTCCACTACTGAGCCCCGCGCCGCTCCCGGAACGACTAAGGGCCAGGCGGAGGAAACATCCTCTGACCTGGCCCTTCGTGCTTCAGAGCGGGCGACGGGAATCGAACCCGCGTAGCTAGTTTGGAAGACTAGGGCTCTACCATTGAGCTACGCCCGCAACGCGTGCGCCGCAGGTCCGGGGGACCGCGGCACGGACAGCATCCTAGCGGGTCGGGCCGGGGGAGTGCACACCCCATTGGCGGGGCGCGGGGCGGCGTCCGGAATCGTTCGCTCAAAACCCCGCGCATCAGAGGGTCTCCGGCCATGTACCCTACGTGTCGCACCGACGGGGTGTGGCGCAGCTTGGTAGCGCGTCCGCTTTGGGAGCGGAAGGTCGTCGGTTCGAATCCGGCCACCCCGACCACCACCACCGCCATCACAAGATCGCGTTGTGGGCTGATTGCCGCTTGCGGTTACTATGCAAGCTGCGTGCCCGTGTGTCTGATGTACCGGGCCGAATCCGCCGAACCGCTGAATCGCAGCGTGGACGCAGAACCCCAAGCAGTCAGCCACAAGGAGACCGAACCGTGAAGAGCGCCGTGGAGACCCTGAACCCGACTCGGGTTCGGCTCACTGTTGAGGTGCCCTTCGAGGAGCTCAAGGACAGCCTCGACGCGGCGTACAAGAAGATCAACCAGCAGGTCACGGTGAAGGGCTTCCGTAAGGGCAAGATCCCCGCCCGGGTCATCGACCAGCGCTTCGGCCGCGGTGCGGTGCTGGAGGAGGCCGTCAACGACGCCCTCCCGAAGTTCTACACCGAGGCGGTCAACGAGGCCGACCTGAACCCGCTGGGCCAGCCCGAGGTCGACATCACGGAGCTGAAGGACGGCGAGCTGCTGGCCTTCACCGCCGAGGTGGACGTCCGCCCCGAGATCGAGATCCCGGACTACTCCGGCATCGAGGTCGAGGTCGACGCGGTCGAGGTTTCCGACGAGGACGTCGACAAGTCGGTCGAGCAGCTGCGCGGCCGCTTCGCGTCCACGAACGACGTCGAGCGCGCCGCCGCCGAGGGTGACGTCGTCACCATCGACCTGGAGGCCAAGGTCGACGGCGAGGTGCTGCCCGACGGCGTCGCCTCCGACGTCTCGTACACCATCGGCTCGGGCGAGCTCCTCGACGGCATCGACGAGGCCGTCAAGGGCCTGGAGGCCGGTGGCGAGGTCACCTTCACCTCCCAGCTGAAGGGCGGCTCCGCCGAGGGCAAGGACGCCGAGGTCACCGTCAAGGTCACCAAGGTCTCCGCCAAGGAGCTCCCGGAGCTGGACGACGAGTTCGCGCAGATGGCGAGCGAGTTCGACACCCTCGAGGACCTCAAGGCGGACAGCCGCAAGCGCCTCGAGAACATGAAGCAGTACGACCAGGCCACGCAGGCCCAGGAGCGCGTCCTGGAGAAGCTGCTGGAGCTCGTCGAGGTGCCGATCCCCGAGAAGCTGCTCGAGGACGAGGTCAACACCCGCAAGCACAACCTGGAGCACCACCAGCTCGGCCAGATGGGTCTGACCATCGAGAAGTACCTGGAGTTCCAGGGCAAGACGGTCGAGGAGTTCGACGCCGAGACCAAGGACCAGGCGGTCAAGGGCATCAAGACCCAGTTCGTCCTGGACGCGCTCGTCAACAAGGAGAAGCTGGGCGTCGACCAGGAGGAGCTCACCGAGCACCTCATGCGCCGCGCTGCCTCCTCCGGCATGTCCCCCGACCAGTTCGCCCAGGCCGTCGTCGAGGGTGGCCAGGTGCCGATGCTCGTCGGCGAGGTCGCCCGCGGCAAGGCCCTCGCGGTCGTCGTCGAGGCCGCCAAGGTCGTCGACACCAACGGTGAGGTCGTGGACCTCTCCGACGACGAGGACGAGGTCGAGACGGCCGCCGAGACCGTCGAGGCCGCTGTCGAGGGTGACGCCGGCGAGGCCAAGTAACACCCTGGGCGCCGCCCTGCGCGACGCCCGCTGAGCAGCATCGGGAAGGCCCGTACACAGCCGCGTGTACGGGCCTTCCCGCCGTCTCGGAGCCCCCGCGGACCTTGCGCTCCGAGCGAACAGTTCCGGAAGCGGGATGGCGTTGTCCGACCTGCGCGTTAGGGTCCATGAATACGGGGGCACGGGAGTACTCGGACGCCGGCGGCCACCGCCGCCCCGGCCGGTCCGCGCCCCAGAACGAGACGCTGAGACGGCAAGTGGCCGTCGGAGACGAGCAGGTGGATACGTGACGAATCTGAAGCCTTACGCCGCGGGTGAGCCGTCCATCGGTGGCGGCCTCGGCGACCATGTCTACAACCGGCTGCTCGGCGAGCGCATCATCTTCCTCGGCCAGCAGGTCGACGACGACATCGCGAACAAGATCACGGCGCAGCTCCTCCTCCTGGCCGCGGAGCCGGAGAAGGACATCTACCTGTACATCAACAGCCCCGGCGGCTCGGTGACGGCGGGCATGGCGGTCTACGACACCATGCAGTACATCCCGAACGACGTCGTCACCATCGGCATGGGCATGGCGGCCTCCATGGGCCAGTTCCTGCTCACCGGCGGTGCCCAGGGCAAGCGCTTCGCGCTCCCGAACACGGACATCCTGATGCACCAGGGCTCCGCCGGCATCGGCGGCACCGCCTCGGACATCAAGATCCAGGCCGAGTACCTGCTGCGCACGAAGCAGCGCATGGCCGAGATCACCGCCCACCACTCCGGCCAGACCGTGGAGGCGATCATCCGCGACGGCGACCGCGACCGCTGGTTCACCGCGGAGGAGGCCAAGGAGTACGGCCTCATCGACGAGATCATCTCCGCCGCGTCGCTGGTCCCGGGCGGCGGCGGCACCGGGGCCTGATCCCGGCCCCGGCGCGCGGGACCTCGTACGAGGCCCCGTACGCCCGCCCGCACCCGGCAAGCCCCAGCCCGCAGAACGCCACCAGGATGGTGAACACCCAGATGCACATGAACAACCTCTCTCCCGCGAGCGGCCTCCACACCGGCATGCCGGTGGACAACCGCTACGTCGTCCCGCGCTTCGTCGAGCGCACCTCGCAGGGCGTGCGCGAGTACGACCCGTACGCGAAGCTCTTCGAGGAGCGCGTGATCTTCCTCGGCGTGCAGATCGACGACGCCTCCGCCAACGACGTCATGGCGCAGCTGCTGTGCCTGGAGTCGATGGACCCGGACCGCGACATCTCGATCTACATCAACAGCCCCGGCGGCTCCTTCACCGCGCTGACGGCCATCTACGACACGATGCAGTTCGTGAAGCCGGACATCCAGACGGTCTGCATGGGCCAGGCGGCCTCCGCCGCCGCCGTCCTGCTGGCCGCCGGCACCCCCGGCAAGCGCATGGCACTGCCGAACGCCCGCGTGCTGATCCACCAGCCGTCCGGCGGCACCGGCCGCGAGCAGCTCTCCGACCTGGAGATCGCGGCCAGGGAGATCCTGCGCATGCGTGACCAGCTGGAGACCATGCTGGCCAAGCACTCGACCACGCCGATCGAGAAGATCCGCGAGGACATCGAGCGCGACAAGATCCTGACGGCCGAGGACGCGCTCGCGTACGGCCTGATCGACCAGATCGTCTCGACCCGCAAGAACTCCCACTGATCCTTGCCGTCAGTTGGCGTGGGCACGTCGTCACATTCGGCGATGTGAACCACGTCAAGGGGGCCCCGTACGGGGCCCCCGGCAAGGTACCGTCGGATATGAGGCACCAGGAGCGCTGAACCAGGCGTCTCCCAGGCGAAGGGGAAGCACCTCGTGGCACGCATCGGTGACGGCGGCGACCTGCTCAAGTGCTCGTTCTGCGGAAAGAGCCAGAAGCAGGTGAAGAAGCTCATCGCAGGACCCGGTGTGTACATCTGCGACGAGTGCATCGACCTCTGCAACGAGATCATCGAGGAGGAGCTCGCGGAGACCTCCGAGGTCCGGTGGGAGGAACTCCCCAAGCCTCGTGAGATCTACGAGTTCCTGGAGAGCTACGTCGTCGGCCAGGAGCCGGCGAAGAAGGCCCTCTCGGTGGCGGTGTACAACCACTACAAGCGCGTCCAGGCCGGTGAGAACGGCGGGGCGCAGGGCCGGGACGACGCGATCGAGCTCGCGAAGTCCAACATCCTGCTGCTGGGCCCGACGGGCTCCGGCAAGACGCTGCTGGCCCAGACCCTCGCGCGCATGCTCAACGTCCCGTTCGCCATCGCCGACGCGACGGCGCTGACGGAGGCCGGGTACGTGGGCGAGGACGTCGAGAACATCCTGCTCAAGCTGATCCAGGCGGCCGACTACGACGTCAAGAAGGCCGAGACCGGGATCATCTACATCGACGAGATCGACAAGGTCGCCCGCAAGAGCGAGAACCCGTCGATCACGCGCGACGTGAGCGGCGAGGGCGTGCAGCAGGCCCTGCTGAAGATCCTGGAGGGCACGACGGCGTCGGTCCCGCCGCAGGGCGGCCGCAAGCACCCGCACCAGGAGTTCATCCAGATCGACACGACGAACGTGCTGTTCATCGTGGGCGGTGCCTTCGCGGGCCTGGAGAAGATCATCGAGTCGCGGGCCGGCGCCAAGGGCATCGGCTTCGGGGCGACGATCCGCTCGAAGCGCGAGATCGAGGCGAGCGACCAGTTCCAGGAGGTCATGCCGGAGGACCTGGTGAAGTTCGGGATGATCCCCGAGTTCATCGGCCGTCTCCCCGTCCTCACCTCGGTGCACAATCTGGACCGCGAGGCGCTGCTGCAGATCCTGGTGGAGCCGCGGAACGCGCTGGTGAAGCAGTACCAGCGCCTCTTCGAACTCGACGGCGTCGAGCTGGACTTCGAGCGCGAGGCGCTGGAGGCCATCGCGGACCAGGCGATCCTCCGCCAGACGGGCGCGCGAGGGCTGCGCGCCATCATGGAAGAGGTCCTCATGTCGGTGATGTACGAGGTCCCGTCCCGCAAGGACGTGGCCCGCGTGGTCATCACCGCGGACGTCGTCCGCTCGAACGTGAACCCGACGCTGGTCCCCCGCATCGTCCCGAAGGACCAGGGCCCGCAGGAGAAGTCGGCCTGACGGCCGCCTGACGAGAAGCGCAAGGAGGGGGGGCCCGGGGGACCGGGGCGCCCCAACAGTGTGGCGGCAGTCCGATACGACCTTTGTGGGTGTGGGGTTGGTTTCGTTGGGGGGCCCCG
>NZ_JBHYXN010000068.1:0-28661 GCF_042752335.1 Streptomyces sp. NPDC059355 | reverse complement strand
CGCAGCCCCATCACCTACGAAGCCGCACTCGAAGCACCACCAACTACCCTGGCATCAGCCGCATAAATCGTGTTCAGGATTCGGGGTCAAGGCCCCCCATAGGCCCCGCCACCTCGACCGGAAGCCTCGGTCCCGCCGTGCTCGGCGGCGCGATCACCCAGCAGCAGATCATCGCCCGGGCGCACGACTGGATCGACAACTCCGTTCCGTACAGTAAGTCGCTCGCTTGGAAGGACAGCACGGTCGGCGGCCCGTACCGCGCGGACTGCTCCGGGTTCATCTCCATGGCGTGGGGCCTGAACGACAGCCTGGTCACCTGGACCCTCCCGAACGTCTCGACCGTCACGGCTGCGAACGTCATCGGCTATACCGGCCTGCAGCCGGGCGACGCACTGGACTTCACCGATGACCACGTCGTGCTGTTCGACTCCTGGATCGACAAGTCCGCCGGGACGTTCTACTACGACGCCGAACACCGCCCGGGCACGACGGCTGACCAGCAGAAGGGCAGCGTCTACGCGAGCACGCTCGACGGCCACGCGCTCACCAACTACGAGGCCCTGCGCTACAAGAACGTCGTCGCCGGTTCGGTGGGTGCCGCGAAGTCGCCGGTGTCGATGGATGCTGGTGCGACGCATGTGGCGTTTGTGGATGGCAACGGGAGTGTTGCGAATGACTGGGTGAGCAATGGTGCTTGGCAGGGTCCGTCGGGGATCGGTGGTAAGGCTCGGTCGGATTCGCCGGTGGTGTTGAATGCCGGTGCCGATCATGCTTTCTTCATCGATGCTGATGGCAATGTGATGAATGACTGGGTGAGCAACGGTGCTTGGCAGGGTCCGTCCCCGATCGGTGGCAAGGCTCGTGCTGGTTCGCCGATCGCGACCAATGCGGCGGGGACGCTGGTGGCGTTCGTCGACACCAACGGGAATCTCGTCAATGACTGGGTGAGTAACGGGGCTTGGCAGGGTCCGTCGGGTCTGGGTGGTCAGCCGCGTGGGGATTCGCCGTTGGCGTTCAGTGCGGCTGGTGACCACATTTTCTTCGTCGATGGCAGTGGCAGTGTTGCCAATGACTGGGTGAGCAATGGTGCTTGGCAGGGTCCGTCGGCGATCGGTGGTCAGGCTCGGGCCGGTTCCGGTCTTGCCACTGACGCGGCCGGCACCCACGTCGCGTTCGTCGACACCAACGGCAGTCTGGCCAACGACTGGGTGAGCAACGGTGCCTGGCAGGGTCCGTCCGGCCTCGGCGGCACCAGCCGCTGACCGCCACCCGGGCACCACAGGGAGGGCCTTGTCCCACTTCGGTGGGACAAGGCTCTCCGTCGTTTGCGGGCCCGGGCCTTCCCGTGTGGTCAGGCCGTGCAGGCGCCGGCGGTGGCCCAGCGCAGAAAGCGGGGGTGGCCGTCGCTGCCGACGACGCCGACCGCGTACCGGGTGTAGGACCATTCCTCGCGGGCGCGGGATTCGGCGAGGAGCGCCCGGCAGGCCACGTCAGCGGCGGCCTCCGCCCATTCCCGCCGGGTGTCCCGGTTCCACTCGGGTTTCGTGGCCCACACGTACATCACGCCCTCGCGCGGGGCGAAACCGATGCTGGTGTTCTCGTCGCTGATGTAGCGGAGGTCGTGGCGGCGGGAATTGCCGTTCCAGTCCTCGAAGAGCCGGTGGACGGCATCGGTGGCCACGCGGATCTCCGCCTTGTCACTGCTGGGGATCCTCGCCGCCTCCCAGCCCGTTTCGGTGGGCTGCCACTCCCGGGGGCCGCCGGTGGTGTCACGGTCGGCGGCCCGGGTGGCGCAGCCGGTGTTGGTGCGGAAGTTCCCTTCCCACACGACGGCGGGCGCGGCAGGAGTGGTGGCGTCGACCAACACGTACTCGTCGTAGGGAAGGTCCGCATGGATGCCCGCCATCATGCGGAGGCTGGCGCAGGCGTCCCCGGCCACCTCCTGGACGATGTACGGGGCGGGTGCGGTGCCGCTGATGGCGATGTAGACCTCCTTCCGCGGCGGGGCGAAGCCCACCTCGTACCGCCCGTCGTAGTCGTAGTCCGGGCCCACCCCGAGGCTGACGTCGTGGCCGAGCGCCGCCTCGGTTTCCAGCTCCGCTTCTCCCCGGGCGCGGCGCGCCGTGCGCCACGTGGCGATCGTCGCCGCGGCGCTGTTCGCGGCCGCCGGCTCGGGGCCTCCCGAACGGGCACCGGGTGTGGTGGCGGAGGGATCGGGGGCCGTCGTGGAACCTGCGGCGCCGTGGGGGCGGGCGGAGGCCGGCGGGGGCGCCGCGTCTGCGGACCGGAGCGCGAAGACCCCGCCCGCCAGCCCTGCGAGGACGGCGCCCGCGGCCAGGGTGATGCCCACGGCGCGATGGCCCGGGCGGGCGGGGGGACGCCACGGCGGGTCGTCCGCGACGGGTACGTCCCACTCGGCCGCGACGGGATCGCAGGCCAGGGTCGGATCCGCGGCGGGAGGGAGGATCCTTGTGGCCTGGGCGGCAAGGATCCCGGCGCACCCCTCGGCGATCGCGCGTGCGGCGGGGCGGCCTTCCGGGGCCTTGGCGAGGGCGCTCGCGACGATGTCGCGGAGTTCTCCGGAAAGGCCGGCGAGGTCGGGCTCGGCGGACATGACGCGGTAGGCGACGACGTCCGGGGCTCCCGTGCCGAAGGGCAGGCGGCCCGTGGCGGCATGGACGACGAGGATTCCCCAGGCGAACACGTCGCCGTCGGGGCCGACGGCGCCGGTGCGGTAGTGCTCGGGGCTGATCCAGCCGGGCGTGCCGGTCATCACACCGGTCCGGGTGACGGACGTGCCGTCGGCTGCGCGGGCGATGCCGAAGTCCAGGACCCGGGGGCCGGCGGGGGTGAGGATGACGTTCTGCGGTTTGACGTCCCGGTGGACGACGCCGGCGTCGTGGATGGCTGCCAGGGCCTGGGCGGTGCCGGTGGCGAAGGCGTACAAGGTGGAGCCGGTGAGCGGACCGTGGGCGGCGATGTGCCGGTCGAGGGTGGGTCCCGGGGCGTAGGCGGTGGCCAGCCATGGGGTGTCGGCCTCGGGGTCGGCTGCGAGCAGGGGCATCAGGCACGGCCCGTGGACGCGGGCGGAGAGCCGCACCTCGCGGCGGAAGCGGGCCCGGAACTCGGCATCCGCGGCATGGGCGGCATGGACGAGCTTTACGGCGACGCGCAGGCCCGCCGGGTCGAGGCCGGCGTGAACGGTGCCCATGCCGCCCGAGCCCAGGCGGCCGATGATCCGGTACGGTCCGACCCGCTTGGGGTCGCCCGGGCGCGCGGGCTGCACCCCTCCGTCAGAGCGAGCACTGCTCACAGGATGTCCGTTCCTCTTCTGCGCCGGTGCGTGACGAAGCCCGGGGCACTCATCGCAGGAGTCCGCGCAAGCCCGCCGGCTGGATCGTATCCGCGCGCCGGCCAACGTGTGGCGGCATCCGGGGCATTGGTCCGCGCAGTGGTGCCGCGGCTCAGAGCGGGCGGGCAGGCCGGAGTGCCGATGGCGGGATCCAGCCGTTCTCATCGGGGGGAGACAGGGGTCTCGGACCGTGGTGGAGGCGCCGGGGAGCAGTGGTGGCAGGGGATCCGGCGCGGGTCCGCTTCGGGAGGGGTGCCTGCGGGTTTCGGCCAATCGACGAAGTCCCAACACCTTTGCCAGGTCCGCATCATGACCTGCTGTCAAGCGACCTGCACATAGACGCTAAGATTCCGGGCCGTTGTCATATGATCATTCGCTTTCGATCGTTTGAGGGTTCTGATGGTTCGCGTGGGATCGTCGCCCGGAAGTCCAGGGCCCACCTCACCCGTCGTTTGGGCGCTGCCCGCCCTGCTGACCGCCGCTGCCGCGGTGATCGCCGTGGTACAGGTGTCAGCATCTGCCCGCACCCCCGTCGCCTGGATGGGAGCCGTCGCCTTCGTGGCCGTCGCGCTGTCCTGCGGTGAGGCCGCCCGGCGCGGCAAGGCGGTCGCCGCGCTGCGGGCGACGGTCGCCGCGCAGGAGGCGGCCCTGCTCCGGCAGCAGGCCGAGACCGTACGACTCGCGCAGCAGCTGCTGCCCGACGTCGTGGAACGGCTGCGCAAGGGGGAGTTCCCCGAGGAAGTGCTCGCCTCCCTGGAGGAGCTCGACACCTACGGGCCCGGCCTGACAAGGGAGTTCAGGGCGGCCCACCAGGCCGTGCTGCGCTCGGTGCTCGACGCCGTCGTCGCCGAGGAGGACCTGCGCGACTCCGCGCAGCGCGCCTTCGTCAACATCGCCCGCCGCGTCCAGGCCATCGTGCACCAGCAGGCGCAGGAGCTGCGGGAGATGGAGGACCGGCACGGCCGCAGCCCCAAGGTCTTCGGCGACCTGCTGCGGCTCGACCACGGCACGGCCCTCATCGGCCGCCTCGCCGACTCCATCGCCGTACTCGGCGGGGCCCGGCCCGGCCGCCAGTGGAGCAAGGCCGTCCCGCTGTACAGCGTGCTGCGCGGCGCCATGTCGCGGATCATCGACTACCAGCGCGTGGAGCTGCACTCCGTCTCCCAGGTCGCCGTCGTCGGCCCCGCCGTCGAACCGCTCATCCACGCTCTCGCCGAGCTGCTGGACAACGCGACCCGTTACTCCCCGCCGCAGACACGGGTCCACCTGACCGCCGTCGACGTGAACTCGGGCATCGCCGTCGAGATCGAGGACGGCGGCGTGAGCATGAGCGAGGAGGCCCGCAAGCGGGCCGAGCGCATGCTCCGCCAGGCCCAGCAGGGCATCGACCTCACCGACCTCGGGGAGACCCCGCGCCTGGGCCTCGCCGTGGTCGGCCGGCTCGCGCAGGCGTACGACTTCCAGGTCTCGCTGCGCGCTTCGGCGTACGGCGGCGTACGCGCCGTTCTGATCATCCCGCAGGCGCTCATCACCACGGCCGCCGCCGCGACCGGCGTCGCCCACGGCATCGGCACCGCCTCGGGCCCCCGTGCCGCCCTGCCGCCCACCACCGGCCGGGCCGCCACCGGGTCCGGGGCCCCCGAGGTACGGCCGGAGTCCGCCCGCCCGGTCACCGGCCCCCGGACGGAGGCCGCACCCGACGAGGTACCCGCCGTGACCGAGCGGACCCCGGGCGGCCTGCCGCAACGCCGCCGCAAGACCCGCGCCGTGGCGCCCGAAGCGCCCGCGGCCGCGGGCGGCACCGGCACCGGCGACCGGTTCGTCGCGGCGGCCGAGGCGGCCGAGGCGGCCGCGGACCGCGCCGGACACGGGTACGCCGAGGAGACCGGGTACGCGTACGGAGCCGGACGCGCGCCCGATCCCGCGCCGGACCCGGAGCCCGAGGTACAGCCCGGGATGTGGCTGGCCGCCTTCCAGGGCGGCCTGTCGGGGGACAGCCAGACCGCCGCGACCCGGAGCGGCGCAGCAAGCCAGAACACGGATGCCTCGCCGGCCTCGGCGAGCAAGGGGGAACAGCCATGAGCCAGCAGCAGACCAATATGGACTGGATGCTCAAGGACCTGGCCGAGGGCGTTCCGCAGACCCGCCACGTCATCGTCCTGTCCGCGGACGGCCTGCGCATGGCGCAGTACGGGGCGGAGACCGACACCGCGGACCGGCTCGCCGCCGCCTGCGCCGGACTGCAGAGCCTCGCCGGCGCCGTGGCCACCGAACTCCCGGGCAGCAGCGGGCGGATGCGGCTCGTCGTCATCGAGATGGACGGCGGCTTCTTCTACCTGATGGCGGCCGGAGCCGGCGCCTTCCTCGCGGTACTGGCCAACGAGGGCGTCGACGCCGGACTGATGGGCCAGCGGATGCGCGACCTCGTCGCCCGGATCGGAGAACACCTGAGCAGCCCGCCGCGCCGCGACGGGCAGCCGGCGTGAGCAACCCGGGCGGGGACTGGGAGGACGGCACTCCCGAGCGGCTGTACGTGATCACCGGCGGTCGCAGTGGCGATTTAGAACCCAGCCACCTCGACCTCGTCACGCTGATCATCGCCAAGTCGGGGCCCAGGCCCGGGATGCAGCCGGAGCACGCGGCGATCATGCGGCTGTGTTCGTCGCCGCTCTCGCTGGCCGAGATCTCCGCCTACCTCGGCCTGCCGGTGAGCGTGGTCACCGTACTCCTCGGTGACCTGCTCGCCGCGGGCCACGTGCTCTCCCGCCCACCCGTCGCCCCCGCCAAACTCCCGGACCTGGCACTGATTGAGGCAGTCATCGATGGACTTCGAAAGCTCTGAGCGGGCCACCGTGCCCCGGCGCGAGGACGCGCTGCCGGCCACGGCCGCCGCCGCAGTCAAGGTGGTGATCGTGGGCGGCTTCGGGGTCGGCAAGACGACCCTCGTCGGCTCGGTCAGCGAGATCCGGCCGCTCACCACCGAGGAGACGATGACCCAGGCCGGGGTCGGCGTCGACGACACGGCGGGCGTGGAACGCAAGACCTCCACCACCGTGGCCATGGACTTCGGCCGCATCAGCATCAACCAGGAGCTGGTGCTGTACCTGTTCGGCACCCCCGGCCAGGAGCGCTTCTGGTTCCTGTGGCGCGGCCTGTTCGAGGGCGCGCTCGGCGCGGTGGTCCTGGTCGACACCCGCAGGCTGGAGGTCAGCTTCGACGTGATCGGCCGGCTGGAGGAGCGCGGGGTGCCCTTCGTGGTCGCCGTCAACTCCTTCCCCGACGCGCCCGAGCACCCCATGGAGGAGCTGCGCACCGCCCTCGATCTGCCCCCGTCCGTACCGCTCGTCTTCTGTGACGCCCGCCGGCGCGACTCCAGCCGCGACGTCCTGATGACGCTGATGCGCTACCTGCACTCCCTCGCCGCGACCACGGAGGCATCGTGAGCACCACCCCCACCCACCAGCCGGATCCGGTCGCCCCGCCGCCCGGCTGCCCCGCCCACCGGCTCTACGGCGCCGAGGCCGAGGCCGACCCCATGGGCCTGTACGAGAAGCTGCGCGCCGAGTACGGGTCGGTGGCCCCCGTCCTCGTCCACGGCGACCTCCCGGCCTGGCTGGTGCTGGGCCACCGCGAGAACCTGGACGTGGCGCGCACCCCGTCCCGGTTCACCCGCGACCCGCGCCACTGGCGGGACCAGCAGGAGGGCAACGTCCCGCTGGACCACCCGCTCACCCCGATGACCGCCTGGCAGCCCGTGTGCCACTTCGTCGACGGCGTCGAGCACGAGCGGCTGCGCGGAGCGCTCACCGAGTCCCTGGAGCGCTTCGACCGCCGCGGTGTGCGCCGGTACGTGAAGCGCTTCGCCGACCAGCTGATCGACGCCTTCGCCCAGTCCGGGAGGGCCGACCTGGTGGCGGAGTTCGCCGAGCCGCTGCCGATGCTGGTGATGACCCAGCTCGTCGGAGCGCCGGAGTCCTACGGACCGCGCCTCGTCGAGGCCGCCCGCGACATGATCCGGGGCACCGAGACGGCCCTCGCCAGCAACGAGTACGTCCTGGTCACCCTGCGGGAGCTGGTCGTCGCCAAACGGCAGCAGCCCGGCCGCGACTTCACCACCTGGCTGCTGGAGCACCACACCGCCCTCGGCGACGAGGAGATCGTGGAGCACCTGCGGCTGGTGCTGATCGCCGCGTTCGAGACGACCGCGAACCTGATCGCGAACACCGTGCGCATGGTGCTCACGGACCGCCGCTTCCGCGCGAACCTCTCCGGCGGGCACATGACGCTCCCGGACGCGCTGGAGCAGGTCCTGTGGGACGAACCCCCGCTCATGACGGTCCTCGGGCGCTGGGCGACCGGGGACACGGACCTGGCCGGAACGCCCATCAAGGCCGGGGACATGCTGTTGCTCGGGCTCGGGGCCGCCAACCTCGACCCCGAGATCCGGCCGGACGCCACCCTGCCCGTCCACGGCAACCGCTCGCACCTGGCCTTCAGCAGTGGCCCGCACGAGTGCCCCGGAGCGGACATCGGCCGCGCCATCGCGGACACCGGCATCGACACCCTGCTGACCCGGCTGCCGGACCTGGAGCTGGCCGTCCACGAGGACGAGCTCCGGTGGAAGTCCTCACTGATGTCCCGTCACCTGGTGGCACTGCCCGTACGGTTCACCCCACGCGGCGCCACCGTCACCGGATCCACGCCCGTACCCGGCGCCGAGCAGCCGGCCTCCCGGCCGCCGTACACGCCACCGCCGGGCACCCCCGTCGCGGGGGAGCGGCCGACGGGCCGGGGCTCCTGGTGGGACCGGCTGCTCGGCCGCCGCTGACCTCGGCGAACTCGGCGGCGCCCGGCGGAGCCCGGCGCCGCCACCCTCAGCGCGAAGAGTCGTCGAGCTGCTGCCACCACCAGGCGAGAGCCGGGATCGGCAGCGGTTCGAGGCTCGGGTCGCTGGGCGTATCGCTCCAGGCGATGTCGAACGAAGCCCCCTCCACGGGCAGGGCGTTGCGGTTGCGCGGACTGGCGTAGCGCAGCGCCCCGTCGTGGTAGGCGGTGTCGCCCGAGACCCAGTGCTCCACCGAGTCGAGGTGGCGCGCGAGCTGCTCGTCGGCGCCCCGCGCCAGCTGCTCGCGCAGCCGGGCGAACAGGGTCACCGACCGGTCCCGCAGCGCGTACACGGCGGGCAGTGCCTCCGCGGCCGTACAGCCGTGGTGCAGGGCCAGTACGTTGACCAGGTTCTGCTCCAGCGGCTCCTGGTGGTCGTCCTTGTTGTACGAGAACACGTCATTGTCGCAGGCGACGATGAACCCGGCGGCGTCCGTCAGGGCCTGGACGGGCGCGGAGTACAACACCTCGCCCGGTACGTGGATCCCGTTCGCGATGTCGCACCAGGTCAGCAGGAACCGGGTCGCGCCGACCGAGACACGGGTCGCCGCGAAGTCGTTGAGGCCGGGCATGACGCCCTGCTCCTCGGCCGCCGTCCGCGCGGCGGCGCCGAGGATCCAGTCCCGCAGGCCCTCGGTGAGGCGGTGGAGCTGCTCGGGGGTGAGCATCTCCCGGGTGCGCGCCACCAGGTCGTCCAGGGCCGCCGTGTACGGCCCGGGCGGCAGCAGGCCGGAGCCGGGCACCTCCAGGGTGCGGATCATCCGCGCTCCGTGGTCGGCGACGGCCGCCGTACGCGCGGGGCCGGTGCCGGAGTCCTGCCAGTCGTCGGCCGCGAAGGCCCAATAGCACCACTGGGAGAACAGCAGCATCGGCTCCACCTCGCCGAAGGGGACGATCCGGCTGACCATGTCGGCGCTGCGCGTGGCCAGACCCCAGGCGCGCTCGGTGGCGTCGGGGTAGAGCCCGAAGGCGTCGATCCAGGCGATCGACCGCTCTTCGAGCTCGGCCGCCTTGGGATGGATCAGATCCCTCTCGTACGGCCAGTAGAAGGGCGGCAGTGGCCAGCCGATCCGGGAGGGGCGGGTGTTGTCGCCGTAGGCCGGGGGCATCGGTCAGCTGCCTCCGCCCAGGCGGAACATCAGCAACCGGGTCTCCAGGGCGTGGTCGCGCCAGATGCGGAACAGTTTGCCGTGCGTGATGGTGGACTCCTGGAGTCGTTCGCGTGACCAGGCGGAGGGGGTGCCGGAGCTCTCGACGCGGTCCAGTTCGGCGGTGTTCCAGGCCATGGACTGCACCCAGAACTCGGCGACCCGGTCGGTGACGTCCTCGTCCTGCTCCAGCTCGAAGCCGGCCGCCTCGGCGGCGGTGAGGTACTCGGTGAGGGTGCCGAGGCGCGTCTTGTAGTAGCCGTCGATGAACTCGGTCCACTCGGGCCGGCAGATGAAGTGCTCCTGGATGCCGAACCAGCCGCCCGGCTTGAGTGACTGTGCCACGACCTTGAACAGCCGTGCGCGGTCCATGTAGCCGGAGCTCTCGTTGGCGTAGGCGGCGTCGTACTTCCGGTCGGACGTGAAGGCGTGCACGTCGGCCAGGAGGGGGGTGACGCGGTCGCCGACACCTGCCTGGCGTGCGAAGTCCTGGATCACGGGTATGTGGTCGGCCGCGACGGTGAGTCCGGTCACCGTCGCGCCGTGTTCCTGGGCCCAGTAGAGGGAGCCGCCGCCGACACCGCAGCCGATGTCGAGGACGCTGCCCGGCGGGGTGGCGTACGCGCCCCAACTGCGGGCGGCGTGTTCGACGATGGCTTCCTGGGACTCCACGATGCGGCGCTTGAGCACGCGTTGGGAGACGGTGGTGTTCGGCGTGGCTCCCGGGCCGAAGAGGCCCATGTGGAAGTGGACCCGGGGTCCGGGGCCGTACTTGTGGAGGATGTCCGCGGTCTTGCGGCTGTAATAGAGCGGCACTTGGCTCTCGTCGAACTCCTGGCCACCAGCGGGGGTCTGGATGACAAGGTTCCTGTCCATCGATTCTCCGGTCCTGCGGTCGCGTGGGGGGTGTTTATCGGCCGCCCCACTCTGCCCGTAAGCGATCGATAAAAGTCATGCATCGCTCGGGTGATGAGCATAACCACAGCTGAAACGGCAACAATTCCGGCCATTTGATGCCACGTCAGGTGTGATCCGATGGCGTATGCGGAATACATGCGGCGGCGTCAGGCGGAATGCGGGTCCGGGAGTCGACGGCCGGGCGCGCGGTCCGCCGGACGCCCGGCCCGATGTCCGGTGCGGCGGCGACCCGGGGGGCCGCCATTCACGGAATGGGAACGCAAGTACGAATATCGGGGAATCCCGGCCCGCGCCGTCCCCGGAACGCACCGGCGCGGAATTGCGGCACCGGTGCCGGGCGTGGCCGAAAACGATTGGGTGCGCCCGCAAGGCGCGCCCGCCGTCCGCAGGCGCGAAAGAGGCGCCGTCAGTCCGGATCGGCGCCGGCGCCGCGGCCGACGGGTGGCTGCGCCGTGCCCGCTCAGGCGCCCGGTGCGGGCTCCGGCAGGCGCCGGGCCAGGGCCCACGCCAGCAGGGGGAGGACGGTCAGCGGGAGCAGGGCCGTCCGGACGGAGGTGGCGTCCGCGAGGGCGCCGATGAAGGGGCTCGCCAGGCCGCCGACGCTGACCGTCAGGCCGAGCGTGACCCCGCTCGCCGTCCCCATCCGGGCCGGCAGGTAGTCCTGGCCCAGCGTGACCTGGAGCGAGAACGGCACGTACAGTGCGGCGGCCGCGAGCGCCGCGCACACGTACACCAGGGGGAGGGGCAGGCACAGCACGCCCGCGACGGCGGGAGCGGCCGCGGCGTACGCCCGGTGGACCGTGGTGACACGGCCCTGGCGGGCGGCCAGCCGGCCGCCGAGCAGGGTGCCGCCCGCGCTGCCGGCGAACAGGGCGAACAGCGCCAGCGCCCCCGCGGTCGCGCCTCCGCCGCGCTCGCGCACGTACAGCGCGATGAAGGTGCTCAGCCCGGCGAACGCGACGGACCGGACGGCCACCACGAGGCAGAGCCGCAGGAACGCCCGCCGGTCCCCGCGCCCGGGCGCCCCGGCGGAGGCCGCCGCCCGCGGCCCGGCCACCCGCTCCCGCACCGGCCGCGGGCGGTTCAGTACGACGCCCAGCGCGGCCGGGGCCGCCAGCAGCCACCACCCCGCCCGCCCGGACACGGACAGGGCCCCGAAGACCAGCAGCGGCGCGCACGCGAAGCCGATGTTGCCGCCGAGCGCGAACCAGCTCATCGCCGTGTGCCCGGGCCCGCCCGCCACGGTGCGCACCAGCCGGGCGGCCGCCGGATGATAGGCGGCCACACCCAGCCCGGACAGGGCCACCGCGGCGACGGTGGCCGGATAGCCGGCGTCCGCGCCGACGAGGGCGATGCCCAGCCCGGCGGCGGCCGTGCTCAGCGGGATCAGCCACGGCATCGGCCGGCGGTCGGCCAGCGCCCCGAACAGCGGCTGGACCACCGAGGACAGCAGGGACGCGGCCAGCACGATGCCGGAGGCGGCGGCGTAGCCGTACGCGCGCTCGGAGACCAGGAAGGGGACGAGCGCGGCGACGGCGCCCTGGTAGACGTCCACGCAGGAGTGGCCGGCCGCGTAGGCGGCGATGCGGCGGCGCCGCACGGGACGTGTTCCCGCCCCGGCGGGCGGCTCGGGAGCGGTCTTCGATGAGTTCACCGGTCGAGAATCGCCGCTGACGCCGGCGGCCCGCTTCCGATAAATTGCCCGGTGATGCAGGAAATCCGCCACACCCCCCGGGCCGCGACGAGCATCCGCGCTCTCGACACCCACGTCGGCATCGACCCGCACCGGCACGACGACCACCAGATCGCCTACCCCGGTTCCGGAGTGCTGTCCATCACCACCGACGCCGGGACCTGGGTGGCCCCCACCACCCGCGCCCTGTGGATCCCGGCCGGTACGGTGCACGAGCACCGCGCGTACGGGCGCACCGACCTGCACTCCGTCGGCCTGCCGACCCGGCTCAACCCGCTCTCCCTCGACACCCCCGCCGTGATCGCCGTGGGACCGCTGCTGCGCGAGCTGATCCTGGCCTATACGCGGGCCCCCGAGGACGAGGGCCCCGAGCGGCGCCGGCTGCTCGGGGTCCTGCTCGACCAGCTGCGCGCCGCGCCCCTGCAGCCCCTGCACCTGCCCGCCCCCGCCGACCCCCGGCTGGCGGCGGTGTGCGCCCTGCTGCACGCCGATCCGGCGGACTCCCGGGGACTGGCGGCGCTGGGAGCGGCCGCCGGCGCCGGGGCGAGCGAGCGGACGCTGAGCCGCCTCTTCCGCTCCGAACTCGGCATGACCTTCCCGCAGTGGCGTACCCAGCTGCGCCTGCACCAGGCGCTGCGGCTGCTGGCCGTCGGCACCCCGGTCACCGCCGTCGCGCACCGCTGCGGCTGGTCCTCCGCGAGCGCCTTCATCGACGTCTTCCGGCGCGCCTTCGGCCACACGCCGGGCGCCCACCCCGGCCGGCCGGCGTAGGCAGCGCGCGCAAACCCGGGGAACCGCGTCCTACGGCCGTCCGTACCGCAGCTGGACCACGCCGTTGCCGAACGTGCGAGTGCCTTCGAGGTGCAGCGGCGCCGCGCCGGCGAACGGCGGGAACAGCGGCGTGCCGTGGCCGATGCGCACCGGGTGCACGAGGATCCGGTACGCGTCCACCAGGTCGTGGCGCAGGAACGCGGCGGCGAGGTCGGCCCCGCCCACGACCAGATCGCCGCCCGGAGCCGCCTTGAGCGCGGCGACCTCCGCGGGCACGACGTCCCGCACGAGCGTGGAGTTCCAGCCGAGGTCGTCCTGGCGCAGCGTGCGCGAGTACACGTACTTCGGCATGTCCCGCCAGATGCCCGCGAACTCCGCCTCCTCCGGGGAGGATTCCGGATCGGCGTCGGCGGTCGGCCAGTACGCCGTCATCAGCTCATGAGTGACCCGGCCGGTGAGGAAGCCGCCCAGCGGGCGGATCTCGTCGTTCATGAACCGGTGCAGTTCGTGGTCGACCATGTGCCAGGAGATGTCCCGGTCCGGCCCCTCCATGAAGCCGTCGAGGGACATCGACATCATCAGGACGATCTTTCGCATGCCGGACCACGCTACATACTGGCCGGTGTGAAGAGCGAAGACGGCGCAGACGACACGGCCCTGTTCACCACGGAGGGCCACACCGGGGTGATCACCCTCAACCGCCCCAGGGCGCTCAACGCCCTCACCCACCCCATGGTGCTGCGGATCGCCGAGGCGCTGACGGCCTGGGAGCGGGACCCCGCCGTCGTCCAGGTCCTCATCCGCGGAGCCGGCGAGCGCGGGCTCTGCGCCGGCGGGGACATCCGGGCCATCCACGACGACGCGAAGGCCGGCGGCGACGCCTCCGAGGGCTTCTGGCGCGACGAGTACCGGCTGAACGCGCGGATCGCCCGCTACCCCAAGCCCTACGTGGCCCTCATGGACGGCATCGTCATGGGCGGCGGAGTCGGCCTCTCCGCCCACGGCGGCGTGCGCGTGGTCACCGAACGCTCCCGCGTCGCCATGCCCGAGACCGGCATCGGCTTCGTCCCCGACGTGGGCGGCACGCACCTCCTGGCCCGCGCCCCGGGGGAGCTCGGCACCCACCTGGCCCTGACCGGGGCCGCCGTGGGCGCGGCCGACGCACTGCTGTGCGGGCTCGCCGACCACTTCGTACCCGCCGCCCGGCTGCCGGAGCTGACCGCCGAGCTCGCCGGCGCCCCGGCGCACGAGGTGCTGCCGCGCTTCGCGCAACCGCCCGCGCCGGGCGAACTGGCCGCATGGCGCGACCGGATCGACCGCTGCTACGCCGCCGACACCGTCGAGGAGATCGTCGACCGGCTGCGGGCCGAGGACGATCCGGCCGCCAAGGAGGCCGCCGAGACGATCATGGCGAAGTCCCCGACCTCGCTCAAGGTCACCCTGGCCGCCCTCCGCCGGGCCCGCGCACTCGGCTCCCTGGAGCGGGTGCTGGAACAGGAGTTCCGCGTGTCCTGCCACGCCCTGCGCACGCCCGACCTGGTGGAGGGCGTACGGGCCCAGGTCGTCGACAAGGACCGCAACCCGCGCTGGTCCCCGCCCGCGCCGGCCGACGTCACCGACGCGGACGTGGAGCGGTTCTTCGCCCCGCTCGGAGAGGCCCGCGAACTCCGGCTGCGCTGAGGGACGTCGGCAACGGGCCCGGTCAGCGGTAGCCGGTCACGTCGGCCGGGAGGCCCGGGTCCTGGACCTCGACCAGGTACCGCCAGGCGTCCGGCCGACTGCCGTCGAGGTCCGTGAACCCGTACGCGCGGGCCAGCTGCGCGCTGGAGAGCGACTGCCCGTTCCAGCGCGCCACCTCCGGATCCGCGGCGAGCTCGGCGACGGCCCGCCCGACGTACGAAGGCGTCTCGGAGATGGCGAAGTGCGGCATCCGCTCCAGCGCGTCCCGCCAGTTCGCCTCGCCCACCCCGAAGTTGTCCAGCATCATCTCCGAGCGCAGCCAGCCCGGGGTGAGCGCCACCGCCGTCGCCCCGCGCGGCCCCAGCTCGTGCCCGAGCGCGAACGCCATGCGCAGCACCGCCGACTTGGCGAGGTCGTAGAAGAACGAGACGCGGTAGTTCGCGGCGTTGTAATCGGCCGTGCCGTCCGTCATCTCCACCACCAGCCCGCCCGGCCGGCGCAGCAGCAGCGGCAGCGCGAAATGGCTGGTGATGGCATGGGTGTCCACCGCGAGCCGCAGCATCCGGAGCCCGTTGTCCAGGTCGTGCTCCCACACCGTGCTGTCCCACTCGAACAGCTTCTCGCCGCCCCAGATGTCGTTCACCAGTACGTCCAGGCGCCCCTGCTCCGCGTCGATCCGCCCGACCAGCGCCTCCACCTCGGCCGACACCAGATGGTCCGCGACCACGGCGATGCCGCGCCCGCCCGCCGCAGTGACCAGCTCCGCCGTCTCCTCGACGGTCTCCGGCCGGTCGTACTCCGAACGGCTGCCGCGGGTGCTGCGCCCCGTCGCGTACACCGTCGCACCCCGCGCGCCCAGCTGGACCGCGATGCCCCGGCCCGCGCCGCGCGTCGCCCCGGCCACCAGGGCGACCTTGCCTTCGAGGGCTCGCCGCTCTTCCGCCATGCCCCGACCCTACGCCGCCACCCCCGGCCGGGCACGCCGGCACGGGCGCGCGGACGACCCGCGCGACGGCTCCCGCCGACGGCCGCCGCCCGAAGACGCCGCCGGAACGGACTTGTCCAACCCGGCCTCCAGGCCGCACTGTTGCCCGAGATCCGCCCACTCGTCCAGACGGTCAGGAGACCCGGCTTGTCACCCGACAGCGCACCCGCACCCGCGTACGCCATCGACCCCGCCGGCGGCTGCCCGCACGCCCTCAACGCCCGGCTGCGCGCCCAGGGCGCCGTCGCGGACGTCGTCCTGCCCGGCGGAGTGCCCGGGGCGGTCGTCCTCGGACACGAAGCGCTGAAGGAGTTCCTCGCCCACCCCGACGCGGCCAAGGACGCCCGGCACTTCCCCGCCCTGCACGACGGCACCATCGCGCCCGACTGGCCGCTGCGGGTGTTCGCCAACGCCCAGGGCATGCACACCGCCGACGGAGCCGACCACCGACGGCTGCGCTCCCTCGTCGGCAACGCCTTCACCGCCCGCCAGGTGGAGCGGCTGCGGCCGCGCATCGAGGAGCTCACCGCCACCCTGCTCGACGAGCTCGGCCGGGCGGCTGCCGAGGCCCCCGACGGGGTCGTGGACCTGCGCTCCCGCTTCGCGCTCCCGCTGCCGATGAGCGTCATCTGCGAGCTGCTCGGCGTGGACCCCGAGCACCGGGCCCGGCTGCACCACCTGTCCCACACGGTGATCATCGCCACCGACACCACACCCGCCGAGGTCATGGCCGCCGTACGGGAGCTCGTCGAGCTCATGGGCACGATCGCCGCCGCCCGCCGTGAGGATCCGGGCGACGACCTGACCAGCGCGCTCATCGCCGCCCGCGAGGAAGAAGGCGACCGACTCAGCGAGGCCGAACTCATCGGCACCATGCGGCTGATGCTCGTCGCCGGCCACGAGACCACCCTCAACCTGATCGGCAACGCCGTCCGCGCCCTGTGCACCCACCGCGACCAGCTCGCCCTGGTCCGGGAGGGCAAGGCCAACTGGTCCGACGTGGTGGACGAGACCCTGCGCTGGGACGCGCCGGTCAGCTGGTTCCCGTTCCGGTACGCCGCCCGCGACCTCACCGTCGACGGCACCGTGATCCCGCAGGGCACCCCCGTCCTCGCCGCCTACACCTCGGCCGGCCGCGACGAGGCCTTCCACGGCCCGGACGCCGACCGCTTCGACGTGACCCGCCCCGCCGCCGGCCGCCACCTCTCCTTCGGGCACGGCGCGCACTACTGCGTGGGCGCCCCGCTCGCCCGCCTGGAGGCCACCATCGCCCTGGAGCGGCTCTTCGCCCGCTTCCCCGACCTCGACCTCGCGGTTCCCGAGCCCGAACTCCCGTACCTGCACAGCTTCATCGGCAACAGCGTCGAATCCATCCCGGTCCGGCTGGCATAGCCTCAGCCTCAGTCGCGGCCGCGGCCGCGGCCGTCGCCGGGCGGCGAGAGCTCCGTGCTCAGCCAGCCCAGCGCGTCCGGATACATCGACGTCCAGGTCTGGAAGTTGTGGCCGCCGGCCGGGCGGACCAGGGTCCTCACCCGGACCCCGGTGCCCGCCGCGGCCCGGCTGAAGACCTCCAGCTGCGCCGGCGGGCTGTCCTTGTCCTGTGCCGAAGTGGCCAGGAACAGGGCGACATCGGCCTTCTTCGCCTGCCGGACCAGCCACAGCGGGCTGTTGCGCTCGCGCAGCACCGGATCGGAGAGCACCTCCGGGTCCCCGCCCAGCGGATCGGGGTCCAGTGCCGCCCCCGCCCGGAACACCTTGGGATACTGGAGCGGCAGCTTGGCCGCGCAGAACGCCCCCGTCGAGACACCCATCAGTCCCCAGCCCCGGGGTTCGGGCAGGGTACGGAAGTTCTTCGCGACCAGGTCCGTCACGTCCTCCGCGAGCCAGCTGGCCACCTTCCGCGTCGGCGTGTTGCTGCAGTCGGTGTTCACCCCGCCGGGGTACACGTCCGGGATCACCACGATGAACGGGTGCGCCGCGCCCAGCCCGGCCAGCTGCTCCAGCGTCCCCGGCATGGCGCCCAGATCGATCCAGGTCCGCGGTGACCCCGGATACCCGTGCAGCAGCATCAGCACCGGGAACCGGGTCTTGTCCGCGCCCGGCGCCCGGTACTGGGGCGGGGTCCACACGATCACCTGCCCGGCGAGTTTCGAATGCGAGCCGCGGAAATAGGTGCTCTGCGTACCGTCCCCGCCCTGGGTGAACTTGGCCCGGCCCAGCGGCGGCCCGGTCATCGCCGACGCGTTCTGCGCGTTCTCCGTACCCAGCAGGTCGTCCCACGAGGAGTAGAGCCCGTAGCTGCCGTTGATCCAGGTCGCGATCACCGCGATGGACGTCAGCTGACACAGCGCGATCATCAGCACCCGCACCGGCCAGCGCACCCACCCCGGCCCGGGAACCCGGTTCCACAGCAGCAGCGCGGCGAGCATGGCGAGCACGGTGACGGCGATGAGGGTGACGAGGAACGACGTGCTGGTCAGCTCCACGAGGGCCGGCTCCTGACGTGCGGGTCGGTTTCCCAGGATGTCCGCGTCATGCCTTCCTCCCGGGCCCGGGCCGGACACGTACCGACACCGAGTGCCACCCGGTCGCCCCGTCGGGCACGGTCCCCCTGCGCTCACCCGTCTGCACGGCGCCCGTGCCGTCCGTGGCCCGGACCTCCAGCGTGTGCCGCCCGGGGGTCGCCTCCCACACCCACACCCACTGCCGCCAGGTGTCGTTGCCGTCCGCCGCCCCGAGCCGGGCCTCCTGCCACGGCCCCCCGTCCACCCGTACCTCCACCCGGTCGATCCCCCGGTGCTGCGCCCACGCCACCCCGGCCACCGCCACCCGTCCCTCCACCGGCTCGGCGGACGGGCGCGGGGTGTCGATCCGGGACTGTGTCTTGACCGGACCCTGCTGGGCCCAGGACCGGCGCACCCAGTACGCGTCGTACGCCGCGAAGGTCGTCAGCCGCAGCTCGCGCAGCCACTTGCACGCCGAGACGTACCCGTACAGGCCCGGTACGACCATCCGCACGGGGAAGCCGTGCGCGAAGGGCAGCGGCTCGCCGTTCATCCCGACGGCCAGCAGTGCGTCCCGGCCGTCCATCACGGTCTCCACGGGCGTGCCGATCGTCATGCCGTCCACCGAGCTCGCCACCAGCTGGTCCGCCGGCCCTCCCCGCGAGGGCGGCCGGACGCCCGCCTCGCGCAGCAGGTCGGCCAGGCGCACGCCGAGCCAGCGGGCATTGCCCGCGTACGGGCCCCCGACCTCGTTCGACACGCAGCAGAGGGTGATGTCGTGCTCGACGAGCGGGCGGGCCAGCAGCTCGCGCAGCCCGAGTTCGAGCGGGTTCGAGACGCCCTCGCCGTGGATGCGCAGACGCCAGGTGTCCGCGTCCACCCGGGGCACCACGAGGGCGGTGTCCACGCGGTAGAAGTCCCGGTTGGGGGTGAGGAAGCGCGAGATCCCGGGCACCCGCAGCTGCGCGCCGGGCGGTACGGGCGGCGCGGGCACGGCCGGCTCCGGCAGGACCAGGTCCGCCCGCGAGGCCGTCGCCCCGGCCGAGCCGTACGCGCCGAGCCGCCGCCCCGCGTACCCGATCCCCGCCGAGGCGACGAGGGCCGCCCCGACCAGCCGCCCGAAGCCGCGCCGGTCCATCGACCAGGCCCCGCCCGGCGGCGCGCCCACCGCGGGGGGCCGGGTCAACGCGCCGACCAGCAGGTAGAGCACCCCGGCCGCGACCACTCCGCCGACCAGCGAGGGCAGCGCGTCGTGCCAGGTCGCCTCGGGCCGGCTGAGCGCGGCCGCCGCCCCCACCAGCCCGAAACAGCCGGCGAGCGCGATCCCGGCGGGCAGGTGCCGCACGGCGAGCACGCCGGCGGCGACGGCCACGGCGCCCAGGACGAGGATGATCCCGAGCGCGAGCAGCAGCTTGTCGGCGGTGCCGAACTCACGGATCGCCCATTCCTTGACGCCCACCGGCGTACGGTCGACCACGGCCCCGCCGACCGCGGTGACCGGGGAGGCCTCGGGGCGGACGGCCGCCGAGGCCAGCTCGGCCACGGCCAGGCCGGCGCAGGCGGCGACCAGCCCGCAGACGGCGCCGCCCAGGATGCGGCGCCGCCGCCCGGGGTGCGCCTTCACACGGATCGTCATCAGCAGGTCACCGTCCGCGTCACCGTTCGCCGGGGAGCCGGGCCTCCAGTGTGACTCCGACCGGTGCGGACCCGCGCCCGGCCGCGGCCGTTCGGGTCGGTGCCCCTCAGGTGCAGCGCCCGTTCGGGTCAGCGCACCGGCGCCGCCGGCGGCGGCACCCAGCGCCCGGTGCGCGGCGCCTTCACCCCGTACTCCGCCTTCAGCTCGGCCGGGATGGCGTGGTGCATGACCCGCCCCCGGGTCAGCGAGGACAGTTCGAAGCCCGCGAGCAGCGAGCCCGCCTTGTCCAGCGCCCACTGCGCGAGCGGGCTGCTGTCCTCCAGGCTCTCCAGCAGCCCCAGCACCACGGGTACGGCCCTGGCCGCCGTGTCCCAGGGGCTGCGCGGGACCTCCAGCCAGTCGCCGATGGTGTCGCCGACCAGGTAGCGGACGGTGGCCGGGACCATCGGGTCGAACAGCGTGCCGGGCACCACGTCCTCGTACAGCCGCAGCAGCCGGGAGTTGAGGACCACGCCCTCGGGGGAGGGGCCGAGATGGCGCTGCAGGTAGAGGTCGCAGTACGCGCGGGCCTCGGCGAGGTCCTCCGGTACGGACGCCGTGTCGCAGCCCAGCAGGGCGGCCACGACCCGCCAGGCGTAGTAGTAGGCCTCCGCGCCCTCCTCGCTCATGTGGATGCCGAGCCGGTGCATGGCGTCGAGCACCAGCAGCGAGAAGAAGGTCTGCCCGGCGATCATGTCCTCCTGGCAGATGGGCATGCCGTCCCGCTCGACGTCCCAGTGGCCGCCGTGGCGCAGGTGGTGGCGGACCGCCGCGTGCAGCAGCCGGACCTTCTGGGCGGCCGGGATGAACTTGCTGCCCTCGGCGAAGGAGTCCGTCCGCATGAGGTACGTGACGAACTGGCCGGTGTTGGCCATCCGGCGGGAGGGGTACGCGAGCGAGTGCGTCGAGGACAGCAGCCGGGCCATCCGGGGGACGGCGTAGCTGACGGGCATCGCCGCGAAGGACAGGCCGGTGTTGATGTGGGCGGCGTTGTCCGTGAAGAACAGCCGGGCCTGCTCCATGACGTCCCAGTCGACCCAGGCCGGGGGCAGGGCGGTGGCCTCGAAGTAGCCGCGCGCGGAAGCCGGGAGCCGTTCGGGGAGCGGGTCCCCGGCGGTGGTGAAGAACCGCATGAGCGTGTTGAAGTCGCCCACCTCGTCACGGTGGAACAGGGCGGCGACGGTGTCGTCGGCGAGCGGATCACCCTGGGTGGACAGGGCGTCGAGGGCGGCGTCGTCGTACCGGGGGCGCGGCGGGGCGGAGGGGGTCTCGGCGGTGGTCACGTGACTCGTCCTTCTCGTGTGTACGGGGCGGGGGCGGAGCGGGGCGGGCCCGTGGTGCATCGGGTCCCGGGCGCCGGCCCGCGGCTACAGCGAGCGCTCGGCGGCGGTGCCGGCGAGGTCGCGCAGCGCGGACCGCGCCTCCGCGGGCATCGGTACGGTGTCCAGCGCGTCGGCGGCCCGGGCGATGCGCTCCCGGATCATGTCCTCGACCTGCTGCCTGGCTCCGCAGCGCTCCATCAACGCGCGTACGCCGGCGGCCTCTTCACAGCTCAGGTCGGGCCGGCCGACCAGTTTCGCGAGCAGCCGCCGCTCGTCGGCGTCGGCCGCGGCCACGGTCAGGGCGAGCAGCGCGGTCGGTTTTCCGTCCCGCAGGTCGTCCACGTTCGACTTGCCGGTCCTGACCGGGTCGCCGAAGGTGCCCAGCAGGTCGTCGCGCAGCTGGAAGGCCTCACCGAGCGGCAGCCCGTACGCGGAGAAGGCGTCGAGCAGGGCGCGCGGCCCCCCGCCGAGGGTGGCGCCCAGGTGCAGCGGCCGCTCGACGGTGTACTTGGCCGTCTTGAAGCGGGCCACCTCCCGCGACTCCGCCACCCGCGGGAGCGGCTCCGCCCGGGTGCGCAGGACCTCCAGGAACTCGCCCGCCATCGTCTCGCGCAGCAGCGTGGCCCAGAGGGGGACGGTCCGGGCCAGATAGGCGCCGGGCAGTCCGCAGGAGCTGAAGACGTGGCCGGCGTAGCCCATCAGCAGATCGCCGAGGATCATCGCGAGGGCGGTGGAGCGCCGCCCGGCGGCCGTACGGGCGGCGAAAGCGGCGTGAGCGGTGAGCCGACCGTGCCGCATCAGGCTGTCGTCGATGATGTCGTCGTGCGTGCAGGCGGCCGCGTGTACGAGCTCCATCGCGGCCGCGGCCCGGATCACCCCCTCGCAGTCGGGCTGCCCCGCAGCCCGCCAGCCCCAGTACAGGTACGCGGCCCGGATCCGCTTCCCGCCCGCCAGCGAGCGGCGCAACTGCTCCGACAGCGGCGAGAGTTCGACGTGCAGTCCGAGCAGTGCCCGCTCCTCCTCGTCGGCCAGCCGGACCAGCACCTCGTCGATGCGCTCCTTGAAGCCGGCGTGGTCATGCACGGGGGTGGCCCTCGGAGGCGACCCGCTCGGCGGCCCGCCGGGCCATGGCCTCCAGGTGGTTCTCCGCCCCCGCGCCCGAGCGGCGGGTGGCCAGCTCGCCGCGCTTGCGCAGCTCCACGACCCCCTCGGTGAGCAGTTCGCGCAGGTCGGAGCGGCGCAGTACCTCCTGGGCCCGGTCGGCGGACTGCCGTAACTGGTCGAGGGCCAGATCGGCGACCCCGGCGGCGAGCAGCGTCAGCAGCTCCAGGGTCACGGGCGGGCTGCCGGGTGCGGAACCCTGCTCCGGCCCGGGCTGCGCGGGCTGTTCCGCCGGCCCGGGCTGCCCCGGCTGTTCGTGCTGCGCGGACTGCCCGGGCTGTCGGGGCCGTTCGTGTCCGGTCTGGGACATGCTCCGTGCACTCCTGTGGGCGTCGGGCCGTGTGACGGCGTCGGAAGGGGCGGCCGCCGGATGTTCCGGCAGCCGCCCCTGGTGGTCCTTCCGTGCGAGTCAACCGAGTGCGCGTCCCGTGCGTCGAACCACCTGACAGGTTCTCCCTCGCACGGGTAGCGGGATTCCCACGGCCGGGTGAGGATCAGCGCATCATCCGATCGTCACCGCCCCGAGTGGTGTAAGGGGTCAGCGGGCGGCTCCCTCCGAGGACTTCAGGGCCGCCGCGATGCCCGTCGCCAGGGTGTGCGGATCCCCGCTCGGGCCGTCCGTCCCGCTCGGATGCCGGGTGGTGCGCCGGGCCCATTCCTCCTCGTAGGCGTGCCAGTCGATTTCCCGGGGCACCGCCCGCCGGACCAGGGACTCCTCCAGCGTCTCGAAGTACGCCGCCCAGCGGGGCGCGTACAACTCCCCGATCAGACCGCTCCATTCGCGGTTCGCGTAGTCGTGCAGGAAGCCGCCCTCGCTGGTGCTGCGCCGGCCCCACACGCTCAGGATCGAGCGGGCGTCGTACTCGTACCGGTCCTGCTCGGCCTCGTCAGCACCCCAGGAGCGGGCCGCCGAAAGCCAGTTGCCGAGCAGGAAGTTCGGGTCGGAACCGGTGATGGCGTCCAACTGCCTTTCCCCGTCCGACCATTCGGCGGTCAGCGACCGGAACCGGGCCAGGTCCTTGGCCTCGTACGCCGCCTTGATCTTCGGCAGCAGCACCCGCGAGTGGTTGGCCAGCGCCTGACGCGCGGTGTCGACCAGGTCGAAGCGGTAGGCGCTGGAGCCGCGCAGCTTCGGATCCACCTTGAGCAGGTGGTCCAGGGCCCGGCGCACCCCGTCGGCCGGGTACCGCATCGACTTGGGGCTCCAGTACGCCGCCCCCACCGCGCCCAGGCTCGGCCGGGCGGTGAACAGGCTGTCCTGGGACTCCGACCACAGGCCCGAGGAGGTGCTGTACGGGCCCGTGCGCAGCTCCTCCCAGGCGGCCGCCGCCTCCTTGTCGGGCCGCCCGTAGCGGCGGGCCGCGAAATCGGCGAACCACTTGCGCTGGTCGATCGCCCCGGGCTCCCAGGCGAGATCGGTGAACAGGTCGAAGGCGGCCGGGTTGGTGCCGGTGGCCTCCGGCAGGTAGGCGATGCCCTTCAGCGCGCTGTTGGACTTGGCCCGCCAGGGGCCGAACCGCTCGATCCACACCGAGGTGTTCGCGCCGATCGTGGTGTGCCCGCCGAAGTTGTAGATCGTGCCCATCGCGTACGGGGCCCCGCCCCAGCGCGTCTCGCGGTCCAGGCGGTTGTACCGGTCGGACAGCCCGTCCAGGATCAGCAGCTTCGAGGTGTCCACCCCGGCGAGCAGCTCCGCCTTCGGACTGTCCTGCCAGCCCAGCACCGCCCACATCGCGCCCGGGTGCGCGGTGTGCAGCGCCGACTGGACCGCCCGGGCGGCCGCCTTCACGTCGACGGTGCCCGCCGTCCCGCCCTCGTGCAGCGGGCTCATCCGGTACATCGCGCTGTCCCCGAACACGGCGCGCTGCTCCGTGTAGTACGCGGCGGCCAGCTTCGCGAACACCGGGGAGGTGGGGTCCAGCCAGTCGGGCCGGTCGAAGCCCGCCCAGTCGCCCTGCGCCACCGTCTTCGCGCCCGCGTTGCGGGCGGTGAACCCCGGCGGCACCGTGCCGAAGAAGCCGGGAAGCACCGGGGTCATGCCGAGCCCGCGCAGCTGCTCGGCGATCCGCCCGCCGAGCTCGGCGCGCTCCTGCATCAGCCGCTCGGAGACCGGGCCGCCGAAGCCGCTCAGGTTCTGCAGCAGCCACCAGCTCTGGTGTCCGGGGCCGGGGATCCACTCGCGCAGCTCGGCGGCGGAGTAGCCGAAGCCCTGGAGCGCCCGGTAGTACGGGTACTCGGCGCCGGCCTGGACGAACACCTCGTTGATGCCGTGCAGGGCGAGCAGGTCGATCTGCCGCTGGTGCTGCTCGAAGGTGCGGTACGCGCCCGAGTAGCCGTCGTCGGTGTCGTTGAGGGCGTACCGGTGCGGGACGAGCGCGCTGCGGGTGACCGGCGCGGGTACGGCGGGCAGCCGCGCCGGCAGCATCCCGATGCTGTCGCCCGGCCAGCCGATGTCGGCGCCGGCGACGTGCTGGAGGTACCAGCCCACGCCGGTGAGCAGGGTGGCCCCCGTGGAGGCGCGCACGGTGATCGCGCCGGCCGGGCCGGACACGGTGAACCGGTCGGCGCCGGCGGCCGGATCGGGTACGAGGGTGAACTGGGCGGCGTGGCGCGGCAGCAGCCGCTCCAGCGCGTCCCGGGCGGGCCCGACGTCGAAGGCGCGGGGCTTGGCCGCGCCGGGAGAGCCCGGCTGCGCCGCAGCGGCCCCGCGCGCGCCGCCGGGTACGGGCGCCGGCGCGGGACCTCGTACCCCGGCCGGGCCGGCCGGGCCGGCCAGTGCGGGGGAGGCGGTGCCGAGCAGGGCCGCCAGGGCGGCGAGGGCGACCTGGCGGCGCAGACGCGCGCGCCGCCGGGGAAGGGGGTTCGTCATCCGAAGAGTCACCGATCCGGGTATCAGACGGGCAGGGACCAGGCCTGGTCGACGCGGTGGTCGCCGCAGTCGGTCAGACGCAGCCGCTCGGCCGGGGCATCAGGGGCGGCGGCCGCGGCGGGAGCCGTCAGGCACAGCCCGCTCACGTCCTCGACCAGCACCCCGTCCCGGCGGTGCGTCCAGCTCTGGCCCGGCTCACCGGACGCGCAGGCGGCCAGTTCCACGACGCCGCCCTCGCCGGCCGACAGGCACTTGCCGGTCAGGCGCACGCTCGACTCCGGCCCGAGCACCCAGCGCTGGTCGCCGGCCGCGGTGCACGGCGAAAGGACCAGCGCGCCCACCCCGGTGGTGTTGACCCCGTCCACGCACTGGGCGCCGTTCCCGGTGATCTGCCCGGTCGGCCGGGCCTCGCCGCACCCCTCGTGCGGGGTGAGCCGGAAGACCGCCGTGTCGTGCGCGGACACCTTCCCGGTCAGGGAGGTCGAGACCTCGGCGCTCTTGCCGCTCCACAGGTCCTTGGCGTCGACCGTGCAGGAGTACAGCCCGACGTCGGTGAGCGGTACGGAGATGTCCCGCGCGCCGGCGGACCGGTTGAGCACGGCGACGGCGCGGTCGCCGTTCGCCAGCGGCCGGGCCAGCACCTCGAAGGTGGCGTTGGCGGAGAGGACGGCGCCCTGGCGGCCCATCGGGTCCTGGTCCAGCGCGATCAGATCGCTGTTGCCGAGGGCGGCCAGCCCCGCCGGGGTGAGCTTGGAGACGTCGGAGGACAGGATGAACGGGGCCGCCATCATCGCCCACAGGCCCACCTGGCTGCGGCTCTCGGCCGCGGTGAGCCCGGGGGCGCCCGCGATCAGGAAGTCGGGGTCGTTCCAGTTGCCGGGGGCCGCGTACCGGCCGAGCCAGCGGTTGTAGCCGTAGTTGCCGAGCACCGAGCTCCACCGGGAGGTCGCGGGCGCGGCGGCGTTGTAGACCTTGATGTCCTTGCCCTCCCGCCACAGCTGGCCGGTCTCCCCGACCCAGCCGATGACCTTGTGCCAGTCGGAGCCTCCCCACTCGCCCTGCTGGAAGTAGGCGGGGGCGGAGGCCGAGAGCACCATGGCCCGGCCGCTCGTCCGCAGCGCGTCGGCGACCGCGTTGTACGCGTCGCGGTACGCCTGTTCCTTCGTCGTCCCGGGCGGCACCCACAGGTTGCAGCCGTCCATCTTGACGTAGTCGACCTTCCACGACGCGAACTGCCTCGCGTCCTGGGCGTAGTGGTCAGGGCCGCCGCCGTCGGGGGAGCCGCTGCCGGGGTAGCGCTCGCAGGTGACGGAGCCGGCGTCCTCGTAGATGCCGAACTTCAGGCCCTTGGCGTGCAGGTACTCGCCGAGCCAGGCCATGCCGTGCGGGAACTTCTGCGCGTCGACGACCAGGCTGCCGTCCGCGTCCCGGCTCTTGGCCATCCAGCAGTCGTCGACCGTCACCGTGTCGTAGCCCTTGGCGGCGAGGCCGCTGGAGACGAGTGCGTCGGCGTTCGCGACCACCTTGGCCTCGTCGATGTCGCACATGTAGTGCGCCCAGTTGTTCCAGCCCATGGGCGGGGTGAGCGCGAGCGGGGCGTCCGAGGTGGCGTAGGGCTCGGCCGCCGCGGGGGCGGGGGCGAGACAGAAGGCGAGCAGGGCGGCCGCGGTCAGGCAGGGGAGCGACGCACGCAGGCGAGGCGGCACGGAGACTCCTTGAGGTGGGGGGCGTACCCGTGGGGCTGCAGTGCGCTCAGTGCAGCGGCGCGACTACCCTCTGTCAACATAAGTCGATGGTTATGGCTCAATGACCAGCAATATGGCCGTAGTCGACGTCACACGATCGGGGAGTCCAGGAGTCGATACGTCGTATGTTCCGATGGCTGATACGCTGTATCTCATGCCGAGGAGATCAGTGGCCCTGGACCGTGCGACACCCGAGGCGATCGCCGTCGCCGCCCTGCGCCTCATCGACGAGGAGGGGCCGCACGCGCTGAGCTTCCGCGCCCTCGCCGAACGGCTCGAGGTCTCCCACGCCACCGTCCAGCGCCGCTGCACCGACCTCGCCGGGCTCCTCGACCTCTGCACCGAGCACCTCGCCGGGCAGCTGCCCGAGGTTCCGGCCGGGACCGGCTGGGCCGAGGCCGCCGAACTGCGGTTCAGCGCCCTGTACCGGCTGCTCGTCGCGCACCCCGGGCTGCTGGTGCTCCGCGGCGGCCGCCCCTGGCTCGGCCGCCAGCTGCTGGCCCGCCTGGTCGAGCCCGCGCTCGCCGACAGCGTGGCCGCCGGGATGACCGCCGCCGAGGCGATGACGGCGTACCGCCGCATGTACCTGCTCACCCTCGGCAGCGCCGCCTTCGTGGACCACCGGGATCCGGCCGGAGCCACCGCCGCCTCGCGGGCGGCCCTGGCCGCGCTGGATCCGGAGCGGTTCCCCGTGCTCGCGGGCGGGCTGGCCGACGTACTGCCCGCCCTGACCGACCACGAGGTGTATTACGGCGCGCTGCGCCAGCTGATCGAGGCCAACCGGCCTGCCGCCGCCTGAAGGGAGCCCCATCGTGGAACAACAGCTCGACTACGCCGCCGTGTGCGCCGCCGCCGACCGGATGGCCGGTTCGGTCCGCCCCGTCGCCGTCGTGCCCGCCGCCGAGGGACTCTGGTACGCGCTGGAGTACCTCCAGCACACCGGGTCCTTCAAGGCCCGCGGTGCCCGCAACTTCCTGGCCGCCCACCGCGACGCCGGCACCCTCCCGGACGCGGGCGTCACCATCGCCTCCGGCGGCAACGCGGGCCTCGCCTGCGCCTGGGCGGCCCGCGCGCAGTCCGTGCGCGCCACGGTGTTCCTGCCCGCCAACGCGCCGCGGGTGAAGGTGGAGAGGCTGCGGGGGTACGGGGCCGACGTACGGCTCGTGGGCGACCGCTACGCCGAAGCGCTGGCCGCCTGCGAGGAGTTCGCGGCGCGCAGCGGCGCCCTGAGCAGCCACGCGTACGACCACCCGCTCATCGCGGCGGGCGCCGGTACGTTGCTGGACGAGATCCGGGCCGGGCTGCCGGGGCTGGACACCGTGGTCGTCGCGGTGGGCGGCGGCGGGCTGTTCGCGGGGGTCGCGGCCGCGGCGCGCGAGCACGGCGTACGGGTGGTCGCAGCGGAGCCGGAGAACTGCCGGGCCCTGAACGCGGCCCTGGAGGCGGGCCGGGTCGTCGACGTGGCCGTGGACTCGGTCGCCGCCGACTCGCTGGGCGCCACCCGGGTCTCGGCGGCCGCGCTGGCCGCCGCGCAGGAGGGGAACGTACGGTCCGTCCTGGTCCCGGACCCGGCGATCACGGCGGCCCGGCGTGCGCTGTGGGAGGAGCACCGGATCGTGGTGGAGGCGGGTGCGGCCACGGCCCTGGCGGCCGTCCGGACCGCCCGGGAGCCGCTGGGCGAGCGCGTGGCCGTCGTCCTGTGCGGCGCGAACACCGACCCCGGGGACCTGACGGCTCCCGAGCGGATCCAGGGAGTGTCGTCAAAGTAGTGTCGGCCGCCCGAGCGTGCGTGCCAGGCCCCGCCGGCCAGACGGGACTTCGACGACACGATCTAAGGCCGGCCCGGCGGGTCATGGCAGGCCCTAGTAGTGCTTTGTTAGCTGGTCTTGTCACGGTCGGTGTTCGGTAGTTCGCTGCTTGTATGAGGGCGGGTGAGCTTGCTGAGTGTCGGGCC
>NZ_JBHYXN010000067.1:0-28677 GCF_042752335.1 Streptomyces sp. NPDC059355 | reverse complement strand
CCCGGCCCGCCCCGGAATGCCATAAGACTGCCGGGAAGCCCCCGAAGGAACGGTCAGGGGGACAGGCAAGCCCATGGCCACATCAGGGATGCGGCCCTTGCCATCCGGTTCAGCCGCATCCGGCCTCGCCAGGACCACCGAGCCCCGGCCAGGCCGGGGGCGCTTCAGATCGCTACGCGCTCCCCTCGGCTTGGCGTCACCGGACCGTCTGGGGTTGGACATAGGCCGCCCACGACCGGCACCAACCTCTCCGATAGGGCGCCTGCGGCCTGTTTGTCCCTTTTGGTAGCCGATCGAGGCCCACAAGGGCCCTTGCCGGAGTGAGAGGTTGGAAAGTTCGGCATCAGGCTCCGTCTCGCCCGCTTTTCGTCTCCATCACCCGTTCATTGCTCCGGAACAGGCCGCAGACGCCGAAATGGTCGTCTGTGGATGATGTCTGGGCGGCTTATGTCCGGCCACAGGCGGTCGTCGGTCGCTGAGAGGTGAGGAGCGCGTAGCGATCTGACGCGCTCTGTCGTCATGGCCGGGGGTGGTGGTCCCGGGACGGGAACAGGACCGGCCAAGAACACCGGTCGGCATCGCTGAGGGCCCGTCCCTGGACATGAACCTCCCGGCCATTCCTTCGGGGGTTTCCCGGCAGTCTGTTGTCTTTCCGGGGCGGGGCGGTCGGTCAAGGGTGGAGCGCAGCGACATCGCGGAGCGACGCGACCGCAGGGAGCGCCCTTGACGGACCGACCCGACACGGAAGGACAGTGGACTGACGGGACGCCCCCGGACACACCACCGACCCCGAGCACACAAGTCCCGCCCGCCCCCCGAAGCCCCCGCCCAGCTCGCCCGACCCCGAACGACGAGACCCCGCCCCCTACCCCCGCCCCAGGATCAGCGTTCCCGACGAGCAGAACCAGCCGCCCGTGCCCGACGCCACCGCCACCTCCGGGAGGCGGCCTCCACGCCGCGTGACCTGGCGGTCGGGGCCGGCCTCGCCGCGGAGCTGCCGGACCGCTTCGACGATCAGGAACAGGCCGCGCATGCCCGGGTGGCAGGCCGAGAGGCCGCCGCCGTCGGTGTTGACCGGGAGTTCGCCGTCCCGCAGCAGGCGGCCCTTCTCCACGAAGGCCCCGCCCTCGCCCTTCGGGCAGAAGCCGAGGTCCTCCAGGGTGACCAGGGTCATGTACGTGAACGCGTCGTAGATCTGCGCGATGTCCACGTCCGCCGGGGTCACCCCCGCCCGCTCGAACGCCATGCGGCCCGAGACCGCCGCCGGGGAGACCGTGAAGTCCTCCCACTCCGACATCGTCGTATGCGAGACCGACGTGCCCGAGCCCAGGATCCAGACCGGCTCCTTCGCCGTGTCCGGTACGTAGTCCTCCGCCGCCAGCAGCACCGCGCAGCCGCCGTCCGAGCGGATGCAGCAGTGCAGCTTCGTGAACGGGTCCGCGATCATCTCGCCGGACAGGACCTCGTCGACCGTGATCGGGTCGCGGAACATCGCGTCCGGGTTCGCCGCCGCGTTCGCCCGGGCCTGGACCGCCACCGAGGCGAGCTGTTCGAGCGTCGTCCCGTACTCGTGCATGTGGCGGCGCGCGGCCATGGCGTACTTCGAGACCAGAGTGTGCCCGTACGGCACCTCGAACTGCAGCGGTCCGCGCGCCCCGAAGGAGAGGTTCGAGGTGCGCCGCCGGGCCTTGATGTCGGCCCGGGCCGTCGAGCCGTAGACCAGCAGCACGGCGTTCGCGTGCCCCGCCGCTATCGCGTCCGCCGCGTGCGCCGCCATGACCTCCCAGGTCGAGCCGCCCACCGAGGTGGAGTCGACCCAGGTGGGGCGCAGCCCCAGGTACTCGGCCACCTCCACCGGCGCGAGGATGCCGAGGCCGGCCGAGGCGAAGCCGTCGATGACGGAGCGGTCCAGGCCGGAGTCGGCCAGGGCCCGGCGGGCGGCCTGTGCGTGCAGGGCGTACGGGGTGGGGCCGTCCACCCGGCCGCAGTCGGAGAGGGCGACGCCGACGACGGCGACCCGGCGGCGGCCGTTGCGAGGTTCTGTCGTGGGTCCGGGCATGGGTCCGGGCGTGAGTCCAGGCATGCACCAGAACGTACATCTGACGTAGCGTCAGTTTCTAGCCCGCGCGACACGCTCCCCGCGGCACCCGCCGATCCGCGGGCCCCCGCCCTCTGTGCATCTGTCGTCGCCCGCCCTAACATGACGGCCCGTCAGATACGGGGAGGAGCCCGACGATGGATGCCGCCTTCACCGCGGAGCAGGACGAGATGCGCCGCACCCTGCGCGAGATCCTGGGCAAACGCTGCGGTCCGGACGAGGTCAAGGCCGCCGTCCGCACCGCCGCCGGACACGACCGCGAGCTCTGGCAGCGGCTCGCGCAGCAGCTCGGCCTGCCCGGCATCGCCGTCGCCGAGGAGTACGGGGGCGTCGGCTGCACCCCCGCCGACCTGGCGCTGGCCTGCGAGGAGACCGGCCGGGCGCTGCTGCCGTCGCCGCTGCTGGCCACCGCCGCGCTCGCCGTACCGCTGGTCACCGCCCTCGGCACCGCCGCCCAGCGCTCCGGACTGCTCCCGGCGCTCGCCGCCGGCGGGCTCACCGCCGCCCTCGCCGTCCCCGGCCCGGCCCTCTCCACCGCCCTCGCGCTGACCGGCGACAACACCCCCGGGGAGTGGGCCGGCGGGGGCCGGGCCGGCGGGGTGCAGGCCCGGCCCGGCGAAGGCGGCGGCTGGCGGCTGTACGGGGAGGCCGCCCAGGTGCTCGACGGGCACAGCGCCTCCCTGCTGCTGGTCGCCGCGCACACGGGTGGTTTCGCACGGAGCCGGACCCTGCTGTTCCTCGTACGGGAGGATGCGCCCGGCCTGGCCCGGTCGCGGCAGGCCACCCTCGACGAGACCCGGCCGCAGGCCCGCGTCCAACTGCGCGACACCCCTGCCGAGTTGCTCGGCGCCGACGCCGACGCCGACGCCGACGCCGACAATGCCGCCGACGGCACGGTCCTCGACGCGCTCGCCGCCACCGGGCGCACCGCCGCCGCCGTCCTCGCCTGCGAGGCGGTCGGCGCGGCCGGGCAGGCGCTGGCCCGCACGGTGGAGTACGTACGCCAGCGCGAGCAGTTCGGTCGGCCCATCGGGTCGTTCCAGGCCGTCAAGCACCGGCTCGCCGACCTCTACGTACACGTCCAGGCGGCCCGCTCGGCGGCCTACTACGCCGCCTGGGACCCGCGGCAGGGCGGCCTCGCCCTCGCCCAGGCCCTCGAAGCCCTGCGGATCACGGCCGGCGAGGCGATCCAACTGCACGGCGGCATCGGCTTCACCTGGGAGCACGACGCGCACCTGTACTTCAAGCGGGCCGCGGCCGACGAGCTGCTCTTCGGCCCCGTCCACCGGCTGCGGGCGCACGCCGCCCACCGCTCGGGCCTGTTCACCACCCCACAAGAGAAGGTGGCCGTCTGATGGCAATGGCAGCCGGCGTCAAGCTGATGCAGAAGGTCTCCTCGACCGTGCTGTTCGCCAAGCTCGCACCACACTTCATCCCCGCCATGGACAAGGCCGTGCACAAGCTGACCCGCGGCAAGGTCATGCTGAGCGCCCAGATGCTCCCCGGCGTGATCCTGACCGCCAAGGGCGCCAAGACGGGCGAGCCGCGCACCACACCGCTCGCCTGCATGCCGGAGGAGGGGGGCGTCAGCTGGCTCCTGATCGGCTCCAACTTCGGCCGCCCCGGACACCCGGCGTGGACCGCGAACCTGCTCAAGCATCCTGACGCGGATGTGAGTTGGAAGGGCCAGGACATCGCCGTACGGGCCCGGTTGCTGGAGGGCGCGGAGCGCGCGGCGGCGTGGCAGGCCGTGCTGGGGTTCTGGCCGCCGTACGCGACGTACCAGGCGCGCATCGAGCGCGAGATCCGGCTGTTCCGCCTGGAGCGTCGCTGATCGCGGCGGCCGGCCGGTAGGAGAACGGGGAAAACGAGCGGGGAAGACGGTCGGGGAGGACGAGCGGGATCGGGAGAGGAGACGCGGAGGGGAGGGAGGGCGGCGGACCCCGAGGGAGGGTCCGCCGTTACTTGGTCGGCTTCTTCCCGGTGATGCCCAGGTGGACGAGCAGCGCCAGATTCGGCTTGAGCTCGGCCTGCTTGACGCCCCAGGTCTGGAAGCCCTTCTGGTGCGAGGCGACCGCGGCCAGCATCGCGACCAGCGAACCCGACATCGCCGCCGGGCTGAGGTCCTTGTCGACCTTGCCCTTGGCCTGGAGCTCCTTCATCGACTCCGTGAGGGAGTTGGTGACGGAGTTCAGGATCTTCATGCGGATCTTGTAGAAGCGCTTGTCGCCCTCGGCCGCGCCGAGGTCGACGACCCGCAGGATCGCGTCGTTGCGCCGCCAGAAGTCCAGGAATCCCTCGACGAGTTCCTCGGCGGCCTGCCAGCCGGCCTTGCCGACCCAGTTGCGGCCCTCGACGAGCGCCGTCAACTGTGCGCCCTCCGTGGCCATTTGCTCGGCGATCTCCAGGACGGCGCCCTCGACGTCCGGGAAGTACTGGTAGAAGGTCGCGGGGGAGGTGCCGGCCTTGCGGGCGACGTCGATCACCTTGACGTCGCGGTACGGCGAGGAGCTGAGCATCTCGCTGAGGCAGTCGAGCAGCTTCTGCCGCGTCGCCTGACCGCGTCGGCCGGCAACGCGGCCGTCGACGGTGCGTACTTGTCCTGTCATGCCGTCAGCTTACCGAGGGGTGATCTGCGCGCGATTCGGCCGCCTGCAAATGGGGTTACGTGACACCTGGCCTGGGCGAAGGCGGCGCCCCGGGCCGCTCCGGGTGGCGGTTTCCGGGCGGCGGACGTGCCGATTCCGGGCGCATTCCGCACAGATCCGGTGCGAAATCCGGGCGGGCGAAGCCCCGCCCACCCCGCCTGCTTCCTCTCGAAATCCCCCGATTAGTCTTATCAACAGGCTGTGGACAAGTTTTCGGGCAGATCATGGCTGGGGGGGGCACAGAGGGGCACAACGGAAGGAACCGGGCCATGGCCGCATTCGCGGAGGGCACACCCTGCTGGGTGGACGCCTCGCTGCCGGACGTCGAGGCCGGCAAGCGCTTCTACGGTGAGCTCTTCGGGTGGACCTTCTCCGCCGGTGCCGGCCCCGAATACGGCGGCTACACCCAGGCCTACAGCCGCGGCCGCAACGTCGCCGCCCTCGCCCCCAAACCCGACGGCCGCATGCCCACCGTCTGGGGGATCTACCTCTACACCGTCGACGCCTACGCGTGCGCCGCCCGCATCCGCGCCTCCGGCGGCCAGATGGTGATGGACCCCCAGCCGGTGGGCCCGTACGGCGGCGCCGCACTGGCCGCCGACCCCGGCGGGGCCGTCTTCGGCCTGTGGCAGCCCGGCACCCACCACGGCTTCGATGCCCAGCAGGAGCCGTACACGTACTGCTGGAGCGAGGTCTACACGCGCGCCCGCGACGCGGTCGACGTCTTCTACGCCAACGTCTTCGGCTACGTCCCCGAGGACCAGGACGACGCGGGCAGCGGCGTCGAGTACCGCCTGTGGTCCCCGCCCGGCAGCCGGCCCGGTGCCGAGACCGCCGTCCTGGGGCGCAGCCTGATCACCGACGCGTTCCCGGAGATCATGCCGGCGCACTTCCTCGTGTACTTCGCCGTCCCGGACGTCGACGAGTCCGTCGCGACGGTGAAGCGGCTCGGCGGCCGCGTCACCGCCGACCCCTTCGACACGCCGCACGGGCGGATCGCGGTCGTCGCCGACAACCAGGGCGCGGTGTTCGCCCTCCTCTCGGAGCCCCGTACGGGTACGCACGGGTAGGGGCGTCCGAGGAGATACCCGAGGGATGCCCGAGGGGATGCCCGCGGTCGGGCCCGGACTGTGACGACGCGCCCCTCGCGCGGGCCTGACAGAATCGGGGTTGCGCGACCCAGGGCGGCGCCCGGGGTGAGACGCTGCACGGGGCCGACCGCCGTGCCGGCGCGCGTGCAGGTGGGAACGGGCCCGGCGAGGGCCCGTACGGGGATTGTGAGGCGAGTGGTGGAGCAGCTGACGCAGCACGACCCGAGACGGATCGGCCCCTTCGAGGTGCTGGGACGGCTCGGCGCCGGCGGCATGGGGCTGGTCTATCTCGCGAGGTCGGCATCCGGGCGCCGGGTGGCGATCAAGACGGTGCGGACCGAGCTCGCCGAGGACCAGCTGTTCCGGGTGCGCTTCACCCGTGAGGTGGAGGCGGCGCGGGCCGTGTCCGGCTTCTACACCGCGGCCGTGGTCGACGCCGACCCGCGGGCCGCCGTGCCGTGGCTGGCGACCGCGTACGTCCCGGCGCCCTCCCTGGAGGAGATCGTCAACGAGTGCGGGCCGATGCCCGCCCAGGCCGTACGGTGGCTCGCCGCCGGCATCGCCGAGGCCCTGCAGTCCATCCACGGCGCCGGCCTCGTCCACCGCGACCTGAAGCCGTCCAACGTGCTCGTCGTCGAGGACGGCCCGCGCGTGATCGACTTCGGTATCGCGAGCGGCGTCTCCAACACCCGCCTGACCATGACGAACGTCGCCGTCGGCACGCCCGCGTACATGTCGCCCGAGCAGGCGAAGGACTCGCGCAGCGTCAAGGGCGCCAGCGACGTCTTCTCGCTCGGCTCCACACTCGTCTTCGCCGCGACCGGCCATCCGCCGTACCACGGGGCCAACCCGGTGGAGACGGTGTTCATGCTGCTGCGCGACGAGCCCAACCTGGAGGGGCTCCCCGACGAGCTGCGGCCGCTGATCGACTCCTGCATGCAGATGGACGCGACCCAGCGCCCGACCCCGGCCGACCTCCAGGCGCAGCTCGCCCCGCACCTCTTCGACGGCGGCGACGACAGCGGCACCGCCTCGGCGTGGCTGCCGGGCCGGGCCGTCGCCATGATCGAGGCCCGGCGGGCGGGGCAGCGTACGGCCGTCGCGCCGGTACCGGCCCCCGGCCGTTCCCCCGGGCGCGGCTCCGACGCCGCGACGCACCGCAGGGAGCCGCGCGGCTCCTCCGGCGGCGCCGATCCGTGGGTCGACCCGCGTACCGGCCAGGCCGTCCCCCAGCGTCCGCAGCACCCGCCGCGGCCGGTGTCCCCGGCGCCGTCCGGCGAGCCGGTCCGGCTCGGCGGCTCGCCGGTCCCGATCGGGCCCGGGCCGCGTACGGGCGCCGCGGCGCCCGCCGCGCACGCGGCCGCCGCCGACTCGGCGACCGGCTGGGTCCGCCCGCCGGGCGGCGGCGCGGCCGCCTCCCACGCCCCGGCGTCCTCCTCCGTTTCGGCCGTGGTGCCCTCGCCCGCCGCCGGACCCGACAGCGGCCGCTGGCGGCCCTGGCGCTTCCGCATGTCCAACGAGGTCTGGGGCACCCCGACCGTCGCCGGTGACCTGCTGTACGTGACCTCCTTCGAGGTGCACGCGCTGGACGTGGCCAGCGGCCGCCGCCAGTTCAAGACCCGCGACGTCGCCTGGTCCATGGCTGTCGCGGACGGCCGTATCCACGCCTCCGACGGTCCCTCCCTCTACGCCCTCGACGCCGCGGACGGCTCCGAGCGGTGGCGGCTGAACACCGACGCCTGGGTGTACGCGCTGCGCGCAGACCGGGGCACCGTCGTCACCGCCACGCGCGGCGGCGGCGTCCAGGGCCGGGAAGCCTCCAACGGCCAGAAGCTGTGGGAGCTCACCGGCGCCCAGAGCGACTTCGAGACCCCGGAGGCGGCCCCCGTCCTGCACGAGGGCACGGTGTACGTGTGGCAGGACGCGCGGCTGCGCGCCCTGGACGCCCGCAGCGGCCGCGAGGCCTGGTCGTACCCGGTCGGCGACGCCGCCTCCTGCGGCAACGTCCCCGTACGGGTCACGCCGGCCCCGGACGGCAACGTCTACATCGCGGCCGGCACCCGCGTGCTGTCCGTGGACCGGGCCTCGGGCCGGGTCCGCTGGCACTTCGAGGCCCCGGCGGTCTTCCTGGCCGCCCCGGCCTTCGCGCCCGGCGCGGCGGTCACGGGCGGCGGGGTCTACCTCGCCGACTACCTGGGCACGGTCTACGCCCTGGACGCGGCCACCGGCCAGGACCGCTGGCGGATCGCGACGGAGGCACGGCAGTCCTCGGACCCGGTGGTGGTCGCGAACGGCAACGTCCACCTGGGCGCCGGCAGCGCGCTGTACACGCTCGACGCGGTCACCGGCACCCCGAAGTGGCGCTTCGCGGCGGGCGGCGAGATCACCGGCCTGCCGGCGGTCGCGGACGGCCGGGTGCACTTCGGCTCGGCCGACCACTGCCTGTACACCCTGGACGCGGCGGGCGGCCAGCTGCGCTGGAAGCTGGCCACGGGCGGGGAGATCACGGGCGCCCCGGTGGCCGAGGCGGGCGTGGTCTACGCATGCAGCAAGGACCGCTGCGTCTACGCCCTGGACGCGGCCAAGGGCACCGGCACCCGTACGGCCGGGTGAGGGTTTTCGGGCCCCTCCGAGTCGCGTGCGGCACCGGGAGTGACAGGATGGACCCCATGAGCAACGTTTACTTCGACATCAACATCGACGGCAAGCCCGCCGGCCGCATCGAGTTCAAGCTCTTCGACGACGTCGTCCCGAAGACCGCCGAGAACTTCCGCCAGCTGGCCACCGGCCAGAACGGCTTCGGCTACGCGGGCTCGCCGTTCCACCGCGTCATCCCGCAGTTCATGCTGCAGGGTGGCGACTTCACCAACCAGAACGGCACCGGCGGCAAGAGCATCTACGGCGAGAAGTTCGCCGACGAGAACTTCCAGCTGAAGCACGACCGCCCGTACCTGCTGTCGATGGCGAACGCCGGCCGCAACACCAACGGCTCGCAGTTCTTCATCACCACCGTCGTCACCCCGTGGCTGGACGGCAAGCACGTCGTCTTCGGCGAGGTCGTCGAGGGCTCCGAGATCGTCGACGCGATCGAGAAGCTCGGCACCCCCTCGGGCGGCACCCGCGGCAAGATCGAGATCGCCGCCTCGGGCGTCGTCGAGAAGGCCTGACCGACCCCGCACCACCCGCCGTACCGGCTGGTCGGCCCCGCCCCCCTCACGGGGGGTCGGGGCCGCCGCCATGTCCGGGTGTCCGGACCCGGGACATGGACCCGGGCCCCGGGCCCGGACCCGGACCCGGCGGGGTCCGTCAGAGTTTGCGGACCCCGTGCCAGCTCCAGCCCGCGCCGAGCACCGTCTTGCGCAGCGGGTCCTTCAGGTCGCGGGTGTCCAGGCGGAACGACTCCACCTTCCGGCGGCTGCCGTCGGGCCCCCTCTCGAAGGTCCACTCCTTCTGCCTGTGCCGGATGGGCCCGCGGCCGTGCTCGCGCTGTACGGTCCGGCCCGGCGCGTTCCCGGCCCGGGTCACCGCCCACTGCTCGTCCATGGCCCGCACCTCCCGCTCCTGGGGGAGCAGGCGCAGCCAGACCTTGAAGGTCCGCTCCACCTGCCGGCGGCTCAGGCCGGAGCCGGTGGCGGGTTCCATGATCTTCCAGTCCGCCACCAGATCGGCGCCCCCGCCGCCCGCCTCGCGGACGCTGAACACCACACCGGTGCCGTTCAGTGCGAGCAGCGCCGCCCGCAGCTCCTGGGTCGGGATCGCGCTGGCTCCCGAGTCCGCGCGCACCGTGCCCATGTATTTGTCCCAGAGGCGGCCCATCGCTACGCCTCCGCCCCGGTGTCGAGGCTGACGGTGCGCAGGAACTCCTGGAAGTCGTTCAGGACGCCGTCCTCCTGCGCCGCGGTCGAGGTCAGGATCAGCCGGATCACCGCACGCCGGTGCGGGTCCTCCTGGTCCAGCACGGCCAGGTAGACGTGGGACTGGACGAGGTCGCGGCGCACGCCGCCCCCCACGGCCGACAGGGTCAGCCGCTGGGCCAGGCCGGGCGAGGCCTCGGAGCCGAGCTCGCGGCGGCTGGTCACCGTCACCGACTCGGCGGCGGCCCGGCGCAGGCGCTCCACCGACTCCTCGGCCATGTCGGCGAGCGTCGCCCCGTCGGGGCGGAAGTCGCCGTCGACGGTGATGTTGGCGGTGAATCCGTCGTCCGGGTGCCCGTGCAGCGCGATGAACGCCACGCCCGGAGCGCCCACCTCGTCCGGAGGTGCGGATCGCCATCCGTCGGGCAGGCTGAACTCGATCGGCACCGGCAGGGTCGTGGGCATTTCAGGCCCTCCTTCCACAAGGGGAGTACATCAGTCGATCAACGGAGCCAGCTGGTGACTTCGCCCTTGAGGGAGCCGGCCGTGTCGCCCACCCAGTCGGCCGCGTCGACCGCGACGTCCTTGACCTTGCCCGGGTCGACCGTGAACTCGCCTCCGACGGCGCCGCCGACACCGAGGGCCAGGCCGGCCTTGCCGCCGAAGTGGTACTTGCCGTCCTCCCCCTTGCCGAAGTCCCATTTGAATTCCGCGCCCGCGCCGTACCAGCCTTCGGCCGTGGCGCCGGCGCCGAGCCCGGCGACCTCCCCGCCTGCGGCGACGCTGGCTTTCTCACCGGCAAACGCCTTGAAGGCGCCGTTGAAGCCCTGCTGGCCCAACCCGAGGCTGGCGGAGGCCTCGCCGCCCGCGAATCCCTCGAAGCGACCGTAGCCGCCGACGATCCCGTAGTTGGCGTGCCCCTCCAGCATCGCCCGGATACCCGCGGACGCCTCGGCCTTGCCGGAGATGCCCTTGTCGGTGATTCCGTAGTTCGCGGTGGCCCTGGCTCCCAGGTACATGTCGTCCACGCCGCCGAGGTTGAGCGCCCCGTTGTTGTACTCACCCTTGTACGTCATGTGGAAGAGGTCGGCGTAGAGCTTGATCGACCCCTCCTTGCCGTACTTGGTGCCCGTGAGCTTCATGCCGGCGTCGGGCCCGGTGAAAGTGAAGCCGTCGTCTTCCTTGGGCTTGTCCCCGGAACCGTCGTCGAGCTTCTTCGGGGCCTTGTCCAGGTCGCCCTCGGCGTAGCGGTTGAATCCGGTGAGCGTTTCGTCGTCGCCCTTGCCGAGGGCGTCCCGGTTGCTGTCGATGACGGCGGCGCTGAGGGCGGTCTTGACGTCGGCGTCGAGTTCGGCGACGGCCTTCACGCGGTCGTCGATGTGCTTCTGCCATTTGGTGACGGCGTCGCCGACCGTCTTCTGGCCGTCGGGGTCGTGGTGGTACGCGCTGCGCTCGGAGGGCGTCAGCTTCGACCAGTCGAAGGCCACGTGCCCCTGCTCGGAGACCGTCATGCCGGCGGCTATCGCGTCGTCGCGCGCGCTCTCCAGCTTGTTCTTCAGATCGGTGAACTTCTCGTGCGCATCGCGCAGCAGGCTCCCGATCGCCTTCGCCTGGGCCTGCGCGGCGGTGTATTCGTAGCGGGTCGCCGCGAAACCCGTATGGGCTGTCTGCTGGCTGACCCCGTTCCAGGTTTCCCCGCCCAGCGTGATCTTCTGCACGGAATCGCCGTAACGGGTCTCGACCTTCTTCAGCTCACCCGCCATTTCCTCCCATTTGGCGGCCGCCGTGGTCAATAGACCCAAGTCCGTGGTCATGACTTCGTAGTAGGTCAGCACCGGATCCCCTTACAGATTTCACAGCGTCTTCACCTTCGACTGCGCCGCAAGGAACCGGACATGGTGCGCCTCCCCGTTGGCCGGGTTTGATCATATGCATGGCAACTGTGAACGGGGCAAGCGGTGATAGCGTGGCCCGCCGTTGTCCAGGGGAGGGGTTTCGAGCCATGGTGGCCGGACGTCGTATCAGGTTCACCGCGGTGCTGGTCGCGGTCGTGTTCGCGCTCACCGGATTTTCGTCCAGCGGGCACGGTCACGGCTCGAAGAGCAGCGGCAGCGGTGGCTGCTCCAGCTCCAAGAAGCGGAGCAGCTACAACAGCAACAGCAACAGCAACAGCGGCAGCAACGGCAGTGGCAAGTCGAGCCCGTCGCCCACCAAGAGCGCCGGCCCGCCCGCCCACGCCCAGGTCGTCACCTGCGCCGGTCCCGGCAGCCCGCAGGCCGTCCTCAAGGTGACCTCGGACGTCGACACGACGCGCCTCGTCAACGTGCCGTTGGTCTTCCAGGGCGCGGGCGGCGTCGTGGAGCGCACCACCGTCCCGGTCTCGCTCAAGGCCCGCGAGACGCAGACCGTCACCGCCAAGATGGCCCAGAAGGACAAGGCGGCCGACGTCAGCGCCTGCGTCGTCGGCACGATCAACTAGCCATGGGTGTCCGCTAGCGGATCCGCGGCTCCGGCGCCGCCCGGCGCCCCGTGAACAGGTCCGCCTGCCGCTCCGGGGAGAGGTTCCCCAGCGCTATCAGCGCCGGGGCCTGAGCCAGCGCCTGCTGCAGCGCGGCCTGCTTCGCCGACCACAGGGCCCGTACGGTGCCCTGCACGGCCTCCGTCGGATACCCGGCCAGCGTCCCGGCCGCCCGCAGCGCTGCCGCCGGCAGCTCCGCGGGCTCGGCCAGCTCGGAGACCAGCCCGATCTCGTACGCCCGCCGCGCGGAGAGCCGTTCCGCCGTCCCCATCAAGGACATCCGGGCGGCCTCCCCGAACGGCATCCGCTGCGCCATGTACACGGCCTCGTACGCGCTGACCATCCCGTACGCCGTATGCGGGTCGAAGTAGGTCGCCGTCGAGGACGAGACGATGAACTCCGACTCGCCCAGCAGGTAGAACGCCCCGCCGCACGCCATGCCGTTGACGGCGGCGACCACCGGCTTCCACAGGTCGTTCGCCTTCGGGCCGACGGACACCAGCGGATCGTCCACCGAGTACGGGGAGGACGGCTGGGGGACCTCCACCCCGCGGTCGATGCCCGTGCAGAAGGCCGCCTGCCCGGCGCCCGTCAGCACGACCGCCCGTACGTCCTCCTCGTGCCGGAACTTGCGCCACACCGCCGCCAGTTCCGCGGCCGTCGCCAGGTCGATCGCGTTGTGCCTGCGCTCGCGGTCCAGGGTGACGACCGCGACCCCGCTCGCCTTGTCCCGCTCCACCCGTACCGTCACTGCTTCTCCAGCACCCAGCGCGGCACGGCCATCCCGCGGACTTGCGTGAACACGACCTGGACGCGGGCGCCGATGCGCAGGCGGGCCGGGTCCACGGAGTCCAGCGGGGCGTCGGCCGAGCTGACCAGGTTCCCGGCGAGGCGGATGTGCGGGGCGTCGGCGAGCTCCACGAGGATCACGTTGTACGGGGCCTGCGCGGCGTACGCGGGCAGCAGCGGCGGGTGCGGCCGTACGTACGACCAGATCCGGCCGCGCCCGCTCATCGGAAGCCACTCGGAGTCGAAGGACTGGCAGTGCGGGCAGCACGGGCGGGGCGGGAAGCGGAGCCGGCCGCACGCGGTGCAGGCCTGGACGCGGAGTTCGCCCCGGGCGGCGTACTCCCAGAAGGGGGCACCGTCCTCGTCGGGGACGGGCAGGAGCAGATCGTCCGCGGAGGCCGGGGCGGAGTCGGCGGCGGAGGCCGTGGTGGTGGTCATGGGGTCAGCTCCTCAGCAGGATCGCGGACGTCGGGACACCCTCGCCCGCCGTCACCAGGCAGGTCGCGGCGTCCGGCACCTGGGCGGTGGAGACCCCCCGAAGCTGCTTGACGCCCTCGTTGATCAGGTTGAAGCCGTGCACGTAGGCCTCGGACAGCCCGCCGCCCCCGGTGTTGATCGGGAGCCGGCCGCCCATCTCCAGGGCCCCGCCCTCGGTGAACGCGGCGCCCTCGCCGCGCCCGCAGAAGCCGTAGCCCTCCAGGGACAGTGGGATGAGCGGGGTGAAGGCGTCGTAGATCTGGGCCACGTCCACGTCCTGGGGCCCGAAGTCGGCCTGCTTCCACAAGTGCCGGGCGGCGGTCCAGGCGGGCCCGGACAGCGGGTCGTCGTTCCAGTAGTTGACCATGCCGTGGTGCTGGGCGGGCAGGCCCTGGGCGACGGAGTGGACGTAGACGGGCTTCCGGCGGCAGTCGCGGGCCCGCTCGGCGGAGACGATCACGCAGGCCAGCGCCCCGTCGGTCTCCAGGCAGTTGTCGAAGAGGCAGAGCGGATCACTGATCATGCGGGAGGTCATGTACATCTCGCGGGTCAGCGGGCGCTCGTACATCATCGCGGCCGGGTTTTCGTTGGCCCGGTTGCGGCAGGCCATCGCCACGTTGAAGAGGTGGTCACGGGTGGCGCCGTACTCGTGCATGTAGCGCCGGGCCAGCATCCCGATCTCGTCGGCGGGGCGCAGCAGCCCGAAGGGGCGGGTCCACTGGCCGGGGGTGGGCAGCTGGACCGCGGTGTTCTTCCAGGGGCGAGGGCCGGAGCCGCGCTTGCGCGAGCGCCAGGCGACGCCCACGGTCGCCTGCCCGGTGGCGACGGCTGCCGCGAGGTGGCCGACGGTGGCGCAGGAGCCGCCGCCGCCGTAGCCGATCTTGGAGAAGAAGGTGACGTCGCCGGCGCCGATGGCCTTGGCGACCTCGACCTCGTCGGTCTCCTCCATCGTGTACGAGGAGAAGGCGTCGACTTCTGAAGGCGCTATTCCGGCGTCCGCGAGAGCGGCCAGGATGGCGCGACAGGCCAATTCCTTCTCGGACTCGGGAAGCCGTTTGGCAAAGGCGGTCTGACCGATCCCGACTATCGCCGTAGCGTCCTTGAGTGTTGCCGCCATCGCCACCTCCGGGGCTGCACCAGTACTGACAGCCGCGAAGGCTACAGCTAATCTGACGGATAGTCAGCTACTGGGAGGGGTGTGCGATGACCGAAGACGCGCGGGGGGATCTGCGCTGGGGCAGCATCGCGGGGCTGGTGCGCGCGGCGGCCGCACGGTACGCCGACCGCGAGGCCGTCGTCGACGGGCGCGTCCGCATCGGCTACGCGCAGCTCGGCGAGCGCGTGGAGCGGGCCGCGGCCGCCGCCATCGCGGCCGGGGTCGAGCCGGGGGACCGCGTCGCCGTATGGGCCCCCAACACGCTGGAGTGGATCGTCTCCGCGCTCGGCGCGGTCTCGGCGGGCGCCGTACTCGTCCCCCTCAACACCCGTTTCAAGGGCTCCGAAGCCGCGTACGTCCTGCGGCGCAGCCGGGCCAGACTCCTCTTCGTCACCGGCACCTTCCTCGGCACCTCGTACGTCGCCTCCCTGCGCCGCGCCGCGGCCGAGGGGGAGGGCCGCGGGCCGCTGCCCGGGCTGCCGCACCTCGAACAGGTCGTCGTCCTCGCCGAGGACGCCCCGGACGACTTCCGCACCTGGAAGGAGTTCCTGGCCGGCGGGGACAAAATCGGCGCGGAGACCGTGCGCGAGCGCGCCGAGTCGATCCGCCCCGACTCCCCCTCCGACATCATCTACACCTCGGGCACCACCGGCAGCCCCAAGGGCGCCGTCATCACCCACGCCCAGTCGCTGCGCTGCTACGACGTCTGGAGCGAGCTCGCCGGTCTGCGCGAGGGCGACCGCTACCTGATCGTGAACCCCTTCTTCCACACCTTCGGCTACAAGGCCGGCATCATCGCCTGCCTGATGCGCGGGGCCACGATGGTCCCGCAGCCCGTCTTCAACGTGGACACCGTCCTCGCCAACATCGCCGCCGAGCGGATCTCCGTACTCCCCGGCCCGCCCACCCTCCACCAGTCCCTCCTGGACCACCCCCAGCGCGACCACCACGACCTGTCGGCGCTGCGCCTGGTCGTCACCGGCGCCGCCGTCGTCCCGCTCCAGCTCGTCGAACGGCTCCGCGGCGAACTGCACATCGCCACCGTGCTCACCGCGTACGGGCTCTCCGAGGCGAGCGGCATCGTCACGATGTGCCGCCGCGGGGACCCGGCCGAGGTCATCGCCTCGACCTCGGGACGGGCCATCCCCGACACCGAGGTGAGGATCGCCGACCAGCACGGGCGGGCCCGTCCCGCCGGCACCGCGGGGGAGGTGTGGGTACGGGGCCACCACGTCATGCAGGGCTACTTCGAGGACCCGGCCGAGACCGCCGCGGCCGTCACCCCCGACGGCTGGCTGCGCACCGGCGACGTCGGGGTCCTCGACGCCGAGGGCAACCTGCGCATCACCGACCGGATCAAGGACATGTTCATCGTCGGCGGGTTCAACGCCTACCCGGCCGAGATAGAGCAACTCCTCGGCCTGCACCCGGACATCGCCGATGTCGCCGTGGTCGGCGTACCCGACCCGCGCCTGGGCGAGGTCGGCAAGGCGTACGCGGTGCGCCACCCGGGCTCCACCCTCACCGCCGACGACCTGATCGCCTGGTCCCGCCGCGAGATGGCCAACTACAAGGTCCCGCGCGAGGTCGAGTTCGTCGCCGAGCTGCCGCGCAACGCGAGCGGAAAGGTCCTGAAGCGCGAACTCCGCGCCCGCCTGGTCAGGGGGTGAGCGTGCCCAGGTCGATGTCCGCGGGGAACGGGACCGCCACCTTGAGCCGGTCGCGATGGATCCCGGTCGGGACGTACGTCCGGGTGACCGTGTCCAGCTCGTAGACGTGTACGACGGGCTCGCCCTGCTCGTCCTCGACCCGCCAGAAGTGGGGGATCCCGGCCTGGGCGTACGTGAAGGGCTTGATCGAGCGGTCACGGTCGGCCGACTCCTCGGACACCACTTCGATCACCAGGACGACCTCTTCGGGGAGGTGGCGGGTGCGGTCGGGGTCGTAGGTGACCGTCGCGGCCAGGACGTCCGGTTCGGGGCGGCTCCTCCTGTCGAGGCGAACGGTCATCTCCTGTTCGATCTCGATGTTCTCAGGCGCGGCCTGACGCAGTCCGAAGGCCAGGTTGACCACGAGGCGGGAATGCCACAACCGTTGCGGGGAAACCCTGAAGACGAGCGCTCCCTCGATGAGTTCGGTGTGCCGGGGTGCCTGGGGCAGGTGGTCCAGGTCGTCCGCTTCCCATCCGCTCGGACGGGGTGGATACATCCATTCGGGGAGTGCGGGTTCCATGACGTCCTCCTGGGACATCGGCCGGCCTTCCGCGCCGCGCCGTCAGGCGGCCGGCCTGCGGGCCAGGACGAGGCGCCAGCGCGGGGTTCCGTCGTCGCGGCGGCCGAAGTGGTCCAGGGGGACCGTCTCCACCGTGAAGCCGGCCGCGCGCAGATCGGCGCGGACGCCGCCCAGCGGGAAGGTCCGGTAGTACATGACGAACGGCGGCCGCCACACGGCGTTGCGCACCCGCATCGCCGCGTCGAAGCCCGCCACCGCCCACCACACCCCGGAGGCCGGACGGATCGGCGCCCCGATCGGGAACGCGAAGAGGCCGCCCGGGCGCAGCGCGGCGTGGACGCCGGAGAAGAGGCCGGGCCGCTCGGCCGGGAGGAAGTGGCCGAAGGCGCCGAAGCTGACGGCGAGGTCGTACGAGCCCGCCGACTCCGCCGGCAGCGCCCGGGCGTCGGCCCGTACGAGGTCGACGCGCTCCTCGGGGTGCGCCCGCGCGGCCTCGGCCAGCATGCCCGCGCTCAGGTCCACCCCGGTCACCCGGCCCCGGCACAGCCGGAGCAGCATCCCGAGCCCGGCGCCGGTCCCGCAGCACACGTCGAGCCCGGCCCCGAAGGAGCCCTCCCGCTGGGCGAGCGTCTCCTCAACGGCGTCGAGCATGCGGTCGGGGGTGCGGAAGGGGGTCTGGTCGAACTTGGGCGAGAGCAGGTCGTACCCGCGCTCGACGGACGAGAGGGCCTGCACGGCGAGCTCGCGGACGGTGGGTCCCTGTGAGGTGAACACGGGGCCAGCCTAGTGAGACGCACCGTACGCGCGCATGCGACGGCGGCCGCGGTGGCTCCCCCTCCGGGCCACCGCGGCCGCCGTCCTTGTTGTGCTCCCCCGTTGTCCGTGCTCCCGGTGGTTCCCCCGTGACCCCACCGGGCCGTGCTCCCCCGTGACCGCGTGGGGTTCCCCCGAATCCCCGCGCGGCCCCTGTTGGTCCGGTTCCCCGTATCCCCCGTGGAACCGGCCCCCCCGTCCCCCGCTATCCCCCGTGGGACGTCTTACGGACGCGGACCCGAGGCGTGGTTGTCCATCGCCACGATGTCCTCGCCCGAAGCCGGCTTCTTCTCCAGCGGCTTGATCTCGATGCCGGAGGCGTGGTTGTCCATCGGTGTGATGTCGACGCCCGGTACCAGGCTGTCGTCGAGCGGCTTGATCTCGATGCCGGAAGCGTGATTGTCCATCGGCTTGATGTCGCCGTCGTTCGGCAGGATGTTCTCGTTCGTCGTCATCGGTTCTCCTGATGGATGGGTAGGGCCCGTTCGGCGATTCCCCCGCGGACCGCCGAACGGGTGGTCCTCCAGACGACTCTCGCGCCCCCCGACGCGGTGAGTCGATGTATCCATCTTGGCGGGCGGCGATAAACGAACGATGAATGCCTCATTCATCAGCCGATCATCAGGCGGCGGGCAGCCTGCGGTCAGCGGCCGGCCGGCCGATCACCGCAGCTCAAGCCGCTCAGGCCGCTATCTCCGCGGCCAGCAAGGCCTGCACTTCGGTCAGTTCCGCCGACTTCAGCTGCTTGAAGACGACCTCCGCGTCCCGCCAGCACACCCGCGCCCGGTCCCGCTGCCCCAGCCGCCGCAGCGCCTTGCCCAGCACCGTCAGCACGGTCGCCCGCCGCCACTCCCCGCCGATCCCGCGCAGCGCGATGGCCTGTTCGGCGTGCGCGGCGGCCAGCGTGGGCCGGTGCGCGGCCAGATGGGCCACGGCCAGCCGGAAGTGCGTCACGCCCTCCCACAGCGGCTGCCGGTTGTCGTGGAACAGTGAGAGCGCCTCGGTGAGCTGGTCCTGGGCCTCGCCGAGCCGCCCGGCCTCGGTGAGGGCGATGCCCAGCGCGTAGCGGCCGTTGGCCAGGCGCAGGGTCAGGCCCATCCGGTCGTATATGGCGATGCCCTGCTGGGCGAGGTCGATGGCGCTGGTCAGCCGGCCCAGTTCGACGTGGATCCGGGAGAGGTTGCACAGGGCGCTGGCCTCGCCGATGTGGTTGCCGTCGGCGCGGAAGTTCTCGATGGCCTCCAGCAGGTACCGCTCGCCGTCGGCGTGCCGGCCCTGGTAGAGGGCGATGATCCCTCGGTCGTTGGGCGCCCAGCAGCTGGGCAGCGGGTCGCCGGCCTCGCGGGCGAGGTCCATGGCCTGACGGGCCTCCTCGTCGGCTTCGCCGAAGCGGCCCGCGACCAGGTGGACGTTGGTGAGGGTGGTCCGGGCCCGGCCCTCCGCGTGCGGGTCCTTCGCGGCGTGCGCGGCGTCGCGCAGGGCCACGGCGGCGGACTCGTACTGCTTGGAGTTGGCCCCCGACTCGGCGAGGTCCTTCGCCGCCCACAACAGGTCGACGGCCCGGCGCAGTACGTCCGCCCGCCCGGTCGAGCGTACGGAGGCCTGCCGGACGCAGGCCAGCAGCGGGTCCGCCTCGGCGTACAGCCAGTCCAGGGCGGCGCGGGGCTCGGCGAAGCGCAGGCCGGGGTAGTGGGTGTCGGACAGGTGGGCGGGGAGCCGGTCGCCGGGGCGCTCCACCGCGTACACCGCGGAGGCGGTGGCGAGGTAGAAGTCCAGCAGCCGGTCCAGGGCGGCGTCCCGCCCGCTCGGCGGCAGTTCGTCGCGTTCGGCGCAGGCACGCGCGTAGAGGCGTACGAGGTCGTGGAAGCGGTAGCGGCCGGGCGCGGCCGATTCGAGGAGGGAGCAGTCCACTAAGGCTTCGAGGAGGTCCTCGGTGTCGTACTCGGGCAGGTCGAGTACGGCGGCCGCGGCGGCCAGCGAGATGTCGGGCCCGTCGGCGAGGCCGAGGAGGCGGAACGCGCGCTGCTGTTCGGGCTCCAGCTGCCCGTACCCGAGCTCGAACGTGGCCTTGACGGCGAGGTCTCCGGTCTGGAGCTCGTCGAGCCGGCGGCGTTCGTCGGCCAGCTTCGCGGCGAGGACGGACACGGTCCAGGTGCGGCGGGCGGCGAGCCGGGAGGCGGCGATGCGGATGGCGAGCGGCAGGAAACCGCAGGCTCCGACCACGTCGAGGGCGGCCTGGCGTTCGGCGCCGACGCGCTCCGCGCCCACGATCCGGGTGAACAGCTGGAGGGCCTCCTCGGGACTCATCACGTCGAGGTCGACGAGATGGGCCCCGGCGAGGCCCGCCATGCGGACCCGGCTGGTGACGAGCGCGGCGCAGCCCGCGGTCCCCGGCAGCAGCGGGCGGACCTGGGCGGCGTCACGGGCATTGTCGAGCAGGACCAGGACGCGGCGCCCGTCGAGCGTGGACCGGTACAGCGCGGCCCGCTCGGCGGCGCTGTCCGGGATGGCCGTGTCGGGGGTGCCGAGGGCGCGCAGGAAGGAGCCGAGGACGGCGACGGGTTCGGCGGGCCGCGGCTCGGTGCCCTGGAGGTCGACGTAGAGCTGCCCGTCGGGGAAGTGCGGGCGCGCGGCGTGCGCGACGTGCACGGCGAGGGTGGTCTTGCCGACGCCGCCGATGCCGGCGAGGGCGGAGACGGCCATGACCTGGCCGCCGACGCCCGACAGGATCTCGCCGAGCTCGTTGACGAAGGTGGCGCGGCCGGTGAAGTCGGCGACAGTGGCGGGCAATTGGGCGGGCCTTATGAGTGCGGGCGCGGCGGCCGGGGCCGGGTCCTCGGCGCAGGCGAGTTCGGCGTCCGCGCGCAGGATGCGCTGCTGGAGCGCGGCGAGTTCGGGCCGGGGGTCGACGCCGAGTTCGTCGGCGAGGAGCCGGCGGGTGTCGGCGTACACGGCGAGCGCCTCGGCCTGGCGGCCGCTGCGGTACAGGGCGAGCATGAGGAGCTCGCGCAGCCGCTCGCGCAGCGGGTGGGCGGCGGTGAGGGCGGTGAGCTCGGAGACGGCCTCGGCGTGGTGGCCGACCTCCAGGTCGAGGTCGAGGCGGGTCTCCAGCAGCTGGAGGCGCCATTCCTGGAGCCTCGTGCGCTCGGTGTCCGCGTGCGGGCCGGGGACCCCGGCGAGCGGTTCGCCGTCCCAGAGGTCGAGCGCGCGGTCGAGCAGCGTACGGGCGAGGATGCGGTCGCCGGCGCCGCGGGCCTGCTCGGCCTCGGCGGCGAGGCTGCGGGCGACGCCGAGGTCGAGGGCTTCGGCGGGGGTGTGGATGGCGTAGCCGCCGGACTCGGTGACGAGCATGCCGGGCGCGAGGACCTTGCGCAGGCGGGAGGCGTACGTACGGATCGTGGCGAGGGCCTGCTGCGGCGGGTCCTCGCCCCAGATCGCGTCGATCAGCTCGGGCGCGGTGGCGGTACGGCCGCCGCGCAGCAGGAGCGCGGCGAGCAGGGCGCGCTGCTGGGGGGTGCCGGAGGGCAGCGCCTCGCCGCCGCGCCAGGCGCGGATGGGGCCGAGGACGGCGAAGCGGCAGGGGGCGGGGGCGGGAGTGGCGTCGGGGGCGGGCGTGGCGGCCTCGGTGTCGGCGGCGGGAGAGGCGGGCGTGCCGGTTCCGGTGTCCGCGGCGGGAGCGGCGGTGAGGTCGGGCCGGGTCCCGGTCGTGGTGTCCGGCGCGGCAGCGGAGTGGCGCCGGGCTGCCTCGGGGTGGTTCCGCTGGTGCGGGATGGCCGGTATGCCGTCCATCTGTCGTCCCCCCTGCCTTCCGTCGGTGTAAGGGCCAGTCTGCCCTGTCTTGCGCTTACCCGTCAGCCCGTGTCGGACCGATCACTCCCCAACTAGCTGACGGTTCGTCAGATCGGCGCTACCGTAGTCCACATGGAGACCTTCCCGAAGATCATCTCGGTGGACGACCACACGGTTGAACCTCCCCACGTCTGGCGGGACCGGCTCCCGTCCAAATACCGGGACACCGGCCCCCGGATCGTCCGCGCCCCCCTGAAGGAAATGACCTTCCTGGGCGGGAAGTTCGCCCCCGTCATGGGGGCCAGGGGCGACGACGGCCCGATCGGCGACTGGTGGGTGTACGAGGACCTGCACCGACCCCTCACCCGCCTCGACACCGCCGTCGGCTACGACCGCGACGAGATCAAACTCGAAGTCATCACGTACGAGCAGATGCGCCCGGGCTCCTTCTCGGTTCCCGAGCGCCTCGCGGACATGGACGTCAACCACGTCCAGTCGGCGCTCTGCTTCCCGACCTTCCCCCGCTTCTGCGGCCAGACCTTCACCGAGGCCAAGGACCGCGAGCTCGGGCTGCTCGGGGTACGGGCGTACAACGACTGGATGGTGGAGGAGTGGTGCGGCCCGGACGCGCACGGCCGCCTGATCCCCCTCACCCTGATCCCGCTCTGGGACGCCCGGCTGGCCGCCGCCGAGGTCCGCCGCAACGCGGCGCGCGGCGTGCGCGCGGTCGCCTTCTCGGAGATACCGCCGCACCTGGGCCTCCCGTCCGTCCACACGGACGAGTGGGACCCCTTCCTGGAGGCGTGCGACGAGACCGGCACGGTCATCGCGATGCACATCGGCTCCTCGTCGCGCATGCCGTCGACCTCGGCGGACGCGCCGCCGGCCGTCGGCTCCACCATCACCTTCGCCAACTGCTGCTTCTCGATGGTCGACTGGCTGATGAGCGGCAAGTTCGAGCGCTTCCCCAATCTCAAGATCATGTACGCGGAGGGCCAGATCGGCTGGATCCCGTACATCCTGGAGCGCGCCGACGTGGTGTGGGAGGAGAACCGGGCCTGGGGCGGCGTCGCGGACAAGGTGCACCGTCCGCCGTCGGAGCTCTTCGCGGAGCACGTCTTCGGCTGCTTCTTCGACGACCCGTTCGGCCTGAAGAACCTGGACTCGATCGGCGTCGCGAACGTCCTCTACGAGACCGACTACCCGCACTCGGACTCGACGTGGCCGAAGTCGCGGGAGGTGGGCGAGGCCCAGATGTCCCACCTGGCGCCGGACGTGGTGGACCGCATCGTCCGCGGCAACGCGATCGACCTGCTGGGTCTGACGCCGGAAGGGCTGTGGGCAGGGGCGTGAGGGGGCGGGAGCCCGGAGGTCCCCTTGCGGCGAAGGTGAAGATCAAGGCATGCTTCGCCGGAGCAAAGTGGGAGGGGCGGTGGCGGTGGACAAGCGGACCGTGATGACCGGGGTGTTGTGCGCGGTGGCGGCGCTGGGCGCGTCCGCCGTCATGACGAAGGTGGTGCCGGCTGCGGAGGGCCGACCGGAGGCGCACGTCAAGGCGGCGGCCCCGGCGAAGCCCTCGCCGAGCTCGTCTTCGCGATCGCAAGCGGCGAAGCAGCCGCAGCTCGACACCTCGGGAACACCCCGGCCGGGCAGCCCCGCCGCCTTCACCGGTGCCCTGTTCGAGGGCGGCGTACAGGGTGACCACTTCTGCACCGCCACCGTGGTGCACAGCGCGGGCAAGAACCTGATCGTCACCGCCGGGCACTGCCTGCTCGCCGGGAAGCACGGCGACGCGGGCGCGGTCTTCGCACCCGCGTACGCGAACGGCGGAGCCCCGTACGGCGCCTGGACCATCGAAGAGGTCTTCGAGGACTCCCGCTGGTCCGAGGACTCGAACGACGACTACGACCTCGCCTTCGCCCGCCTCGCCCCGGACGCCTCGGGCCGCAACATCGAGGACGTCACGGGCGCCGCGACCCTGGACACCACGGGCCGCTCGGGCGAGGAGATCACCGTCACCGGCTACCCGGCGGACCGCAAGGTCCCGCGCACGTGCACGGCGTCGGCGATCCGCGAGACGCCGGCGGAGCAGCGCTTCGACTGCGCGGACTTCCCGGGCGGCACGAGCGGCAGCGCCTGGCTGGCGAAGGACGGCAAGATCATCGGGATCCTGACGGGCGGCGACACGGACGACGTCTCGACGAGCACGATCCTGGGGGAGTACGCGGCGACGCTGTACGCGAAGGCGGCGGCGGCGACGCGCTGAGCCGCCGGCGCACCCGCGGTGCGCGAGCCGGGGCCCAAGGTCCGCAGCCGCGTCGACCGCGGCGGTATGCGCCCCTTTCGCCTCCCGTGTACGCCGAACGCCGCACGAGCCGACGACCGGCCGCGTCCGGACACCGGCCACCCGGGAGCGGGAGGCGGCCCCGGGGAGGGTTCGAGGTCCGCGCCGCCGGAGCCAAAGACAGTCCTCCGCTTAGGAACTGACGGTCCGTCGGTGACGCATGTCCGGGTTGGGTACGATGGCGCACAGTCGTAAACAATCGGCCGCTCGATCGCTCGAAGGACTGGATCGGTGTCACCTGGCATGACGCCCGCAAGGCGGTGGGAACGCGGCCGCCCTGCGGTCACGACGGGCGTCGCAGAGGCTGTGGGCGGACGCCGCCGGACATCCGGCGGCGCCGGGCGCGGGGTCGTCCGCCGTCGGGGGAGCCGTTCCGGGTGTTGCCCGTTGGACCGGATAGGTGGTCTTCGCCATCCGAGCGTGCCCCCCGCCGGTTCGGGTAAGCAGAATGCCTTTGCCGCTTGCCGTGGGCCCTGCATCTCTGTGTGAGTCCGTGTAGTTGGAGGTAAAACCGCCCATGGCGGCGAACGGAAGCCCCACCGTCAGAAGGCTTCGCCTCGGCGCGGAACTTCGGCGGCTGCGCCGGGCCTCGGGCATGACGTCCCAGCAAGTGGCCGGTCTACTCCTGGTCTCCCAGTCCAAGATCAGCCTTCTGGAGACGGGGCGTCGCGCCATCAATCCCCGTGACGTGCGTGATCTGTGCGAACTCTACGACGTCACCGACCAGTCGTTCGTCGCTTCGCTGATGCGGATGGCGAAGGAGTCGGGCCGGCAGGGCTGGTGGGTCGCCTACGGCGACGTGCCCTACGGCGTGTTCGTCGGCATGGAGACGGAGGCCGTCTCCATTCACTCGTACGAGCCACTGCTGATGCCCGGCCTGCTGCAGACCCCCGCCTACGCCGAGGCGGTCATCGGGGAGACGAACCCTCACATCACTGCCGAACAGGCCGCCATCCGTCTTGAGGTGCGGCTACGGCGCCAGCACCGCGCCCACCACCCCGCCCGCCCCTTTCGCTTATGGGTCGTCCTGGACGAATCGGCGTTACATCGCACCGTCGGCACCGCCGACATCATGCGCGAACAGCTCGAACACCTGGACCGCATCAGCGCCCAGCCGCACATCACCGTGCAGGTCCTCCCGCACACCGCAGGAGCCCACCCCGGTGTCTCGGGGCAGTTCTCCATCCTCACGTTCTCCGACAACGACGCGGGAGTCGTGTACTTGGAGCGTTTCACCAGCGATCTCTACCTGGAGAAGCCCGCGGACCGTCGGCCCTACCACTTCATGTACGACCACCTCCAAGCACAAGCACTCGCGCCCGAACAGAGCCGCCAGTTCATCCGCGACACCATCCGGATCTACACACGCCCCTCGTGAGCGGTGGGTGGCGCCGACGCTCAGCCAGGGGCCCCGCCCCCCCCGCCCGGCCAGGGCTCCGCAGGCGGAACACGTCGCGCTGCCGACGGGTTCTCGCACCGGCGCGGCAGCCTCCGGGACTTCGTGCTGGAAGAGCCAGGGGGCATTCGCATTGCGCTCCAAGACGAACCTGAAGTGCTGCTGGCGCCTCAGTTCGAGGGCGTCCTTGTGCCGCATCCGGCCCACCCCCGACGACGCCATTGCGCCCCAGAACGCACCTAGTACTGCACAGATCAGCACGAGCCTCACCAACATGTCTGCCACAGCGGGTCCCTTCCGGTGACGGATTCGTGCAACGGGGCCCGCGCTCGAGCCCTCGGCAACATCTCCACATAACGCAGCGGCATATGCAGAGTTATGCCCCGCGCTCTCATTGCAGCCATGTGGGGCACCTTGTCTGCTTGCAGTAATTTCCTATTTCCGTGAGACGGGCCGGTTGCGGGGCAGGGCGGGCGAAGCGCGCCGGCCTGACAGCACGGCGATCGCTCCACCCCCACACAGGCGATACCGAAACCGGGGCGAGGGGGCGGTCGGCCGGCTCGGTCCGGCCCCGTGCTCTACCCCGATCCACCCCGGCCCACTCCTCGCCATCACTGCCCTGAGCTGCGGTGAACCCTGGTCCTGGCGGTTCGCCGATACTGCAGAAGCGGTGAAGGGAAACGGTCCGTACGCGTGCGCTCCATCATCATCACCCGCATGGCTCACACCCTGCCCGGCGCCGGAAGCGTTGGTTGGACTATGACAACAGCAAACCTCGGTGCAATCTTCCATCGGCGTGCGGGAGAAGAGGATGCCCTTGCTCGCCCAGGGGTCGCCCGGATGGGTAAGTGGACTTTCACACCGGCTTCATCGGACCGGGCCCAGGGTGAGACCGCGGCTCTCCATCATGAAGGTCTGAAAATCGAGCTGAATTACTCGTCCTCGATCTTCGAGGACTTCCTGGAAGCGATGAGCTCGATCTGTCACGAATTCAATCGACGGTCGCACGGCGCGGCTGTACCCGGGATGTGCAGCACTGACGGCCGATTGAGGCAGGACTCCCTTGTATGAACCATATGGTCATCACGACTGGACCGGCTTCCCCACCCAGCCGGATGCCCGCACGTTTCGGCCCGTGCCGGATCCCGAGCAGGACATCAGCATCGGGTATTCGCCACTCGGGGCGGCCCAGGAGAACGGCGCGTGGGATCCGGCGGAGGAGCTCGCCTGTCTGCTTCAGGGAAGCATGGGCGCCCAGACGGAGTCCTTCGACCGGGTCGTCTTCGACGAAGTGAACGACGCGGTGAGCACCACCGGGCTGGTGGCCGGACCGCCGGGCATCGGTCCGGCGCCAGCATCCGCAGGGCACCGCCGCCGGACCGTACGGGCGAAGACGCCGGGAGTGGCCCTGATGCGCACGGGCAGCCTGTGCACGTCCGTGTTGGTCGCGCTCATCGCCGCCGTCGTGAGCATCTTCAGCGGGCTGGCCATCTGCGACGCCCTACGGCACAGCGCCGTACCCCACACCGGCCACGACGTGGTCAGCTGGTGGCCGCTGCTGATCTACGGCCCCTGGATGGTCGCCTCGCTGTCCATCCTCAGGGCGGCCCTGCACCAGCGCCGCGCCGTCCACTCCTGGTCCATCGTCCTGTTGTTCTCGACCCTGGCCACCCTCCTGTGCGTGGCCCAGGCACCGAGGACGCTCCCCGCCCAGGCCGCGGCGACCCTGCCCGCCATCGCCGCACTCGCCTGCTTCCAGCAGCTCGTCCGCCAGATCACGCTCACCCGGCCGCCCCGCCAGCCGACGCCGCGACACCGCAACTCCAGGTCCTCCCCGGCCCCCAGACTCCACTACGGGGCATGACGGTCACGTCCGGGAAGTCCCCGGCCGACACCGGTCCGCCGCCCGAGCGATCCGCGCCCGGCAAGCGCTCGTCGGGCGCGGCCGAGGAAGGTGAAGGCCGCGACGATGGCGCCACCGCGTACGGCGCCGGGGACGAAGGCGCGACAGCCTCTGACCGCATGGAGAACGTGGTCCTTCCCGGAGCCCGCCGTAGTGATCGTTTTCATCTGAGGAACGACAACCGAATCCGATAAGTCACGGGCGGTCCGCAATCCAGTCGCGACGGCCTCCGAGGACTGCCCCGCACCCCCCGCACCACCCGCAGAGAGAGGACAGCAACCATGGCGTACGAGCCCTCATACGCTGAAACAATCCGGTACAAGCGGCTTCAGGACGCCGCCTACCAGGCAGGCCTGGACGCCGCCACCAATCTCCAGGCAGCCCTCGCGCTGGCGGGAATGGTGCTCCCTTCCCTGGCCAACGACGGGCCCGTGGGCGCCCGCGGGTTCGTCCGGCTCGGCGGATGCAGCGTCGCCGTCGCCAACCAGCTCGCCGAGGTGATCGCGGCGGGCGCCCACGCCCTGCAGGAGCAGGGGGTGTGAGCACCCGCCCCCACCGCGCCGGTACAGGCCCGCCCGCCGCGACTTCCCCACCGCCAGGCCGACTCCAGGGGGTCCTTGCATGAAGTGGCGCGATTCCCCGCGCGTGCCGAAACCGCAGGAGGCGCTCGACCCCTACCGCTTCCCCGGCGTGCGGGACTTCGAGGACACGGAGGGCGCGGAGGACACCCGCCTCGCGAGCCCCGCACCGATCCCGGACCCGGGCCCGGAGGAGCGGCCTCGCAGCCGAATCGGCGCAGCGCACCACCGACGCCTTGAGCTGCACGCCGCGCTGACCGCGGCCGGCATCCCGCCGCTCGCCGGAGACCTTCACGCCATCGAAGCCGTCGCCGCCCTGGACGGCACCACCAACGCGGCGGTCCGACGATGGATCGCCGGCGCCCGATGACTCACGTCACCGTACGGCCCTGGTTGCCCACCAGGCCGAGGTGAACGGTCTCGGCCGGGGTATCGGCCAGCAGCTCGGCGAGCCGCGGCGGCCACAGGGGCTCCCCGAGCGAGGCCAGGGCCTGCTGCGACAGCCACCGCCAGTGTGCGTCGGGCGACTCGGGGACGGGATCGCGGCGCGGGCCGGTGGTGACGTAGATGTGCTCGTGCTGCCGTACGGGGATCCCCTGATGGGTGAAGTCGTGCTCCCAGGTGCACAGCAGCCGCTGCGGCACGAGATCGGTCCACCCGGTCTCCTCGCGCAACTCCCTTCGCACGCACTGCTCAGGAGTCTCCCCGGGATCGATCCCCCCGCCGGGCGGCAGCCAGTGGATCCCGACCTCGATGTTGTTCTCCCGGAAGAGGAACACCGATCCGCTGGGGGAGAGGACGACAATCCGCGCTGCCTGCCGAGGAGTTCTCATCACCTCAGCGTACGACGGGAAGGTGCCCGTGGACTTGAGGTCGGGGGTGGTGGTCGGGATCGCCGGCTGGCGGGGTCTCGTTGTTCGGGGTCGGGGGTGGTTCGGGGGTTTCCCGGCAGTCGACTGTCCTTCCGTGTCGGTCCGGGCCGTCAAGGGCG
>NZ_JBHYXN010000066.1:0-30196 GCF_042752335.1 Streptomyces sp. NPDC059355 | reverse complement strand
CCCTCTACCAGGCCCTGGACCTCCTCCAACACCTCATCGCCACCTGGACCGGCACCTGCCTAACCTGCCGACAACCCACCTGGCAGCCCTACGACACCACCTAACAAAGCACTACTAGGGGGTGTCCGCAAAGTCCCGCCTGCCCCGCGTCGTCCGGCGCGGGACCGCCCTTCGGGCGGCCGGCGCTACTTCGCGTACACCCCCTAGACGAACCCCGCGGGCGGGCGCGCCCGCCAGGAGTGGGCGGGACAGTGCACCACCGACGTCATGTTCCGGTCCCAGTGGGCCCGGTGGCGCCGGGTGGAGCGGGGCGCGCACGGCACGGCGGCCGTGCGCGCCAGCATGAGCAGGGCGGCCGTGAGGGCCGCCAGTTCTATGTGGTCCGGGGTGCCCCGGACCACCTTGATCCGGTGCCGGCGTATCACCAGGTCACCGGCAGGGCCTTGGGCCCCCGGATCAGCGCCCCGGCCTGCCATTCGAGCTGCTCGGGCGGCACGGCCAGAGCCAGGCGCGGATAGCGTTCGATCAGCGTGGTGATGATGATCTCGGACTCCATACGGGCCAGCATCGAGCCGACGCAGTGGTGCGGCCCGTTGCCGAAGGCCATATGGGCGATCGGCCCGCGGTCGAAGTCCAGCGCGTCCGGGTTCGGGAAGACCTCGGGATCGCGGTTGGCCGCGAGGTACGAGGAGTACACCGTCTCCCCGGCCTTGATCGTGACCCCGGCGATGTCCACGTCCCGCGTCGCGATCCGCGGCAGACCGACCCCGCTGCGGTGCGGGATGAACCGCAGCAGCTCGTCGACGGCCTGGGGAATCATCTCCGGCTCCCTGCGCAGCCGTTCGTGGTGCTCCGGATGGGTGAGCAGGGCGTACACCATGTTCGCGCTGTTGTTGCGGACGGCGTGCGCACCGCTCACGAGGATCGCGGTGGCGATGGAGACGGCCTCCGGCTCGGTGATCTCACCGGCGTCGGCGGCCCCGGCGAGGACTCCGGCCAGGTCGTCGCTCTGCTTCTCCCGCCGCATGGCGAGCAGGGAGACCACGCATTCGCGGACCGTCTTGAGGGCGTCGGTGCTCTTGTCCGGGGACGGCCCCGGGGTCATGATCACGTTTGCCCAGGAGGTCATGTCCTTGCGCATGTCCTGGTCCATCCCCAGCAGGTCGGCGACGGCCGCGAGCGGGAACGGGCCGTGCAGGTGCTCGACCAGGTCCGCCGGCGAGCCGTGCCGCTCCATCTCGTCCAGGAGGCTGTCGGCGGTGTGCTGCACGGTCGGCCGCAGCTTCTGCATGCTCTTGCCGGTGAACGCCCGGGCGACCACGCGGCGCATGTCGTTCAGGCGCGGCGGATCGGCGTAGTTCATCGACGCCTGCTGCGAGGCGATCGCATGCGGGGAGGAGGCGGTGATGGTCCGCCCGACCAGTTCCGAGCGGCTGAAGCGCGGGTCCGTGGTCGCCGCCTTCACATCGGCGTAGCGCGCCATCAGCCAGGCGGTGCCCTGGCCGAAGGGCAGCCGGATCCGGGTGGCCCTCTGGTCCCGCAGGCGGTCGTGCAGGAACGGGTCGAAGTCCAGCGCCTCGAAGTCGTCCAGGTTCCAGCAGTGCACCGGTTCGCCCGAGGCCGGGTCCACCCCGGCGTCCATCTCCGGGTCCATCTCCGGCTCCGGCCTGAGGGCGGTTTGCGGGTCTGACGTCATGGTTCATCTCCCTGCGTGGATGGCACCCCCCAAGGCGCGATTCCGCGGGAAATCGGCAGAGCCATCCCTTCCCTGTCGTCACACGCTCCGCTGCCTCCTCGGCCCAGCGTCACCGGATTGGCTCATGTCACCAACGCCGTAGTCCCGCGCGCGCATCCGGCGGAGGTCGATGAGGCTGTGTCAGACACGAAAGGAGAGCCACCCATGGCGACTCTGTGCAGGCCAACGGTGTGCGTGCCCGAGCACGTGATCACGATGGAGCAGACCCTTGATCTGTGCCGGTCCGTGCACGCGGACCATCCGCAGCTCGACCTGGCGCTGCGCCTGATCCGCAACACCGGCGTCGCGAAGCGGCACATCGTGCAGCCCATCGAGGAAACGCTCAAGCACCCCGGGTTCGAATCGCGCAACGCCGTGTACGAGGCCGAGGCCAAGGCGCGGGTCCCGGCGGTGGTGCGGCAGGCGCTGGAGGACGCCCGGCTCAGGGCCAAGGACATCGACCTGATCATCTACGTGTCGTGCACGGGCTTCATGATGCCCTCGCTGACCGCCTGGATGATCAACGCGCTGGGTTTCCGGACGGACACCCGGCAGCTGCCCATCGCCCAGCTGGGCTGTGCGGCGGGCGGTGCTGCGGTCAACAGGGCCCACGACTTCTGCCTCGCCTACCCCGAGGCGAACGTGCTGATCGTGTCCTGCGAACTCTGCTCGCTGTGCTACCAGCCCAGCGACCTGGAGGTCGGCAACCTGCTCTCCAACGGCCTGTTCGGCGACGGAGTGGGCGCGGCCGTCGTCCGCGGCCGGGGCGGAACCGGCATGGAACTGCACCGCAACAGCTCGTACATCATCCCCCAGACGGAGGACTGGATCATGTACGACGTCAGGTCCACCGGGTTCCACTTCAAGCTCGACCGGCGGGTCCCCGGGACCATGGAACCGCTCGCTCCGTCCCTCAAGGACCTGGCCAAGGCCCACGGGTGGGACGCCGCCGCGCTGGATTTCTACATCATCCACGCAGGTGGGCCGCGGATCCTGGACGACCTCAGCAAGTACCTCGGTGTGGCACCCGAGGCATTCCGCTTCAGTCGGGCCACACTGACCGAGTACGGCAACATCGCCAGCGCCGTCGTCCTGGACGCACTGCGTCGAATGTTCGACGAGAACGGTACCGCTGACGCCGCGCGGGGCCTGCTGGCCGGTTTCGGCCCGGGCATCACCGCAGAGATCTCACTGGGCAGCTGGACCTCGGAATGAGGGACCGGGTGAGGGAGGAATCCGAAGAATGCTGAAGGACGGCCCCGCAACAGCAAGGCCACCCATCACGCACTGGCCCACCCCGGCCCTGGACGGGGTCGACTTCGACCCCGTCCTCGCCGAGCTGATGCAGGCGGGTCCGATCACGCGGATCCGCATGCCCAACGGAAGCGGGTGGGCCTGGCTCGTCTGCCGGTACGACGACGTGCGCACGGTGGCCAACGATCCCCGGTTCAGCCGCAAGCTGGTCGTGGAACACGACGTCACCCGGCTGGCCCCGCACTTCATCCCCGCACCGGGTGCGGTCGGGTTCGAGGACCCGCCCGACCACACCCGGCTGCGGCGGACCGTCGGCGCGGCCTTCACCACCCCCGGGGTGGAGCGCCTGCGCACCCGCGCGAAGGAGATGCTCGACGGCTACGTCGACGGGATCCTGCGCGACGGCCCGCCCGCGGACCTGACCGAACGCCTGCTGGCGCCCTTCCCGCTCGCCGTCGTGTGCGAGCTGATGGGCGTCCCGGAGGAAGACCGGCCCAGGGTCCACGAATGGACCACGCTGATCCTCTCCTCGGCCCAGGGAGTGCAGCGCAGCGAGCAGGCGAAGAACGACATGTGCGCCTACCTGGGCGGGCGCATCCGCGCCGGTGAAGTGGCCGGCGGCGACAGCGTCATCGGGCTCCTGGTGAAGGCCATCGAGGCGGGCGAGGTCACCGCCGAGGAGGCCACCGGCCTCGCCCTGCTCCTGCAGATCGGGGGCGAGGCCGTCACCAACAACGTGGGCAACATGGTCTACATCCTGCTCACCCGGCCGGACCTGATGGACCGGATGCGCAGCGACCCCGGCCTGCGGCCCGCGGCCATCAACGAGCTGCTGCGCTACATCCCGCACCGCAACGCGGTCGGGCTCTCCCGGATCGCCCTCGAGGACGTCACGGTGGCGGGCCAGCTCATCCGGGCGGGCGAGGCGATCTACGTCTCGTACCTCGCGGCCAACCGTGACCCGGAGGTCTTCCCCGACCCCCACGAGCTGCAGCTGGAGCGCAGCCCCAACCCGCACGTCTCCTTCGGGTACGGACCCCACTTCTGTCCCGGGAACATGCTGGCCCGCCTCGAATCCGAGCTGATGGTGGACGCCCTGCTCGACCGCTTCGCGGAGCTGCGCTTCAGCGTCCCCGTCGGCGAACTGCGATGGCGGCCAGGGGCCCTCATCCGCGGGCCCGAAGGTCTGCCCGTGACCTGGTCATGACCGCGCACGTCGCCCGCGACGGGCTGCTCGTGCCACCGGGTCACGGCCGCAAGCTGCACACCGACGCCCAGCAGGTCACGTTCAAGGTCACCGGGGAGCATTCCACGGTGGCCTCGAGCTTCGAGGTCGTCGTACCTCCGGGGTTCGACGTCGGGGCGCACCTGCACACCCGAAGTGAGGAGCTCTTCTACGTCCTGGAGGGTGAACTCGACGTCATGGCCTTCGAGCCGCGCGTCCGTTCCGGGGACGACTGGCGACACTGGGAGGCGCTCGACGGACGCCAGGTCGTCCGTGCCACGCCCGGAACCGTCATCGTGGTTCCGCCCGGTTGTCCGCACGCCTTCGCGAACCCCACCGGCGAACCGGCCCGGATGTTCTTCCAGGCCTCCCCGCCCCCCGATCACGAGCGGTACTTCGAGGAGCTCCTCGACCTGCTCGACACGAGCGCCACCCCGGATCCCGCCGCGATCCAGGCACTCCGGAAGCGCTACGACATCGAACAGCTCACGCCCCTGCGCCACGAGCTGTCCTGACCACCACCGCGAAAACCCTCACCCAAACGCACACCATTCTCGGGAGACTTCATGCTGCGCACGCGCCGCAAACTTCGCACCGCCACGTACGTCCTCGCGACCATGATCGCCGCCAGTGCCTCGGTCGCCGCGGCCCCGGCACAGGCCGCCCGCTCCCTGCCGTCCTACTGGTGCTACCTCAACGGTGTCGAGGTGAGGTCCGGTCTGTCGGTGGTGAGGGGCACGGAGGGCGTCGACACGATCACGTGCGAGAACGACGTCGAGAACGTCATCATCGACGGCGGCGGCGGCAACGACAACATCCGCGTCAAGGGCATGCTGATCGACTCCCAGCTGCTCGGCGGCGAGGGCGACGACACGCTCCAGGTCAACAACCTCGCCCCGAAGAACGGCAACGCGTCGGTGCGCGGCGGCCTCGGCAACGACACCATCATCACCGCGCTCGTCGTGGGCACGGCCGACCACGGGGCCAGCGTCTACGGCGACCACGGCGACGACAAGATCACCACGGGCAGCGTCATGGGCCAGCCGGGCGAGTACGAGCGCGGCGGCGGCCAGGTCTTCGGCAACGACGGCAGCGACCTGATCCGCACCGGCAACGTCGACCTCGGCGGCCGGGTCCTCGGTGGCAGCGAGAACGACGTCATCGAGCCCAAGTCGGTGGGCGCGGAGTCCGCGGGCATCGTCCAGGGCGGTCCCGGCAACGACACGGTCCGCGGTCTGAACGACACGGTCCTGATCATCGGGCCGGGCTACGGCCAGGTCGACGGCGGGATCGGGACCAACTCCTGCCGGGTCAGGCACTTCTCGACCGGAGACCGGGTCCGCAGCACGCTGTCCAACTGCCCGTCCAGCGAAGCGGGCCCGACGACCCCCGCCAAGCCGGCCGCTCCCGCCGCCTCCGCCGCCCCCGCCGCTCCCGCCACCCCCGCCAAGCCGGCCCAGCAGGCGGCCCCCGTGGCCGCCGGCGGCCACTCACCGCGCTGACGGGCGGCGGCCCCCGGGCGCGCCGTGCCGGCGCTCCACGGACAGGCCGCCGGGCAGCATGAACAGGGTCAGCACCGCACCCACGGCGAAGATCGCCGCCGATGCCGTGAAGACCGTGTGGTAACTCTCCAGGGCAGCCCGCGCCGCGAGGTCGGGCGTGGGCTGCCGGCCCGCCAGTGAGCGGGCGACGGCTCCGGCGGCAAGGGTGCTCATGAGCGCCGTGCCGACGGAGCCGCCCGTCTGTCGCATGGCGTTGACGGTCGCGGAGCCGACGCCCGCGTCCCGCGGGTCGATGCCGGCCGTACCGAGGTTCATGGCGGCCGCCGTGATCAGGCCCATGCCCAGCCCCGTGGCCACCTGGCCCGGCAGCACGTCGACGACGTACGGGCCGGTCGCCGTCAGGTTCGTCATCCAGGCCATGCCGCACGCCGAGAGCAGCATGCCGGTGACGATGCGCGGGCGCCCGCCGATCCGGCCGAGCATCCCCAGGTTGCTGCCGATCGCGCCGATCATCGTACAGCCGGACATCGGCATGAAGGCCAGGCCGGTCTTGGCCGGGCTGTAGCCGCGGGTGTGCTGCAGGTAGTACGTGAGGAACAGGAACACCCCGAACATGCCGACCCCGGTGACGAACACGGCGATCAGCGCCGCGCCCCGCACCCGGTCGAGCACGATCCGCAGCGGCAGCAGCGGGTGCGTGCTGTGGCGCTGCCACCACACGAAGGCGGCGAGCAGCAGGGCGGCGGCGACCAGGAAGCCCAGGGTGTGCACGGACTGCCAGCCGTCGGGGCCGGCCGTGGCGAGCCCGTAGACCAGGCAGAACAGCCCGGACGAGGCGAGCACCGTGCCCGGCAGGTCCAGCCGGGGCGCGGTGGTGGGCACCGGGCGCTTGAGCAGCAGCACACCGCCGGTGACCGCGACGGCGGCGAACAGCAGGTTCACGTACATCGTCGAGCGCCAGCTCAGGTGCTCGGTGAGGAATCCGCCCAGCAGCAGGCCCACGGCGCCCCCGGAGGCGGCGAGCGAACCGAACACGCCGAAGGCCTTGGCGCGTTCGGCGGGCGCGGAGAACGTGGTGGTCAGCAGCGAGAGAGCGGCCGGGGCCAGCAGCGCCGCGAACACGCCCTGCAGGGCGCGGGCCGTGACGAGGACCCCGAAGGTGGCCGCGGCGCCGCCGAGCGCGGAGGCCGCCGCGAAGCCGATCTGCCCGATGAGGAAGGCCCGGCGCCGTCCGAACTTGTCGGCCAGCCGGCCCCCCAGCAGCAGGAGGCTGCCGAAGGTGATCGCGTACGCGGTCACCACCCATTGCCTCTGGTTGTCGGAGAACCCCAGGCCGGCCTGGGCGGACGGCAGGGCGATGTTCACGATGGTGGCGTCGAGGACGACCATGAGCTGCGCGAGGCCGATGACGCCGAGGATCCACCAGCGGCGCGGATCGGGCGGCGCCGCGGCGCCGGGTACGGCGGAAGCGGTGCTGGTTCCGGGACGGGTCGGCTCTGCGGACATGGTGGGGCTCCCCATGGGTTCCGCGCGTTCTCGCCGGCGAGAGGGCGTACGCGTGTGCGTGGACTGTCTGCTTCGAAGATGCGCGAGAGCGCCCCGTCACCCGTGCGCCACGCCATGACGCCGTCCGGATGGACCAGTGCAGCGTCCGTTTCCTCTGCCGTTCCCCTACCGTTTCCCCTTCTTCTTCCCCTTCTTGCGCGGGGCCTCGACCGGGCGCCCGGCGTGGAGTTCCAGCGGGCCCGTGCCCTCGGCGCGGGCGCGCAGAGAGGCCTCGATCTGGCGGCGCAGGGAGGGTTTGACCAGGTCGCGCAGGTCCGCGGCGGGCACCGCCCGCCAGCGCAGCAGCTCGAAGGGGGCGAGCCGGATCCGGTCCAGGGCGGCGGCGTCCAGGACCCCGCCGTCGTAGAGGAAGCGGATGCGGGCAGGGTAGCCGCGCTTGTGGGCCCAGTTGACGGCGAGCAGCCGGCCCGGTGCCAGGTCGAGGCCGAGTTCCTCCCGTACCTCCCGGCGCGCGGCGGCGCGCGGGGTCTCGCCGAGATCGCTGTCGATCCCGCCGCCCGGCAGGTTCCAGCGCCCCGAGTTGCCGTACGAGGGCTCCACCAGCAGGATCCGGCCCGCGGAGTCGGTGAACACCACGCTGGCCGCCGTGACGGCCTTGGGGCGGGCGGCCCGGTGGCTCGCGGCGTCGAAGGACCCGGCGTGCTCCAGGGCCGTACGCCGCTCCGGGTCCAGTCCGGCCGGGGAGCCGGGCTGGGGCACGCCGTCGACGAGGTGCGCGAGGGACCCGGCGTACAGGGCGGCCAGAGCGGCGCGCAGCCTGGGCGCGATCCGGGCCGGCAGCACCTCGTACGCCTCCTCCGGCGCGAGCCAGCGGGCGGCACCCTCGCCGTCCGCGCCGGAGAGCGCGCCGGCCTGCTCCGGCGGGAGCGGTCCGACCAGGTGGACGTGGGTGATGAGGGAGCGGCCGAGGGAGCCGGGCCGCCGGGAGTCCACGGCGAGCAGCCGGCCGACCGGCACGGACAGGCCCAGCTCCGCCTCCAGCTCCCGGGCCAGAGCCTCCTCCGGGGTCTCTGTGTCCTCGACGGTGCCGCCCGGAAGTTCCGCGGCCGACCGGTACGAGGCAGCCCGTACGAGGACCCGCCCGGCCGGGTCCAGCACGATCGCGGTGGCGGCGACGAGCGGGGACGGCCGGGCGGCGTAGTACTGGCGGACCTCGTCGGTGGAGGGGCGGCCGGAGGGCCGGTCGGACGGATCGTCGTACGGCCGGTCGTACGACGGGTCGTACGGCCGGTCGTACGGGCGGTCGGACGGGCGCTCGGGCACTGCGGACTCCTGGTGTCTGGTCGGGCCACCGTACGGGGCGGATCCGCACCCCGCCCGGGCCCGTCGCGCTCGCCGCGGCTCGCAGGTCAGGCCCGGGCCAGGAGCATCCCGCCCATCGTGACCATGGTCGCCGCGACGAGCCCGTCCAGCATCCGCCAGGCCGAGGGGCGAGCCAGCGGACCGCTCAGCAGCCGGGCGCCGTAGCCGAGGGTGGCGAACCAGATCAGGCTGGCCAGCCCGGCCCCGATGCCGAAGGCCCAGCGCAGGTCCCCGCGGTCGGCGGCGAGGGAGCCGACCAGCAGGACGGTGTCCAGGTAGACGTGAGGGTTCAGCCAGGTCATGGCCAGGCAGGTCAGCACGGCCCGGCGGCGGGATCCGGCGGTGGCCCCCTCGGTGCCCAGGGCGGCGCCGGGGGCGGGCCGCAGCACCCGGCGGGCGGCGAGGACTCCGTAGACGATCAGGAAGGTGCCGCCGGCGATGGCGACCGCGGTCAGGGCGGCCGGCCAGGCGGTGACGAAGGCACCGACCCCCGCGACGCCGAGGGCGATGAGGAGCGCGTCGGAGACGGCGCAGATCGCGACCACGGCGAGGACGGCGTGCCGGCGCACCCCCTGCCGCAGGACGAAGGCGTTCTGCGCGCCGATGGCGACGATGAGGGAGAGTCCGGTGCCGAAGCCGGCGAGTGCCGCCGCGATGATGCCGTGTGTCATGGCTTCGACCGTAGGCAGCGGCGTGGTTTCAGTACAGCTAAAGATTTTTACGTACCCTTAGCGTTCGTGATGGAAGAGCTGCCCCTGGACCAGGTACGGACCCTGCTCGCCGTGGTCGACGAGGGAACCTTCGACGCGGCGGCCGCCGCCCTGCACGTGACCCCGTCCGCGGTGAGCCAGCGGGTCAAGGCGCTGGAGCAGCGGGCCGGGCGGGTGCTGCTGATGCGCACGAAGCCCGTACGGGCGACCGAGTCCGGGCAGGTGGTGGTCCGGTTCGCCCGGCAGCTCGCCCGGCTGGAGCGGGACGCGCGCGCCGAGCTCGGCATGGCGCAGGAGTCGGGCGGCCCGGTGCGGCTGCCGATCGCGGTCAACGCGGACTCGCTCGCCACCTGGTTCCTGCCGGCGCTCACGCGGGTGCCGCAGGATCCGCCCGTCTTCTTCGAACTGCACCGGGAGGACGAGGGGCACACGACGGCACTGCTGCGGGAGGGCCAGGTGATGGCGGCGGTTACCTCCTCGCCGGACCCGGTGGCCGGGTGCACCGTACGCAGGCTGGGGCTGGCGCGGTACCTGCCCGTGGCGAGCCCCGGGTTCGTGGCCCGGCACCTGGCCGGGGGCCTCGAACAGGGCCTGCGGGAGGCACCGGTGATCGTCTTCGACCGGCGGGACGAGCTCCAGGACGTGTTCGTACGGTCGCTGACCGGCGATCAGGAGGCCGGGGCCGGGCCGCTGCGCCACCACGTGCCGACCTCGGAGGGGTTCCGGGACGCGGTGGCTGCCGGGCTGGGCTGGGGGCTGGTGCCGGAGCCCCAGTCGGAGCCGCTGCTGCGCGCGGGACGGCTGGAGCTGCTCGTGCCGCGGCGGCCGCTGGACGTTCCGCTGTACTGGCAGCAGTGGAAACTCGACTCCCCGGCGCTGTCCGTGGTGGCGGAGGTGGTGGCGGCCGCGGCGGCCGAGGCCCTCCGTCAGGACACCACCCGGCACCCGGCGGTCAGGGCCCGCTCCTGATCCCGCGGGCACCCCAGCAGGGGGTGTCCTGCCGATCAGACCCCGCTCCATGATCCGGCCCGATCGACAAGACACCCCCTAAGCTGCGGGTATGGAGTCCTACACGATCGGCCAGGCCGCCCGGCTGCTCGGCGTCAGCGTCGACACGGCCCGCCGCTGGGCCGACGCCGAGCGCTTCCCCACCCGCCGGGAGGGCACGCGGCGGATGGTGGACGGGCCGGATCTGGCCGCGTTCTGCGTACAGGCCGCGCAGGAGGCGAGCGAGGGCGAGGACGCCCCGTACACCTCGGCGCGCAACGCCCTCCCGGGCATCGTCACCGCCGTGAAGCTCGGCACGGTCGACGCCCAGGTCGAGATCCAGGCGGGCCCGCACCGCATCGTGTCGCTGCTGACCCGCGAGGCCGTGGAGGAGCTCGGCCTGGAGGTCGGCGCGCGGGCCGTGGCCCGGGTGAAATCGACGAGCGTCTTCATCGACCGGGTCTGACGGCCGCGTCCCGCGCGGCGCCCGCCGCGCCCGCGCGCGTGGACCGGTCCGGCGGCGGTGGCAGACTGGCCGCTGATCCGCCGAAGGGAAGTACCTCGTTGTCCATGTTCAGCAACCTGCGCCGGGCCGTGCGCCGCGGCTACCGGCGGGCCGTCGACCTCAGCCACCCCTCCCGCTCCCCGCTCGGAAGCGCGGTGGTCAACTGCGTGGTCTACGTGGACGGCGCACGGCAGGACGGCTGCGCCGAGGTCGAGGAGGCGCTGCGGCGGGTCCGCAAGACCGGCGACGGGTTCGTCTGGATCGGCCTCCACGAACCGACCAGGGAGGAATTCGCCGGGCTCGCCGAGCTGTTCGGCCTGCACCCGCTCGCCGTCGAGGACGCGGTGACCGCGCACCAGCGCCCCAAGGTGGAGCGGTTCGACGACATACTGTTCTCCGTCTTCAAGACCGTGCGCTACGTGGAGCACGAGGAACTCACCGCGACGAGCGAGGTCGTGGAGGCCGGCGAGCTGATGGCGTTCACCGGCGACGACTTCGTCATCACCATCCGGCACGGCGGCCACGGCACGCTGGGCCCGGTCCGCGAGAGCCTGGAGGCGGCGCCGGACCAGCTCGCGAAGGGGCCGGCCTCGGTGCTGCACGCCATCGCCGACCACGTCGTCGACGACTACGTGGCCGTCACGGACGCGGTGCAGAACGACATCGACGCCGTCGAGACCGCGGTGTTCAGCGAGTACGGCGGCCGGGGCGACGCGGGCCGCATCTACCAGCTCAAGCGTGAACTGCTGGAGCTGCGCCGGGCGGTGGCCCCGCTGAGCCGCCCGCTCCAGCACCTGGCCACGCAGCCGATACCGGTGATCCCGGCAGAGGTCCGCGCGTACTTCCGCGACGTCTCCGACCACCTGACCCGGGCCACCGACCAGATCAACGCGTACGACGCGCTGCTCGACTCCATCCTCCAGGCGCACCTGGCGCAGGTGACCGTCGCGCAGAACGAGGACATGCGCAAGATCACGGCATGGGCGGCCATCGTCGCCGTGCCGACCATGGTCTGCGGGGTGTACGGCATGAACTTCGACAACATGCCCGAGCTGCACTGGACGTACGGCTACCCGATCGTGGTCGGCGTCATGGCCCTCGCCTGCTTCGTCATCCACCGGGGCTTCCGCCGCAACGGCTGGCTCTGACCCCTCCCGCGGTCCTTGCAACACGCATGGCGTGAACGGGTATTGAGCTGTCGCGAGCTCTGGTAGTAAAGTTTCCTAACGAAGTCGCTCAAGCCTCAACTTCCCCATGGAGGACTTGTGTTCGCCCCCCACCGCAAGAGAATCGCCATCGGCGCCCTGCTCGGCAGCGCGCTCCTCGCCGTACCGGTGACCGCCCACGCGACGGCGGCGCCGGCGTCCGCGCCCGCATCCGCGTCCCCCGCCGCGGCATCGGCGAAGGCCGTCGGCCTCGACGACCCGGCGAAGAAGGACATCGCCATGCAGATCGTCTCCAGCGCGGAGAACTCCTCCCTGGACTGGAAGGCGCAGTACAGATACATAGAGGACATAGACGACGGCCGTGGCTACACGGCCGGGATCATCGGCTTCTGTTCCGGTACCGGCGACATGCTCGACCTCGTCGAGTACTACACCGGCGTCAAGCCGGGCAACGTGCTCGCCAAGTACCTGCCGGCCCTGCGGAAGGTCGACGGCTCGGACTCGCACAGCGGACTCGACCCGAACTTCACCAAGGACTGGGCGAAGGCGGCGCAGGACACCGAGTTCAAGAAGGCCCAGGACCACGAGCGCGACCGGGTCTACTTCAACCCCGCCGTCAATCAGGGCAAGTCCGACGGGGTCGGCGCGCTCGGCCAGTTCATGTACTACGACGCCATCGTCATGCACGGCGACGGCGGCGACTCCACCGGCTTCCGCAACATCCGCAAGCGGGCGCTGTCCAAGGCCAAGCCCCCGGCGCAGGGCGGGAACGAGACCACCTGGCTGAACGCCTTCCTCGACGCGCGCGTCTGGGCGATGAAGCAGGAGGAGGCGCACAGCGACACGAGCCGTGTCGACACCGCGCAGCGGGTCTTCCTCAAGAAGGGCAACCTGAACCTCAACACCCCGCTCGACTGGAAGGTCTACGGGGACTCGTTCCACATCGGCTGAGCGGGCCGGTGAGTTCACGGTGAGTCAACGGCGTCCCGCACCGGCCCCAGTGTCCGGCGCGGGACGCGGTTGCGTGTACGTGACAGCGGCTGACAGAGTCGCGGAGCCGTAACGATGTGGGTGCGGATGCCCATGCTCCGCCGGGGAGAAGGCGAATCGCGGATCCCCGCCGGACGGCTCTGGTGGCACTCCCGCATCACGAATCGGTCCCTATCGCCCCCGTTTCGTCACCCCGTGTGACGCGATGCGATCAGTGGGTTCCAAGTGGCGGTCGGGGCCGGTGATTTTGGTCCGTGAACCCGGGATAAGCGGTGATTCCGGCGTGTTGCGAACTGGCTTGACCGCCACATAAGCGGGGCATAAGTTCTGCCTCGGCTTGCTCCATCAGGACGGGCCGACGAACCGTCCTCAGGGGGGACCCATGCACTACTACACCGACGTACTGAAGAAGTACGCCGACTTCTCCGGCCGCGCGCGCCGCCAGGAGTTCTGGATGTTCTTCCTGTTCAACATCGCCGTCGCGATCGTCGTTGCGATCATCGACTCCGTGGTCGGCGCGAACATGGTCATCTACGGCCTGTACTTCCTGGCGATCATCGTGCCGTGCATCGCCCTCACCGTCCGCCGGCTGCACGACCTCGGCAAGTCCGGCTGGTGGTACTTCATCGGCTTCGTCCCGCTGGTCGGCGGCATCTGGCTCCTGGTCCTCCTCGCGAGCGAGGGTCAGCCGCAGCCGAACGAGTACGGCCCGAACCCGAAGGCCGTCCACGCCTGAGCAAGCCCGCACGCGTGAGCGCCGCACCCGGCTGGAAACAGCCGGTGGCGGCGCTTTCGCCGTTTCACGGGTCGCGTGGGCCCGGAGGTGACGCGCGTCTCCCCGGGACTCGGGCAGGGGGCTGTCCGGACCGGCCCGATCACGAGATATCTTGATGTCGAGCAATGTTGCAGACGAGAGACGCAGACTGTGGAGCGGAGCATCCGGTGACTGACTCGACCATCATCTACACGCACACTGACGAGGCCCCGGCCCTCGCGACGTATTCCTTCCTGCCTGTGATCCAGGCCTACGCGTCGACGGCCGGTGTGAATGTCGAGACCCGTGACATCTCCCTGGCCGGTCGGCTCATCGCCAGCTTCCCCGAGCACCTCGAGGAGGGCCAGCGGATCGCCGATGCCCTCGCCGAGCTCGGCGAGCTGGCGAAGACGCCGGAAGCGAACATCATCAAGCTGCCCAACATCTCGGCCTCGATCCCGCAGCTGAAGGCCGCGGTCGCCGAGCTCCAGGGCCAGGGCTACGCGCTCCCGGACTACCCGGACGACCCGAAGACCGACGAGGAGCGCGAGATCCGCGCCCGCTACGACAAGGTCAAGGGCAGCGCCGTCAACCCGGTCCTGCGTGAGGGCAACTCCGACCGCCGCGCCCCCGCCTCGGTCAAGAACTACGCCAAGGCCCACCCGCACCGGATGGGCGCCTGGACCTCCGAGTCGAAGACGAACGTCGCCACCATGGGCGAGAACGACTTCCGCTCGACCGAGAAGTCCGCGGTCGTCACCGAGGCCGGCACGCTCCGCATCGAGCACGTCGCCGCCGACGGCACCGCCACCGTCCTGCGCGAGTCCGTACCGGTCCTGGCCGGCGAGGTCGTGGACGCGTCCGTCCTGCACGTCGACGCGCTGCGCACCTTCCTGAACGACCAGATCGAGCGCGCCAAGGCCGAGGGCGTCCTGTTCTCCGTGCACCTCAAGGCCACGATGATGAAGGTCTCCGACCCGATCGTCTTCGGCCACGTGGTCCGCGCCTTCTTCCCGAAGACGTTCGCCCGCTACGGCGAGACCCTGGCCGCCGCCGGCCTGTCCCCGAACGACGGCCTCGGCACCATCCTGAACGGCCTGGGCGCGCTGCCCGACGCCGAAGCGATCAAGGCCTCCTTCGACGCCGAGATCGCCGAGGGCCCGGCCCTCGCGATGGTCGACTCGGACAAGGGCATCACCAACCTGCACGTCCCGTCCGACGTCATCGTCGACGCCTCCATGCCGGCCATGATCCGTACCTCCGGCCACATGTGGGGCCCGGACGGCAACGAGGCCGACACCCTGGCCGTCCTCCCGGACAGCAGCTACGCGGGCGTCTACCAGGTCGTCATCGACGACTGCCGTGCGCACGGCGCCTTCGACCCGTCCACGATGGGCTCGGTGCCGAACGTCGGTCTCATGGCCCAGAAGGCCGAGGAGTACGGCAGCCACGACAAGACCTTCGAGATCGCCGCCGCGGGCACCGTCCGCCTCGTCGACGCCGAGGGCAAGGTCGTCCTGGAGCAGCAGGTCGCCAAGGGCGACATCTTCCGCGCCTGCCAGACCAAGGACGCGCCGATCCAGGACTGGGTCAAGCTCGCCGTCACCCGCGCCCGCGCCACCGGCGTCCCGGCCGTGTTCTGGCTCGACGAGAACCGCGCGCACGACGCGCAGCTGATCGCCAAGGTGCGCACGTACCTCGCCGAGCACGACACCGAGGGTCTGACGATCGAGATCCTCTCCCCGGTCGAGGCCACCGCGTACTCGCTGGAGCGCATCCGCCGCGGCGAGGACACCATCTCGGTGACCGGCAACGTGCTGCGCGACTACCTGACCGACCTCTTCCCGATCCTGGAGCTGGGCACCAGCGCCAAGATGCTGTCGGTCGTCCCGCTCATGAACGGCGGCGGCCTCTTCGAGACCGGCGCCGGCGGCTCCGCCCCGAAGCACGTCCAGCAGCTGGTCAAGGAGAACTACCTGCGCTGGGACTCCCTCGGTGAGTTCCTCGCGCTGGCCGTCTCCTTCGAGCACCTCGCGACCACCACCGGCAACGCCCGCGCCCAGGTGCTGGCCGACACCCTGGACCGCGCGACCGGCACCTTCCTCAACGAGGACAAGTCGCCGAGCCGCAAGCTGGGCGGCATCGACAACCGCGGCAGCCACTTCTACCTCGCTCTGTACTGGGCGCAGGAGCTGGCCAAGCAGACCGACGACGCCGAGCTGGCCGCCGCGTTCGAGGCCCTGGCCAAGACGCTGGGCGAGCAGGAGCAGACCATCGTCGGCGAGCTCATCGCCGTCCAGGGCTCCCCGGCGGACATCGGCGGGTACTACCAGCCGGACGCCGTGAAGGCCGCGGCGGTCATGCGGCCGTCCGCGACCTTCAACCAGGCGATCTCCACCCTCGCCTGAGTTCCGGTCGTCTTGATCGATTCCGCCCCGGTCGGCAGCAGCCGACCGGGGCGGACCCGTGTGCCGACGCCGGCGGGGGCCGGAAACCCGGTTGCGGGGCGGCTCGGGCGACGGCTAGGAAGTCCTCGTGATCCAGGGAACCCTGGCCGGGCTGCGCGCCCGGCACGCCGATGACGTAGCCGTGCTCCACGCAGGGCTGTACGAGGACGTGGCGACGCGCTCGCGCGCCGAAGCCGGGCCGTGGCGCCCGATAACCCCGAGCACCGGCCACTCCCCGTACGAGCCCTCCGCCCCGTCCGAGACCGCGTCGTTCTTCTCGGTGGTCGAGGCCGCTTCCGGAGCGCTCGCGGGCGACGCCGCGCTGTGGGGCATCGACACCCACAACCGGGGCGGCCACCTCGGGATCTCCCTGCTGCCCGGCTCCCGCGGCCGCGGCCTGGGCGCGGAGGTCGTTCAGCTCCTGTGCCACTACGGGTTCACCGTGCGCGGGCTGCACCGGCTCCAGGTGGAGACCCTCGCCGACAACGCCGCCATGATCGGCGCCGCCACCCGCGCGGGCTTCACCCTGGAGGGGACCCTGCGCCGCTCGGCCTGGGTGGCGGGGGCCTTCGTCGACGAGGTGATCCTGGGGCTGCCGGTGGCGGAGTGGAAGCGCGTGGCCGAACCGCGCTCGTGACCCCCGGCGGGCCCCGGTGTACCCCTTCGCGCTTCCGGCTCCTGGTCAGAGGCGGTGGACGCGTTCGCCCGCGAAGGCCAGCGGGGAGCGGCCCGCGGCCAGGATGCGCAGACCCGGGGCCGCCGTGAGCAGCCGCCGCAGCCAGGCCAGCGCATCCGGCTCGAGGTGCTCGGCGCCGTCCAGGACCAGGAGCATGTCCCGCTCCGCGAGCCACGAGACGGCGTCCGTCGTCCCGTACGGCAGGAACGGCATCCCCGGTACGCAGCCCAGCGCGGCCGTCAGATCGCGCAGCCCGAAGGGCCGGCCCAGCGTGACGACGGCCGCGCCGTCGTAGAAGTTGGACGACAGCCGCTCGGCGATCTCCCGCACCAGCAGGCTCCGGGGCTCCCGGAACCGCCCCGTGACCGTCAGCACCCGTCCCCGCCGGACGGCGGTCAGCAGACGTGACAGCTCGTCGGATGTCGCCGGCAGCGTCCCGGCCCGGCCCGAGTCCCTCATCGGCACGATGCCCCCCATTGCATGCGTGTCCCATGCGCGGCCAAGGGTTCTTTCGAGCCGCGTAGCGATGATTATGCGCCAGTTCTGCCGGAAGACCAGGGGAATGTCGGATTCCGGTCGGATTCCGGAGAATTCCCGGGGAAGGCCCCGGGCCGCCCGCCGGGTGGGGGATCCCGGCGGGCGCGGGCAGTCGTCCTGTGGTCGGATGCCGATCATGGGCCATGACCACGGAGCTCCCTCGGCGGCGGCCGGGACCGTCAGCGGGACCTTCCGCGCCCGCCTGCTCTGGACCATCGGCATCAGTGCCACGATCACCCTCGTCCAGGTCGTCGGCTCCCTGCTCTCCGGCAGCCTCGCCCTCCTCGCCGACGCCGCGCACAGCCTCACCGACGCCGTCGGCTTCTCCCTCGCGCTCGGCGCGGTCACCCTCGCCCAGCGCGCCCCGACCCCGCGCCGCACCTTCGGCTACTACCGGGTCGAGATCTTCTCCGCCGTCCTGAACGCCCTGCTCCTCCTCGGCATCTTCGTCTGGGTCCTCTACACCGCCATAGGCCGCTTCAGCGAACCCGTCGAGGTCAAGGGCGGGCTGATGTTCGGCGTAGCCGTGCTGGGCCTGGCCGCCAACGGCGTCGGCCTGTGGCTGCTGCGCGACGCCAAGGAGCACAGCCTCAACCTGCGAGGCGCCTACCTGGAGGTGCTCGGCGACGCCCTCGGCTCCGTCGCCGTCATCATCGGCGGCCTGGTCATCCTGCTCACCGGCTGGCAGGCCGCCGACCCCATCACCTCCATCGTCATCGGCCTGCTCATCGTCCCGCGCGCGTACGGACTGCTGCGCGAGGCCGCCCACGTCCTGCTGGAGGCGACCCCGCAGGACATGGACCTGTCCGACGTACGCCGCCACCTCATGGAGGAGCCTGGCGTACTGGCCGTGCACGATCTGCACGCCTGGACCGTCACCTCCGGCATGCCCGTGCTCACCGCGCACGTCGTGGTCGCCGCCGAGATCCTGCGGGGCGAGGACCACGGCAAGCTGCTCGCCCGGCTCCAGGCCTGCGTGGGCGAGCACTTCGACGTGGCCCACTCCACCCTCCAGCTGGAACCGGAGGGTCACACCGAGGACGAACGGGCCGTGCACACCTGACCGCGGGGCGCCCTCAGGCCCACCCGGCCCGGTGCGGCGCCCGGGGCAGCGCACCGGGCACGGCCGCCACCACCGGTTCGCGCCGCCGCGTCCAGCCCGAAGTCCCGGTACACGGCGGGGAATCCGACGGCCGGCACGTGCTCGAACTGCTTCGACCGCGAGGTCGGCAGCCGGTTCAGCCGGTCGGCCGCCTCCTGGGTGGAGCACCCGGGGAACGTCTCCGGCGACGAACGCGGGCTGATCCCCGACAACGCCGAGGTGCGGGGGAAGACCGTGCCCGCCTGGCGCGGGATCCCGCTGCTGCCCTGCGGCAGGATCCCGGTCGTCGGCGGCCACACCGGCTCGATCCTCGCGCTGCGCACCGGGGAAGAGCAGCAGGGCGTCATCGGCCTGCGCCCGACCGCCGTCCCCGAGGAGTACGAACCCGGCCTGAACGTCCCCTGCATGGGCATCGACCAGCGCACGATCATGCCCTGCCTGGTCAGCGCCTACTGCCCCGCGGCCGTCCTGGTCCCCGACGCCCTCGGGGTCCTGGTGAAGGCCGACATCGCGGCCCCCGCTCCTGACGGTTGTCCGGTGGCCGCCGATCGGCTGTACTGCTCTGCAGCCCCGTACCCGGGGCGCCGTGCTGGGGAGGGCACCCACGATGAGTTCACACCGCCGCCGCCGGGGCTTGCGGGGACGGCCGCTGCTGACCCTGTCGGCCGCCGCCACCCTGCTCGCCGGGGTCTGCGCCGCCGCCGGCATCGCCTGGGACCCGTTCACGGCCGACGCCCGCCAGGGCGCCGCGTCCGCCCCCGTCATCGGCACGCCCTGGTCCGCCGGGCCCGACCCGGGCGCGGGGAGCACGTCGCCCGGCGCCACCGGCCCGACGCCGACCGCGCCGGGCCCGGACGGGACGAGCCCGGCCGCCGGCACCGCCCCGGACGCCGGATCCGGACGGCCCGCCGGCGCCCTGCCGTTCGACCTGCCCGGGCCGGCCGCCCTGCGTACCGGCGGCGCCGCCAAGAAGCTGGTGTTCGCGCACTACTTCACCCCGTACCCCCTCTCGCTGGACAACGCGAGCGCCGACGCCGACTACTACACGCGCAACTACCTGAACCCGGCCGGGGAGAACGGCAAGCACGAGCGGTACGGCGGTCTGCTGCGCGACCGGCCGCTGCCCGTCCAGCCCAAGGGCGGCAACTGGGAACTGGCCAACCTGGAGCAGGAGGTGCGCACCGCCCGCGCCGCGGGCCTCGACGGGTTCACGCTCGACATGCTCTCCCTGTCCGGACCGAACCGGGACCGCGCCCAGCTCCTGATGGAGGCCGCCCGCGCCGTCGACCCCGGCTTCAAGATCATGCTGATGCCGGACATGACCTCGCTGAACACGGACGACCCGGGCGTGCTCGCCGACGCCGTGGCGGCCCTGGGCAAGGCCCCGGCCGCGCACCGCCTCGGCGACGGCCGGCTCGTCGTCTCCCCCTTCAAGGCCGAGGCGAAGAGCGTCGCCTGGTGGACGCAGGTCCTCGACCTGCTCAGGACCCGGCACGGCATCCGCACCGCCTTCGTCCCGACGTTCCTCGACTCCGACGCCAACAGCGCACGGTTCGCGCCGATCAGCCACGGCTTCTCCGAGTGGGGCAGCCGCAGCTACGTCGGCCAGGACAGCGCCACCCGCGACGTGCAGCGGGCCCACGGCATGGGCAAGATCGGGATGCAGCCCGTGTCGGTCCAGGACGCCCGCCCCAACCAGGGCGTCTACGACGAGGCCGGCAACACCGCCACCCTGCGCTCCACCTGGACGCACGCCATCGACGACGGCGCCGACTGGGTGCAGCTCACCACCTGGAACGACTACTCGGAGGGCAGCCAGTTCGCGCCGTCGCTGCACAACGGGTACGCCTACCTGGACCTTTCCTCGTATTACCTGACCAAGTTCAAGACGGGCAGCTGGCCGAAGATCGTCCGCGACACCCTGTACGTCTCCGCCCGCACCCAGTTCGCCGCCGCGGACCCCACCGGCGCCCAGTCGCTGGTGATGTCCCTGCGCAAGGGCAGCGCCGCGTCCCGCGACACGGTGGAGGTGCTCAGCTTCCTGAAGGACCCGGCGACCGTCCGTACGGTGGTGGGCGCGGCCGAGGACACGCACGAGGCCCCGGCTGGCATCCACTCCGAACTGCTCCCGCTGCGCCCGGGCACCAGTTCGGCGGCGGTGGTACGCGACGGGAAGGCCGGCGCGGAGGTGAAACTGCCCTACGCGGCGGACCGCACGGTGAGCGTCCAGGACCTGCAGTATTACGCCGTCACCAGCGGGCGGCACTAGGCCCGGGCAGCAGTCGCGGGTGATGATGCGGGCGTCCGCCGCGCCGCACACCCGGAGGCCCCGTGAACCCGTCCACGCCGATACACCCCGCCGAGTTCCCCGGCGGGCGGGCCCTGTTCCGGCTCGATCCCGCCGTCTCCCATCTGAACCACGGGTCGTTCGGCGCGGTGCCGATCCCCGTGCAGGAGGCCCAGGCCGCCCTGCGCGAGGAGGTGCACGCCGATCCCGACGCCTTCTTCATCGACGCCCCCGACCGGATCGCGGCAGCGCGTGCCCGCGTCGCCCGGCACCTCGGCGCCGACCCCGACGGCATCGCCTTCATCGCCAACGCCACCGAGGGTGCCAACCTCGCCCTCGACGCCGTCCCGCTCGCCGACGGAGACGAGATCCTGGTCACCGACCACGGCTACGGCACCGTCGTCGCGGCCGCCGCCCGCCGCGCCCCGATCACCACCGTCGCACTCGACCCGTACCTGCCCGACGAGGACGCCGTACGCGAGACCGTGCTGGCCGCACTGACGCCCCGTACCAAGGCGGTGGTGCTCGACCACATCAGCTCGCCCACCGCCCGGCTCATCGCCTCGCCCCGGCTGCTCGCCGACCTCGCCGCCCGCGGGATCACCACCCTCGTGGACGGGGCGCACGCCCCCGGCATGCTCGCGGACCCGCTCGCCACGGGCGCCGACTTCTGGTTCGGCAACCTGCACAAATGGGGGTACGCCCCCTCCGGCAGCGCCGTACTCGCCGTCGCTCCCGCACACCGCGGCCGGGTCCGGGCGCTGGTGCCCTCCTGGGAGGACGCGCACGGGTTCCCCCGCTCCGTCGAGAACCGCGCCACCGCCGACTACACCGGCTGGCTCGCCGCCCCCGAGGGCCTGGACCTCCTCGACCGGCTCGACGCCGCGAAGGTACGGGCCCACAACGCCGCCCTTGCCGCCCATGGCGCGGCCCTGCTCGCCGAGGTCCCCGGGCTCACCCCGCTCCCGTACACCGAGGGCCTCGCCATGCGCGCCCTGCGGCTGCCGCCCGGCACCGCCGAGACCCAGCCGGACGCGAGCGCCCTGCGCGAGCGGATCGCGGCGGAGCTGCGCATCCGGGTGCTGGTCTGGGCGTGGCCGGGCGGCGGAGGCATCCGCCTCTGCGGGCAGATCTACAACCGGCCCGAGGAGTACGAACGCCTCGCCGCCGAGCTCCCGGCCTACCTCTAGGGGGTGTCTCAGCCGCGCCGGAGCAGGTACGTGTCCATGATCCAGCCCTTGCGGGCGCGGGCCTCGGTGCGGAGCTCCTCGATCCGGCCGGCGACCTCCGCCAGCTTCCCCGAGACCAGGATCTCGTCCGGGGTGCCGACGTAGGCCCCCCAGTAGATGAACAGGTCCTGGTCGAGGTGGGCCGTGAAGGCGTGCCGCGCGTCCAGCATCACCACCACGTCGTCCACGTCCTGCGGCCAGCCCTCGGCCAGGCGCCTCCCGGTGGTGATCTGGACGGGCCGGCCGACCCGGTTCAGGTTGGTCCGGTGCCGGGCCAGCAGCGCGGAGATGCTGCTGATGCCCGGCACGACCTCGTGCTCGAACGCCACCCGGCCCCGCTCCAGCACCTCGTCGAGGATGGCGAGGGTGGAGTCGTACAGCGAGGGGTCGCCCCAGACGAGGAACGCGCCGGTCTCCCCGTCCGCCAGGTCCTCGGCGACGAACCGCTCGAAGATCTCGGCCCGCGCGCTGCGCCAGCCGTCCACGGTCGGGGCGTACTCGGCCGGGGTCCGGTCGCGGTCCGGGTCGCGGCCCTCCACCAGCCGGTGGCCGGGTCGGGCGTGCGCGTCGAGCATCGCGCGCCGCAGCCCGGTCAGATCCGCCTTCTCCTCGCCCTTCTCGAGGATGAGGAATGCGTCCGCCGCGCCGATCGCCTTGACCGCCTGGAGGGTCAGGTGGTCCGGGTCGCCCGCGCCTATGCCGATCACTGAGAACTTCTTCACGCCGCTATTCTGCCCGTCATGCGTGCCGCCCTGTTCGTCACCTGCGTCAACGACGCGCTGTACCCGCGGACCGGCGTCGCCGTCGTACGCCTCCTGGAGCGGCTCGGCGTCGCCGTGGACTTCCCGGCGGCCCAGAGCTGCTGCGGGCAGCCGCAGTACAACACCGGCTACCGGCGCGAGAGCGAACCGCTGCTGCGCCGCACCGCCGAGGCCTTCGCGGGGTACCCGTACGTGGTCACCCCGTCGGGTTCCTGCGCCGCGATGGTGCGCACCCACTACCCGCGCATCGGCCGCGAGGCGGAGCGGGAGGGGCGGGGACCCGGGCTGGCGGCGCTGGCCGAGGACCTCGTACCGCGCGTGTACGAGCTGACCGAGTTCCTGGTCGACGTCCTCGGGGTGAGCGACGTGGGGGCGTACTTCCCGCACACCGTCACCTACCACCCCTCCTGCCACGGCCTGCGCGCGCTCGGGCTCGGGGACCGCCCGCGGCGGCTGCTCGCCGCCGTCAAGGGCCTGGAGCTGGTCGAGCTGCCCGGCGCCGAGGAGTGCTGCGGTTTCGGCGGTACCTTCGCCCTGAAGAACCCGGACGTGTCGGCGGCCATGGGCACGGACAAGATCGGCAACGCGGTGGGGACGGGCGCGGACGTGCTGTGCGGGGCCGACAACTCCTGCCTCGCCCACCTCGACGGAATCCTGCGCCGCGGGGGAGAGCCGATGCGGGCCCTGCACCTCGCCGAGATCCTGGCCTCGACGGAGGAGGAACCGCTGAAATGACCGGCACATTCGTGGGAATGCCCGCCTTCCCCGCCTTCCCGGACGCGGCCCGGGAGGCGGTGGGGGACCGGGTGCTGCGCGCCAACCTCCGGCACGCCACCCACACCATCCGCGACAAACGCGCCCGCGCGGTCGCCGAGCTGGCCGACTGGGACCGGCTGCGCGCGGCGGGCAAGGCCGTCAAGGACCACACCCTGCGCCACCTCGACCGCCATCTGATCCGGCTGGAGGAATCGGTGACGGCCGCGGGCGGCACCGTCCACTGGGCGGCCGACGCGGACGAGGCCAACCGGATCGTCACCGGGCTGGTGCTGGCCACGGGCGAGCGGGAAGTGGTCAAGGTCAAGTCCATGGCCACCCAGGAGATCGGCCTCAACGAGGCCCTCGAAGCGGCCGGGATCGCCGCGTACGAGACGGACCTGGCCGAGCTCATCGTCCAGCTCGGCCACGACCGGCCCTCGCACATCCTGGTCCCGGCCATCCACCGCAACCGGGCCGAGATCCGGGACGTCTTCGCGGCGGAGATGGGCCGCTGGGGCCGCCCCGCGCCCGAGGGGTTGGGGGACGACCCGCGCGAGCTCGCCGAGGCCGCCCGCCTCCACCTGCGAGAGAAGTTCCTGCGGGCCAAGGTCGGGGTCTCCGGTGCCAACTTCATGGTCGCCGAGACGGGCACCATGGTCGTCTTCGAGTCCGAGGGCAACGGCCGGATGTGCCTGACGCTGCCCGAGACGCTGATCTCGGTGGTGGGTGTGGAGAAGGTGGTGCCGACCTTCCGTGACCTGGAGATCTTCCTCCAGACGCTGCCGCGCTCGTCCACGGCCGAGCGGATGAACCCGTACACGACGATGTGGACCGGGCTGGGTCCTTCGCGTGGGGCAGACGCCGACGGGCCCTCCGCCTTCCACCTCGTCCTCCTCGACAACGGCCGTACCGACACCCTCGCCGACGAGGTCGGCCGCCAGGCCCTGCGCTGCATCCGCTGCTCCGCCTGTCTCAACGTCTGCCCGGTGTACGAACGCGCCGGCGGCCACGCCTACGGGTCCGTGTACCCCGGGCCGATCGGTGCCATCCTGAGCCCCCAACTACGGGGCACCGGCAGCGAGATCGACGCCTCGCTGCCGTACGCGTCCACCCTGTGCGGCGCCTGCTACGAGGTCTGCCCGGTCGCCATCGACATCCCGGAGGTCCTGGTCCACCTGCGTGAACGGGTGGCCCAGGGCGGCCCGGTGACCCGCGAGGGCGTCCGCGTACGGATCCGCTCGGCACGGGGGCACACCGCCGAGCGGGCCGCGATGCGGGCCGCCCGGCTGCTCCTGGACCGCCCCGGCGCGCTGCGCGCGGGGGAGCGGCTGCTGGCCCGCGCCCGGCGGCTGCGGCCGGGCCGGCTGCCGGGGCCCGGGCGGGCGTGGACGGACAGCCGCGCGCTGCCGCAGCTCCCGGCGGAGCCGTTCCGGGACTGGTGGGCGCGGGAGCGGGGAGGGCGGGAATGAGCAGCAGGGACCGCATCCTGGGCCGGATCCGCCGGGCGGTGGCCGATGGCCACCCCGACCCGGCCGTCCCCCGGGACTACCTCCGGGTCCACGGCGCCCGAACCCCGGCCGAGACGGCGGACCTCCTCGCCGCCCACCTCGCGGAGTACCGTGCGCAGGTCCACCGCACGGACGCGGCGGGGATCGCGCCGCTCCTCGGGCGGCTGCTGGCCGCGCGCGGGGCCCGGACGGTCCTCGTCCCGCCGGGCCTGCCCCCGTACTGGCTCGACCGCGCGGAAGCCGCCGCGGTGGCGGACCGTGCCTCGTCCACCCCCTACGAACTGGACGCGGTGGACAGCGTGGTGACCGGCTGCGCCCTGGCGATCGCCGAGACCGGCACGATCGTCCTCGACGGCGGACCCGGACAGGGCAGGCGCCGCATCACGCTGATCCCGGACCACCACGTCTGCGTGGTCCGCGTCCCCGACCAGGTGGTGGACTCGGTCCCGCAGGCCCTGCCCCTGCTGGACCCGACGCGGCCCCTGACCTGGATCTCCGGCCCCTCCGCCACCAGCGACATCGAGCTCGACCGGGTGGAGGGCGTGCACGGCCCGCGCACCCTGGAGGTGATCCTGCTGACCGGACCAGCAGAATGAGTGCCATGCCCGCATACATCGCGCTCACCGCCCTCGTCGTCCGTGACTACGACGAGGCCATCGACTTCTACACCCGTGCCCTCGGTTTCACCCTCGTCGAGGACACCGCGCGCCCCGACGGCTCCCGCTGGGTCGTGGTCCGCCCGGACGGCGCCACCGAGGCGGCCCTGCTGCTGGCCCTCGCCAAGGACGAGGCCCAGAGCGCCCGGGTCGGGGACCAGACGGGCGGCCGGGTCGGCTTCTTCCTGTACACCGACGACTTCGCCCGGGACCACACCCGGATGACGGCCGAGGGCGTCCGCTTCCTGGAGGAGCCGCGCCACGAGGCGTACGGCTCGGTGGCGGTCTTCGAGGACCTCTACGGCAACCGCTGGGACCTCCTCGAGCCCGCGTAGGCCCGGTCCGGGTTCCGGTCCGGGCCCCGGCCGGACCCCCCGGGCCCCGGGCTCCGGTCCGGGCCCCTGACCCGGGCCCGCGGCGCCGGCCCGCCCGGGGGTCAGAGGGGGACCGGCCGGTCCGGCGGGGAGGCCAGCCGCGGCGCCTCGGCCGCGGCGTCGACCACCGCGCCGGCCTCCACCCGCCCGGCCAACTCCCGGGCCCAGCGGACCAGCCCCGGTACGTCGATCCCGTACGGCCCCCCGCCACCGGCGTCTTCCCCCGTGCCGGGCCCGGCCAGGGCCGCGGCGCCGCGCCGCAGCAGGCGGGCACCGCCGACGGCGTTCCCGCGCGCGGCGTGCGTGAGCCCGACCGCCAGCTGGGCGAGGGCCCGCCACAGCGGGGCGTCGGCCTCGGGCCCGGACTTCCAGGCGTCCTCGAAGACCTCGTGCGCGTGGAACGGCATCCCGGCGTCCAGCAGCCGCTGCGCCTGGACCACCGTCTCGGCGGGAGTCCGTACGACCCCCTCGGGCTGCCGCTCCACACCCGGCTCCCCGTAGGCCAGCGGCCGCCCCAGCCCGTCCCGGGGCCGCGCGCTCCGCGCCCGCCCCTCACCGTCCCGATCCCGTGCGTTCACCCGGCCATTCTCCCCGCCCCCGGAAACCCGTGCATGCGCACCCCTCTACGTGGGGTAATGTTCTGCATGTGCCGCCGGGACGGGGGAAACCCCAGCTCAACGGCACAACGGGACGTGGCGCAGCTTGGTAGCGCACTTGACTGGGGGTCAAGGGGTCGCAGGTTCAAATCCTGTCGTCCCGACTCGAAAGAGTCGTAGATCAGAGGCCGTTTCCACCGGATGGTGGGAACGGCTTTCTCTGTTGGTGATCGTTGCGTGGCCGTCGGCCGGGGCACGGCACTGTTCCACTCCCGGGCGTTCTCTCACACCCCGCGCGCCGAGGCCGACGGCCTGGAAGCCCGCCGGCCGGACGGCCACGCGACTTCGACCGGCCGAGTCCGGGAACGGCGGATTCCAGGGCTCGCTCCGGTCGAGGTGGGCGTTCGCGCTACAGCCAGCCCCGTTGGGCGGCCTTGAGGCCCGCTTCGAAGCGGCTGCTGGCGCCGAGGCGTTCCATGATCGAGGCCATGTGGCGGCTGACGGTGCGTGACGATATGCCGAGGCGTTGGCCGGCGGCGTCGTCGGTGAGGCCGCCGGCCAGTAGGCGCAGGAGTTGCCGTTCTGTGTCGGTCAGGCCGGTCGCGGGGTCGCCGGATCTCAGGGCGCCGAGCGGGACGGCGGTGGCCCAGGCCTGGTCGAAGAGGTCGAGGAGGGCGGTGACGAGCCCGGGTTCGGTGACGTGCAGGGCGCCCTTGCGGGTGTCGGCGGGGTCGATGGGCACCAGTGCGTGGGCCCGGTCGAAGATGACGAGCCGCTGGGGGAGGACGGGGGCGGTGCGTACCTCGCTGCCGCGGCTGAGGAGCCGGTGGGCGTGGGCGGTGGTGTGCGGGTCGTTGCGGGTGGTGTCCTGGTAAAGGGTCTTCATGACGACCCCGCGCGCCAGCGGCTCCTCGTCGGCGGCCCGTGCGGCCGCGAGGTCCTCGGGACGGTGGCTGGCGCCGGGGTGGACGCCCAGGCACTCCTGCCCCATACCGTGGGCCAGTTGCTCGATACGACGCTGGATGGCGTCCATCCCCAGGAGGCGTTCGCCGTGGGTGGCGTGGGAGCCGGCGCGTTCGGCGACCAGGCGTGTGACGGCCGCCCGGGAGGCGGCGAGCTGGGCCTGACGGGCGGCCAGGTCCGCCTCCTGACGGGAGAGCATGTCCGCCAGGCCGACGTCGGGGGAGACGGCGCGCATTTGGCCGGGGTGGTCGGCAGAGGCCCGTACCAGCATGAGGCGGGCGAGTTCGTCCAGGCAGTCGTGGACCTGGCCGGGGGAGGCCCCGCACAGCTCGGCCAGCCGAGCGACACCGTGGTCGGTATGGTCGAGCATGGCCTGGTAGACCCTGCTTCCGAGCACACTCAGGCCCAGCGCTTCCAGCATCGCGTCCCCCCCCGGGTTTCGCGTCCGAACCGTCCGCGGCCCGCACGCGCACCGCATCGTCGCATCTTGGGCACCAACCCTTCAAGATCTTTAAGATCCGCAGTGGAGTTCAGGGAGAACAGGCGGCTCCTCCGTTTTTTGTCTTGACGTGCGCATGACAATACGTCCGGATGGCGCCTGGCGAGTTGACGACAGCCGCAGGTTCTTCCCGGGTCGTCGATCCACCGGCGAAGCTGTTCATCGTCGGCAGGGAACACCCCGCCGGCCACGAGAAGACACCGGAACGAGCGTCAACCGCGGGACGCGAAACCGGCCACCGATCCACCGTCAATCCTCCAGCGAAGGACCGAACGCCATGCCCCGCACCCGTCTCCGTCTGGCCACCGCGGCCGCCGCCCTCGCCGCCGGGATCATCGCCCTGCTGCCCGTCGCGGCCGGCGGAACCCACGGCACCGCCACTGCCACGACGGCGACCGGCGTCGCCACCTTCCCTGCCGGCAACGCTCAATGGGGATAGGCGCGAGATGGACTGCGTCTACACCAGCCTGCGGCACCGCCCCGAGGTGCCGCCCACATCGGCAGGTGAGGTAGCCGAGGTCCTTGGCATCCTCTGGGCGCACACCTCCCCGGAAGATGGCTTGGAGCACATCTCCGGCTCCCTCGACAGCGACAGGGTCGATCTCCTGCTGTACTTCCTGTCCGCCGATCCGGCCCCGCCCGCAGCCCACGGCCCGCTGCACCGGGCTGCCGCACTGCTCGCCCGTGGCCACCAGGCGTCACCCACGCTGCAGCGGCGCTACCTGCCGCCCGCCGGGGCGCCGGGTCCGCAAGCCGACGATGCGCGACGCGCGAAGGCCTGACCGGTCGCCACACCCGCCTTGCCGAACCCCGCCGCCGACAGATCCGGTGACCGCGGCTCCCGCGCGCCGTCCGTTGCCCGGACGCCAGGCCGACGTGCTCCTCGCGCCGCCCACCGGGCAGATCGCGCACGGGCCGGCCAAGACCCTCACCCACGCTTCACGCTCATAGGAGTCAGTTCGCCATGCCAGCCATCAAGTTCTCCATACGAGGTTCCCGGCGGGCGGCAGCGGTGACGGCCGGCGCCGTCCTCGGTGCCGGTGCGTTGGGTCTGGCGATGCTGGGCGGTGGCACGCACACGCCGGCCACGGACCAGGTAAACGCGGCCACCACGGTGACGGCGCCTTCCGTCGAAACGTCGCCGGCGTCCGCGACGCCGCCGACGCCAACGGCGAGCGCGTCGGCCGCGACGCCGAGTGCTGCCGCGACGCCGAGCGCCTCCGGGGCGCCGGCGAAGCGCGGTGCGGGGAACTCCGCCGCCACATCGGGCAACTCCGTGGCGGCGCCCGCACTCGATGCCGCGACCACCGCCAAGGTCCCGTCGGACCTCGCCGCCGTCACCGCCCAGTCGTGGACCGCGCAAGCCCCCGGGGCCGGTGCGCCAGATCACCGGGCATGACATCGCGCTGAACGAGTGCGCGAGCGTGCACGGCGCCGCGACCTGGCAGCAGCAGCCGTACCTGAGCAGCGGTGGAAACTCCGCGGTGCTGGAGATCTACACCTTCGGTACCGAGGCCGCAGCCGGCGCCGCGTCCGAGGGGGTCCGCTCCGGCATGAGCTCTTGCCAGGCCACGTCCAGGGCTTTGCAGAGCGCGAACCACCTCAAGGCCGACGCGGTCACACGGCAGACCGTCACCGCCACGGACGCGGCGGCGTTCGAACGCACCTGGACCGGGGTCGAGGGCATCTCGGCCCACGGCGCGCAGACCAACCACCTCTACCTCGCGGCGCACGGCACGCGGGTGCTGGTCCTGCACTTCGACGAACTGGCCGAGGGGACTCCGGCGGCCGCTCCCTACGACGCGCGGCAGGACCCGAACGTGCTGTCACTGCTCACGAACTTGCTGGCCGGCCCGGCCGGTACCCGCTGATCCGCTCAACACGCCGACCACCGAAGGAAAGCAATGTCTTCAACACCCAAGAAGCGTGGCATCGCCGCCTTTGCCGCCGCATCGCTGCTCGGCGCGATGGCCGCGCTGATACCAGCCGGTGACGCGTTCGCCGGAACCGTTCCCGGGCCTTGACCCCGGATCCTGAACACACGAGACACTGGATCCTGAGGATCTGAGAACGGACTTCTCGTGGTCATGAAGAACTATCCGCCGGAGT
>NZ_JBHYXN010000065.1:0-33876 GCF_042752335.1 Streptomyces sp. NPDC059355 | reverse complement strand
CCACGGCTCGTACTGGACGTACTGGCGTGGTCCGACAACGCGGCGAGGGGCCGTGCCGGGCGCCGTGACCCGGTGAACCTTTCCGGTCGCAGCACTAGAGGGCGTCCCCCGGGTCCCGCTTGTCATGACCCCGGTCAACGGAGTAGACCTCGAGTCCTGCATCCGAGATCCGTTCCGGGGGACGACATGGCTTCCGCCCTCTTCGCACTGGCGTTACTGGCCGCCCTGGCCGGGCCGATCGGCCTGCGGCTGCGCCGCCACCCGGGGTTCGTCACCGGCCGCGACGGCCGCCTCTCCACCTCCACCACCCTGGCCCTGGCCTGGACGGTGATCCTGGTCTGGCTCCTGCTCACGATCCTCGCGTACGGACTCACCGCGGGCGGCGGCGTCGACTGGTTCTCCGGGGAGCACGGCCCGCTGTCCTCCCTGACCACGGTGTACCTGCCGCTGCTCGGGGGCCCGTACGTGGCGATGATCGCGGCGAAGACCGTCGTCGGGATCCGCGTCGAGAACGGCAGCATGGCCAAGCCCGCCCCGAAGCCCACCGGTTCCGGGCAGCGGCCGCTGCGCGAGCTCATCGCGAACGACAGCGGGCGCACCGACCTCGTCGACCTCCAGTACGTGGCGCTCAGCGCGGTCACCATGCTGTACGTGGTGCTGTTCTTCCTCTCCGACGTGGGCGGCGGGCTGCCCCGCCTCCCCGCCGAGATCTGGGCGCTGACGGGCGCACCGGCCGGGGCGTACCTGGTGAACAAGATGGCCACGCGCGGGAATCCGGTGATCACGCGTGTGGTGCCGGCGGACGGCGCGCTGGTCGTGGAGGGCGGCGGCTTCGGCCCGGAGGCCCGGGTCGAGCTCGACTCCACCGTCCTGCCCAGCGAGTACGACCCGGCGACGGGCACTCTGACCGCGCGGCTCCCGGCCGTCGGCGCACCCGCCGCGTTCACGGTGGTGGTCACCTCCCGCGGCCTGCGCAGCGACCCGTACCGGCACACGCCTGCGGCCCCGGCGGCGGTCCCGGCCGCGACCCCGCGGCCGGCCGGCTAGTACGGGGAGGGCGGGGGCCCGGTCACGGGAGCTTCGCGAGGAACTCCCCGATCAGCGGGGCGATCTCCGCGAGGTGCGTCTCGAGTGCGAAGTGCCCCGCCCCGTCGATGATGTGCACCTCGGCGTCCGGCGCGTCCCGCAGGTACGCCTTGGCCCCCGCCGGGACGAAGAACGGGTCCCCGGCGCCCCAGACGACCAGGACCGGCACCCGGGAGCCCCGCAGCCAGGCCTGCCAGACGGGGTACTGGGCGAAGTTCGAGGAGTAGTCGAAGGCGAGGTCGGCCTGCGCGTCGGCGCGGCCCGGCAGCCCGACGTAGTGCACGTCGAGCGTCCGGCCGTCCGGGGAGACCAGGCCGGGGTCGGCCACGCCGGCCTCGTACTGGAAGCGGATGCCCTCGGGGCTGAACAGCCCGCGCACCTTCTCCTCGTCGCCCGGCACCTCCCGCCGGTGTCCGGCGAACGCGCGGGCCGCGTCGGAGAGCCCCTCGTCGTACGCGTTGCCGTTCTGCACGATCAGGCCGGTCACCCGCTCGGGGCGGCGCGCGGCGAGCCGCAGCCCGACGGGGGCGCCGTAGTCGAAGACGTAGAGCGCGAAGCGGTCCAGCCCGAGGGCGTCAGTGAATCCCTCCACGATGTCCGCGAGCCGGTCGAAGGCGTACGTGAAGCCGGCCGGGGCCTCGGTCCGGCCGAAGCCGGGGAGGTCGGGGGCGATCAGCCGGTACGGGGTGTCGCCGAGGGCGTCCATCAGCCGGGCGAACTGGTGGGAGGAGGTGGGGAATCCGTGCAGGAGCAGCAATACCGGTCCGTCGGCCGGGCCGCTCTCGCGGTAGGCGACGCGGACCCCGTGCACGTCGGCGGTGCGGTGGTGGACGAGCGACATCACATGCCTCCAATGGCCTTGTTCCCATTAGTCTCACCCCGGACTTCTAACGGGTCAAGTGCTTGGCGTAGCATTAGTGACATGACGTCGACCGCGCCGTTCCCGCTCACGGGCGAACCCCTCGCCCTCGACCTGCTCAACACCCGTCCCACGGGCGCGGGCGATCTGATCGCCGGGCCGGAGGGGCTCTCGGCCTGGCTGGCCGCACAGGAGGGCCGGCTCGGTCCGGCCGGGAAGGCCGGCCCGGCGGAGGTGGCCGCCGTACACGCCGTACGGGAGGCGGCCGGCGCGGCGCTCTCGGCCGCGCGGCGCGGCGAGCGGCCCCCGGCGGGCGCCCTGCGCACGCTGAACGAGGCCTCGGCGGGCGCCCCGGCCCACCGGGAGCTCGCCTGGACCCCGGAAGCCGGACTGACGGCGGCCCCGCACCGTACGGGCACCCCGGCCCGGCGGCTCGCGGCGGAACTGGCCGACGCCGCGGCCGAACTCCTGACGGACCCCCGGGTGCGGGACGTGCGGGAGTGCGAGGGGGCGGACTGCGTCCTGCTGTTCCTCCCCGCCAACCCGAGGCGCCGCTGGTGCGTGGCCTCGACCTGCGGCAACCGCGCCCGCGTGGCCCGCTACTACGCCCGCCACAAGCCCTGACCGGCCGGCCGGCCGACTGGCCGGCCGAGGCGAGGCGAGGCGATCGGCCGTCAGCCCTCGGCCGGGGCCCGGCCCGTCAGTGCCGCCAGGCTGGAGCGGACGTGGTTCATGTGCGCCCGCATCTCGTCCTGCGCCTCCCCGTGCTCGCGCAGGATCCGCTCCGTCTCCCGGCCCGTCCGCTCCTCCTGCACCCGGGCCTCCGCCAGCAGCTCCGCCGCCCGCGCCTCCGCGTCCTCCTGCCCGTGCCGCGCGGACTCCTCCACCTCCGCGTACCCGCGGCGTGCCTCCGCCAGCCGGACCTCCGCGTACCGCTCCAGCTCCGCCTGGCGGGCCTCCAGATCGGCCTCCCGGGCCGCCAGCTCCCGCTCCGCCGCGTCCCACCGCTCCACGTGCTCCTGCTCGCGGTCGGCCAGCAGTGCGTCCGACCGGCGCCGCATCTCCGTGAGCGCCACCTGCGCCTGCGTCCGCCACTCCGCCACTCCGCCGCGTCGTCCTTCGCCTCCGCCCGGATCGCGTCGGCCTCCCGTCCCGCCCGCAGCAGCCCCTGCCGCGCCCGGACCTCGGTCTGCTCGCGCACCGCGTCCGCGTCCTGCCGCGCCAGCTCCGCCGCCCGGTCCGCGTAGGCCTCGGCCGCGCCCATCGCGTCCACCGCGTCGGCCCGCGCGTCCCGCCGTACGGTGTCCGCCTCCTCCTCCACCAGCAAGAGGATCCGCCGCGCCCGCTCGCTCAGCTCGTCGTACGTCTGCGGAGCCAGCGCGGCCACCGCCTCGCGCAGCCGCTCCGCCTCCGCCTCCATCCGCTTCGCGAGGACCGTCAGCCGTGCCACCCGCTCCCACGCCTCGTCCCGGCTGCCGGAGAGACGGGCGAGATACCGGTCGACCTCTTCCGTGCGGTAGCCGCGGCCTCGTACGGTCGCGAAACCCGGTCCGTGAGGTGACATGGGAGCAGTCATCCTGGAAGCGCCTCTCTCGGGGTGATTCCTGTCAAGGATGCGCCATTTGCGGCCAGAAGCCGGAATGGCCGGGCCGGGACCCCGTACGAGGGTCCCGGCCCGGCCATCCGCCCGATCATCCGATCAGAGCAACCCGTCCCACATCTGCTCCAGCAGCACCGACCACCAGCTCTCCGGCGACGCCAGCGCCGCACTGTCGAGCCCCGCCAGATTCGTCTGGAAATCGACGGTCCAGCGCCCGGCCTGCTCCGGCGTCAGATGCTGCCGCAGCCGCCACATGTGACCCAGCATCGCCAGCGAGCGGGCGAACTGCGGCAGGCTCGAATTCACGAACTGCGGCGGCACCGGAGCACCGCCCGGACCGGCCTCCACCGGGACCGCCACTATGTGCGCCGTCCCGTACTGCACGCACAGCGCCTTGCCGAAGTCGCTGCCCACCACCAGGTACGAGCCCGCGTCGGACGCCGGCTGCACCTGCCGCTGCGCCGCCAGCTCCGCCAGCGTCGGCACCGGCTGGCCCGGCACCGCCTGCGCCCAGAAGAACGGCCCGAAGTCAGTCGGCAGACCCGCCCACACCAGGGTCTGCGCCACGATCTCCGGCACGCCCTGGCGCGACACCGCACGCTGATCGAAGCGGAACACGCCCTGCGGGCCGAAGGCCCCGGCCAGCTCCGCGCCGATGGCGTCCAGCGGAATCGCCGGCTGCAGCGGCACCTGCTGCACCGGCACCCGTACCGGCGCCGGGCGCGCCGGGCCGTCCGCCACCTGGTGCAGCTCACCCTGATGGGTCAGCAGGTGCCGCATGCCCTGCTGACGGCCCGCGTGGTCCTTGCCGTACGGGGCCACGCTCGTGATCCGGACCTGCGGCCAGGTCTCCCGGATCATCCGGGCGCAGTAACCGCCGGGCAGCTCACAGGACTCCAGCTCGGTGTGGAGCTCCAGCACCTGCTGCGGCGGCACGTTCATCGCGCGCAGCTCGTACAGGATCTGCCACTCGGGGTGCGGGGTACCGGGCGCGGAACGCCGGATGAGCTGCTGCTCGGAGCCGTCGGGCGCGCGGTAGCGCAGTACGGCCTGGTAGCCCGGGCCGACCGTGGGCGCACCGGTGGGCGCCGGGGGCTGCCCGGCGGGACCGGGACCGGCCTGCGGCTGCCCGGTCGGGCCGGGAGGCGCGGGCGGCTGACCCGTCACGGCCGGACCGGCCAGCATCGTCGCGGCGTGGTCGAGCCCGCCCCCGGGCGCACCGGGAGCCCCCGGCGGACCGGGCGGCTGGGGTACGCCGGGACCGGCGAGCATCGTGGCGGCCTGATGGGCCGGGCCCCCGGGAGCCCCGGGGGGACCGGGAGGCGCGGGCGGCTGACCCGTCACGGCCGGACCGGCCAACATCGTCGCGGCATGATCCAGCCCGCGCCCCAGCGAACCGGGAGCCCCCGGCGGACCGGGAGGAGCCGGCGGCTGACCGGCGCCCGGAGCACCCGGCGGACCCGGAGGCGCCGGCGGCTGACCCGTGACAGCCGGACCGGCCAGCATCGTCGCGGCATGGTCGAGGCCGGGGGCACCGGGCGGACCCGGAGGCATCGCCGGCGCCGCGCCCGGCCGGGAGACCTGGGCCTTGCTCGTCGGCGCGTCGGCGATCGACCCGGAATCCGGACCGCCGCCCGCATCCGGACCGAGGTGCAGCGCGGGCGCGATCGCCGTCTTCGGGAGCCGGCTGCCCCCGGGAATCAGCGCGGTCTTGGCCTCCGAGGACCCGGCGGACGGCGGAGCCATGTCCTCCAGGTCCGAGCCCGACAGCGGCGGCGCGAACACCGTCGCGGGCAGCGGCACGGACACGTCGTCGGCTCCGGAGTTCACATCGGTCCCGGCCCACGGCGTGGCCCCGGCCGGCACCCCGCCGTTCGCGGTCGGCTCGTACGGCACCTCGCGGCGCAGCGGAACCGCCTCCACCGGCGCGGGAGCCGGAACGGGAGCCGGAGCAGCAGGCTCCGCAGCCGGAACGGGCCCGGGCGCGGCGGCCACGGGCTCCGCGGGGAGCGGCGTCGGCACCGGCGCCGGCGCCGGCGGAATCCCCGCCCGGTCCGCCGCCTCCTGCAGCCACTCCGGCGGACTCAGCATGAACGAGGTCTGCTCCGAGTCGATGCGCGGCGTCGGCACCGAGGCCTCCGCCACCGGCGCGGCCGCGGCCCCGTACTCCTCCTCGTACCGGCGGATCACCTCACCCACCGGCAGTCCGGGCCACAGCGTCACCTCACCGCTGTCCCGCGCGATGACCAGCCGCTGCCTGCCGCCACCGGACACCGGACCTGCCACGCGGTCCTCCGCCCACACCACGAACCCGAGTCCGAACTCCCGTACGCGCACCTCCCGGTGCTGGTACGCGGGCACGTCCCCGTTGATCCACTCCTCGGCGCGCTCCTGCGCCTGCGCAAACGTCACCATCGCGCCGTCACCCCTCCACCGGTGCCGCGCCGGACACGGGAACCGAGCGTGCGAATCCGCCGTCCACCATCAGACCGGCCACCGTTTCCAACTCCGGCGGATTGCCCGCCAACCGCTCCAGAAAGGCATCGAAATCGGCACCGCACGGCAGCAACAGACGCTCCACGCGCTCCTGCACCGACCAGCCGTCCTGGTCGCGGGCATCGTCGTACGGGGAGAACCAGACCGAGCCGATCTCCGCGCCCTTCACCTTCACCGCGAGCAGACCGCCCTGGGCGAAGGCCACGCACAGGTAGTCCTTCGTCAGGTGGTCCCGCAGGCACTTGTTGACGTACACGAGGTCGTTGACCGCCGCCTCCTCACGCACCGTGAAGAAGGGCTGGTCCACCAGCAGACCGAGGTCCACGTCGAGCCCGGCGCCCACCGGCGCACAGCCGCCCGCCGCCTTCAGGAACGCGCGGTACGCCTCCGGCAGCCGGTAGCCGAGATCCTCCTCGACTCCCTGTACGGCCTCCTCGGAGACGGACACGACCGTCTTCGGCAGCCCCAGGTGCACCGGGCGCAGCTCCTGCAACGGCCGCGTCCCGCGCTTGCCGTGGTCGACCGGGGCTGTCGCCAGCCCCGCGTGGTGCCGCAGCAGCGCCTTCACCTCGACCGGGACCAGCTCCATCCGCCGCGTCCCGGCCACGTGGTGCCAGGTCCAGCCGTGCGGGGTCGCCACCGGTCCGACGGTGTCCCACAGCGCATGGCCGGCCGCGTGCATCGCCGCGTTCGCGGACACGCAGTCCGTCAGCCGCAGCTCGTCCACGCCGAAGCCCTCCGGCGGCTCGGCGATCTCCACCGCCGCGCGCGCGTACGGGGAGAAGTCGGGATGTCCGTCCGCGTCCATCCGTACCCCGTGGGGATGCCGAGCGGCCCGGACCGGGTCCGGGAAATGCACGACCTGCCCGGAGTACGCGGCGTTGGGTGGCACGGCCTGCTGCCCGAGCCGACCTGTCGTCATGGCGGTAGCCCCCTGCTGGATCTGGCTGGTTCACCACAGCCTATGTGGTCGGGCAAGAGCCTCACCCGCACGCGACCCCCGCACCCGCGCGGGGGCCAGGAACATCCGAATTGATACGAATATTCGACCCCGCTTCCACACGACAGGGGACATTTGACAGGCTGTCCCCTCAGCACGGGGGCGTGCGCGACAGCGGCCACCACCGCCGCCACGGGAGGGAAGACGCGACCATGCAGAACACGGCGACACGCACGGACACGGCCGACGGCGCCTCGGCACCGGGCGGCCAGGGCGACCCGGCGGCCGGGCAGCCGGCCGGGGGAACGCCCGCGGCCGGAGACCCCCGCCTGCGCTGGAGCGGCACCGACGGCCGGCCCGCCGCACCCGTCCTGCGCTTCCGCCGCGACGGCATCCTGCCCACCGTCGCCGCCGCCCTGTCCGTACGCGGCGAGACCCTCACCGGCACCGCGGGCAAGGCCGACCAGCCACCCGCCCTGCACCCGCTCGTCCAGGACTTCCTCGACACCCTCACCAGCGGCCAGCGGGAGCGCTTCACCGGCCGCTGCCCGGAAGCGATACTGCTCTCCCGCCACCTCACGGCCACGGAAGGCGCCCGCAGCAGGCGTGCCGCGCGCAAGCCCCTCACCGCGGGCGAGGCGCGCCGCTCCCTGAAGCACTCCAAGATCACCGCGCGCCGCATCCGCGAGGACGGCGACCCGCTCCACGGCAGCTACGCACCTCCCTGCCGCTCCTGCGAAGCGCTCCTCGCCCACTTCGGCGTACGCGCCGTCGACCTCACCCCCGCGTCAGAGAAGGCCTGACCTCCCACACCATGACCACCTCCTCCGCCTCGTACGACCGCTCCTCGGCCACCCGCTTCCCGGGCGCCGTGGACTCCGCCCTGCGCACCGCCGGCTGGGAGCCCGGCCGCTGGGACATCAAGCAGGCCGAGTTCTGGGCCGACGCCCTGCGCGACCACACCACGCCGGCCGGGCACCGGCACACGGTCTTCCCGGCCGCGGTCGAGGCCTGGGCCGAGTTCGGCGGGCTCCACATCACGGCGCCCGGCCCCGGCCGCCAGATAGCCCCCGCCCCCGTCCGCCTCGACCCGCTCACGGGCCTCCATCTCGCCCGCACCTTCGCCGACCTCGGCCGCGCCCTGTCCACGGAGCTCTGCCCCCTGGGCGTCGACGCCGACGCCGGCTCCCACCTCGCCATCGACCGCGAGGGCCGCGTCTACGGGATCGACCACACCGGCGACTGGTACCTGGGCGGCGCCGTGGACGAAGCCCTCACCCTCCTCCTCACGGGCCTCCAGCCCACCCGCCTCACCACGGCGCCGTAGGAGGTGTCCGCGCGCGTCGGCCGGACTACGCCCGGCGCGGGGCGCGCGGCAGGACCGCCGAGACCTTGAAGCCGCCCTCGTCGGTCTGGCCGGACACGAAGACACCGCCCAGGCCGAGCACCCGCTCGCGCATGCCGACCAGCCCGTTCCCCCCGCTCGGCAGGCCCGGCTGGACCACGTCCGCCCCGCACGGCCCGTTCTCCACCTGCATGGCCACCTCACCCTCCCGGTGAGCCAGCCGCACCACCACCCGCGCGCCCGGCGCATGCTTGTGGCAGTTCGTCAGCGCCTCCTGCACCACCCGGTACGCCGTCTGCTCCACCTCCGCCGGATACCCCGGCCCCGCACCCCGGACGTCCAGCTCCACGGCCATCCCGGCCGCGCGCGACTGCCCGACCAGTGCCTCCAGCTCGGCCAGCGAGGGCCCGGGCCCGTCCTCGAAACCGCCCGCCGGCGCGGCCACCACCGCCACCGCCGCCACCGCCGCCACGGCGGCGGGGACCCGCTTCGGCGACTCCGCCGCCCGCAGCACGCCCAGCATCTCCCGCAGCTCCGTCAACGCCTGGCGCCCCATGTCCCCCACGAGCGCGGCGTTCTTCGCCGCCCGCTCCGGGTCCTTGGCCGCCACCGCCTCCAGCGCCGCCGCGTGCACCACCATCAGCGACACCCGGTGCGCCACGACGTCGTGCATCTCCCGCGCGATCCGCGTCCGTTCCTCGGTACGAGCCCACTCGGCGCGCTCCTCCGCCCGGTCCGCGAGCAGCGACAGCTCACGCTCCAGGGAGTCCGCCCGCTCCTTCAGGCTCTCCATCAGCCGCCGCCGCGCCCCTATGTACAGGCCGAGCAGCACCGGCGGCACGGTCAGCGCCACCGCCACGAACACGGACAGCACGATGACGAGCGACTGCGAGGCCCCCTGGTCCCCGCTGGTCCGCACGTACATCACGACGAAGGTCGCGACCAGCGACATCGAGGCCAGCGTCGCGGTGATCCTCCGGGGCACCTCGCAGGCGGCGAGCGTGTACAGCCCGACCACCCCGAGCAGGAAGCCCATCGCGGCCGGCGACACGGCGATCCCGACCAGCACCACGGCGATCGGCCAGCGCCGCCGCAGTACGAGCGCGGACCCCACGAGCAGCCCGAAGAGCACCCCGACCGGCACCGGAAGCCCGGCCTCGCGCGCGAAGGGCACCCCCTCGACGGCGCACTCGACGGCCGATACCGCCGCCAGCCCCACGTCGAGCACGGCCCCCCGCGGCCTGTCCCACCACCACGGCCCGTCGCGCCCGGCCCCGCCCTGCTCTTCCCCCGTATCGGTCATGCCGTCCAGCGTACGCAGCGCCCCCGGCGCACAGTCGAACCGAATTCCGGCAGAGCGAAGCGGACCGAAGGCGATGCAAAGCGCCGATCTTTACCGTCGCATCGAGGGGTGGTGGTGCGGCATAGTAGGTGCCGTCGGCTCGACCACCAGGCAGTAATATCCGGTTAAGTCGGAATGATCCCCTGTGGTGTAATTGGCAGCACTGAGGCTTTTGGTGCCTTATGTCCGGGTTCGAGTCCTGGCGGGGGAGCTCTTGTACACGCGGGTCCTGACCGGTCGGTCGGGACCCGGCTTCGTTTCCGGGGTGCGGCCCCCCGGTATCCTTCACGGGTCCAGCACCCGAAGCCGAAGGGCACACCCGTGAGCGCCAACCGCCCGGCAGCCGTCGTCGTACTCGCAGCGGGTGAAGGCACCCGCATGAAGTCGGCCACTCCCAAGGTTCTGCACGAGATCTGCGGGCGCTCGCTCGTGGGCCACGTCGTCGCCGCCTCGCGCGAGCTGGACCCCGAACACCTCGTGGTCGTCGTCGGCCACGCACGCGAGCAGGTCACCGCACACCTCGCCGACATCGACGCCGGCGTCCGCACCGCCGTCCAGTACGAGCAGAACGGCACCGGACACGCCGTCCGCATGGCCCTCGAAGAGCTCGGCGGCCAGCAGAGCGGCACCGTGGTCGTCGTCTGCGGCGACACCCCCCTGCTGACCGGCGAGACCCTCGCGCAGCTCGCGCGGACGCACGAGGCCGACGGCAACGCCGTCACCGTGCTCACCGCCGAGGTGCCGGACTCCACCGGCTACGGCCGGATCATCCGCGGCGCGGACGGCGCCGTCACCGCCATCGTCGAGCACAAGGACGCCAGCGACTCCCAGCGCGCGATCCGGGAGATCAACTCCGGGGTCTTCGCCTTCGACGGCGCCCTCCTCGCGGACGCCCTCGGCAAGGTCCGCACGGACAACAGCCAGGGCGAGGAGTACCTCACCGACGTGCTCGGCATCCTGCGCGAGGCCGGTCACCGCGTCGGCGCGGCCGTCGGCGGCGACCACCGCCAGATCCTCGGGATCAACAACCGCGTCCAGCTCGCCGAGGCCCGCGCACTGCTCAACGCCCGCCTCCTCGAACAGGCGATGCTCTCCGGCGTGACGGTCGTCGACCCCGCGAGCACCTTCGTGGACGTGACGGTGACCTTCGGGCAGGACTCCCTGATCCACCCCGGTACGCAGCTGCTCGGCGCGACGCACGTCGCCGAGGGCGCCGAGGTCGGCCCCAACACGCGCCTCAAGGACACGCAGGTGGGCCCGCGGGCACGCGTGGACAACACGGTGGCGGACACGGCGGTCATCGGCGAGTCGGCGTCCGTCGGCCCGTACGCGTACCTGCGTCCCGGTACGAACCTGGGCCTGAAGGCGAAGGCCGGCACGTACGTGGAGATGAAGAACGCGACGATCGGCGAGGGCACGAAGGTGCCGCACCTGTCGTACGTCGGCGACGCGACGATCGGCGAGTACACGAACATCGGCGCCGCGAGCGTGTTCGTCAACTACGACGGCGAGCACAAGCACCACACCACCGTCGGCTCACACTGCAAGACGGGCTCGGACAACATGTTTGTGGCGCCCGTCACGATCGGGGACGGCGCGTACACGGCTGCCGGTTCGGTGATCACGAAGGACGTCCCGCCGGGTGCGCTGGCCGTGGCCCGCGGCCAGCAGCGCAATATCGAGGGCTGGGTGGCCCGCAAGCGTCCGGGAAGCTCCGCGGCCACGGCGGCCCAGTCGGTGGTCCAGGAGGACTCGGACCCCCGCTGAGGCCTCGTTGAGGTGAACTGACCGGAAACAGGTAGGCCCGCCAGGGCGTACCGTGATAGGTGCACGCAATTCGGCTGGCTCACCGTGTGCGGGACGGACGCACACGGGGGCGAGCAGCTTTCAACACGTCTGAGGAGACTGTGCTGTGACCGGGATCAAGACGACCGGCGAGAAGAAGCTGATGCTCTTCTCCGGCCGCGCCCACCCCGAGCTGGCCGAGGAGGTTGCGCATCAGCTGGGCGTCGCCCTCGTGCCCACCAAGGCTTTCGACTTCGCGAACGGTGAGATCTACGTCCGCTTCCAGGAGTCGGCTCGTGGCGCGGACTGCTTCCTGATCCAGAGCCACACGGCTCCGATCAATAAGTGGATCATGGAGCAGCTGATCATGATCGACGCGCTGAAGCGCGCGTCGGCTCGCTCCATCACCGTGATCATCCCCTCCTACGGGTACGCCCGCCAGGACAAGAAGCACAAGGGCCGCGAGCCGATCTCGGCCCGCCTGGTCGCCGATCTGCTGAAGACCGCGGGTGCGGACCGCATCCTCACGGTCGACCTGCACACGGACCAGATCCAGGGCTTCTTCGACGGCCCGGTGGACCACCTGTCGGCGCTGCCGGTCCTCGCGGACTACGTGGGCGCGAAGGTGGACCGTTCGAAGCTGACGATCGTCTCCCCGGACGCCGGCCGCGTGCGCGTCGCCGACCGCTGGTGCGACCGCCTGGACGCGCCGCTGGCGATCGTGCACAAGCGCCGCGACAAGGACGTCGCGAACCAGGTGACGGTCCACGAGGTCGTCGGTGAGGTCCGCGGCCGCGTCTGCGTCCTGGTCGACGACATGATCGACACGGGCGGCACGATCTGCGCCGCCGCCGACGCGCTCTTCGCGCACGGCGCGGAGGACGTCATCGTGACGGCCACGCACGGCATCCTGTCGGGGCCGGCGGCGGACCGCCTGAAGAACTCGAAGGTCAGCGAGTTCATCTTCACGAACACCCTGCCGGACCCGTCCGACCTGGAGCTCGACAAGATCACGGTCCTGTCGATCGCCCCGATGGTCGCGCGCGCGGTGCGCGAGGTCTTCGAGGACGGCTCGGTCACCAGCCTGTTCGAAGAGCAGCAGTAACCGGTAGCGCAGAGATCCTTTTGGGTGCGGCCTCCGCGCCGGGTAGACTCCTCGAGTTGCTCGGCGAGGGAGGCCGCACCTTTTCGGTGTCGGCGCTCCGTTATCGACGCGCTCTTCGTAGCAGGCCGTTCAGGCCGGGTGACTGTGTCCATTTCCATCACCCCACGAGGAGTGAGCATGTCCGAGGTCAAGCTTTCCGCCGAGCTCCGCACCACCTTCGGCAAGGGCTCTGCCCGCCAGGCCCGTCGCGACGCCATGGTTCCCGGCGTCATCTACGGCCACGGCAACGACCCGAAGCACGTCAACGTCGAGGGCCACGGCCTGGCGCTGGCGCTGCGTACCGCGAACGTCCTGATCTCCCTGGACATCGCGGGCGACGGCACCGAGCTGGTCATCCCGAAGGCCGTGCAGAAGCACCCCCTGAAGCGTTCGATCTCCCACGTCGACTTCCTGATCGTCAAGAAGGGCGAGAAGGTCACCGTCGAGGTCGCCGTCGTCACCGAGGGCGACCTGGCCCCCGGCAACAACATGCTGGAGACCCTCCTCAACACCATCACGGTCGAGGCCGAGGCCACCCACATCCCGACCGAGGTCACCGTCTCCATCGCGGGCCTCGAGGCCGGTGCCTCCATCCACGCCAAGGACCTGGTCCTGCCGGCCGGCACCACGCTGGCCGTCGACGGCGACACCGCCGTCCTGCAGGTCGTCGCCCCGCAGGCCGAGGAGCCGGCCGCCGAGGCCGCCGAGGGCGAAGAGGCCTGAGCCTCGCCCCTCCCCCTCAGCACTTGCTGATCGACCGCCGTCCGGCTCCACTGGGAGCGGGACGGCGGTCGTCCCCGTTTAAGGAGCATGCATGTCGGACGACGCGGCGCCGTGGCTGATCGTCGGCCTCGGTAACCCCGGTGCGGAGTACGCGGGCAACCGCCACAACATCGGGTTCATGGTGGTGGACCTGCTGGCCGAGCGGATGCGCGGGAAGTTCAAGGCGCACAAGGCGCGGGCGCAGGTGGTCGAGGGCCGCATGGGCCCGCCGGGACCGGCGAACCGCCGGGTGGTGCTGGCCAAGCCCATGTCGTTCATGAACCTGTCGGGCGGGCCGGTGACGGCGCTGCGCGACTTCTACAAGGTGCCGCTGGACCGGATCGTGGCGGTCCACGACGAGCTGGACATCGACTATCCGACGCTGCGGCTGAAGCTGGGCGGCGGGGACAACGGGCACAACGGCCTGAAGTCGATGACGAAGTCGATGGGGCCGGAGTACCACCGGGTGCGCTGCGGCATCGGCCGCCCGCCGGGCCGCATGCAGGTCGCGGACTTCGTGCTGAAGGACTTCTCGTCCACGGAGCGCAAGGAGCTCGACTGGTTCGTGGACCGGGCCGCGGATTCCGTGGAGTGCCTGATCGCGGAGGGCCTGGAACGCGCCCAGTCCGCCTACAACTCCTGACGGACACACGACAAGGGGAAGCCCCCGCACCGGCCGGTGCGGGGGCTTCCCCTTGTCCCGGGCCGGTACGGGCCCCGAGAGCGCTCAGCCGGTGTTGCGCAGCCCCGCGGCCACACCGTTGACCGTGAGCAGCAGGGCCCGGGCCAGCAGCGGGTCCGGGTCTTCGCCGCGGGCGGCGGCCTCGCGCTGGCGGGCCAGCAGGGAGACCTGGAGGTAGGAGATCGGGTCCAGGTAGGCGTCACGGACGTCGAAGGTCTGCTGGAGGACCGGGTTGGAGTCCAGGAGCTTCTGGCCGCCGGTGATGCGCAGGACCTCGCGGACGGTGAGCTCGTGTTCGGCCTCGATGCGGGCGAAGACGTGCTTGAGGTCGTCCGGGACGAGGGTGTCGACGTAGTGGCGGGCGATCCGCAGGTCGGTCTTGGCCAGCGTCATCTCGACGTTGGACAGGAAGTTGCGGAAGAAGTGCCAGCGCGCGCCCATCTCGGCGAGGGCGTCGCCCTGACCGGCCTCGCGCAGGGCCTTCAGGCCCGAGCCGACCCCGTACCAGCCGGGGACGATCTGACGGGACTGGGTCCAGCCGAAGACCCACGGGATGGCGCGCAGGCCGTCGAGGCCCGCGCCCGAGTCGGGGCGGCGGGAGGGGCGCGAGCCCAGGTGGAGGTCGGCGAGCTGGTCGACGGGGGTCGCGGCGAAGAAGTACGCCGGCAGGTCCGGGTCCTCGACGAGCTCCCGGTACGCGGTGTGCGCGGCGTCCGAGACGCTGTCCATGGCCGCGTCCCAGCGGGCGAGGTCGTCCTCGGACTGCCGGGGGGCCGTGTGCAGCGCGGAGGCCTGGAGGGTGGCCGCGACGGTCAGCTCCAGGTTCTCGCGGGCCAGCGACGGTACGAGGTACTTGTCGGAGATGACCTCGCCCTGCTCGGTGACCTTGATCTCGCCCTCCAGGGTGCCCCAGGGCTGCGCGAGGATCGCGTCGTGCGAGGGGCCGCCGCCGCGGCCGACGGTACCGCCGCGGCCGTGGAAGAGGCGCAGCCGCACCCCGTAGCGGTGGGCGACGTCGCGCAGCCGGCGCTGGGCGCGGTGGATCTCCCACTGGCTGGTGGTGATGCCGCCGAACTTGGAGGAGTCGGAGTAGCCGAGCATGACCTCCTGGACGTCGCCGCGCAGCGAGACGAGGCGCCGGTAGGAGGGGTCGGCGAGCATCGCGTCGAGGATGACGTCGGCGGCGCGCAGCTCGTCGGTGGTCTCCAGGAGCGGGACGATGCCGATCTTGGCCCAGCCTGCGTGGAGGTCGACGAGGCCGGCCTCGCGGGCGAGGACGGCGGCGGCGAAGACGTCGTCGGCGCCCTGGCACATCGAGATGATGTACGACTCGATGACCTCGGGGCCGAACTTCTCGAAGGCGTCCTTGATGGCGGAGAAGACGCCGAGGGTCTTGTGCCCCGCGGCGTCGAGCGGCGCCGGGGTGGGGGCCAGCGGGCGGCGCGAGCGCAGCTCCTTGGCGAGGAGCTTCTGCCGGTAGTCGCGCGGCATGTCGGCGTAGCGCCAGGACTCCTCGCCGAGCCGGTCGAAGAGCTGGCCCAGCGCGTGGTGGTGGGCGTCGGCGTGTTCACGGACGTCCATGGTCGCGAGCTGGAGGCCGAAGGCGGCCAGCGTGCGGATGGTGCGGTCCATGCGGCCGTCGGCGAAGAGGGCGCCGCGGTGCTCGCGCAGGGAGGTCTGGATGAGGGTGAGGTCCGTGAGGAGCTCGGCGGTGCCGAGGTAGTCGCGGCCTTCCTCGTGGGCGGTGCCCTTGGCGAGGCGCTCGCGGGTGTTGACGAGCTTCTGCCGGATGCAGGTGGCCTTGAGGCGGTACGGCTCCTCCGCGTTCAGCCGCTTGTAGCGCGGGCTGATCTCGGGGAGGCGCTCCAGGTCCGCCTGGAGGGAGGAGAGGAGCTCCTCGGTGGCGCCGGTGTAGCGGATGGAGTTCGACAGCAGTCCGCGCAGAAAGTCGATCAGTTCGAGGGCATCGGTGATGCCGTGCTCGTGCTGGAGGATCAGGACGTCGCGGGTGACCTCGGGCGTGACGTTGGGGTTGCCGTCGCGGTCGCCGCCGATCCAGGTGCCGAAGGTGAGCGGGCGGGTGCCGGCCGGGATCTCGACGCCGACGCGCTGGAGCTCGGCGGCGAGGTCCTCGAGTACGTCGCCCACCGCGCCCGCGTGCAGCTCGTCGAGGTAGTAGATGGCGTTGCGGGCCTCGTCGGCGGGTTCGGGCCGCACCACGCGCAGCTCGTCGGTCTGCCAGACGAGGTCGATGTTCTCGGCGAGGCGCAGGTCGTGGCGGCGGCGTTCGCCGGCGCCGGCGACGGGCTCCTCCAGCAGGGCCGCGATGCGGCGCAGCTTGTTGAGGACGCTGCGGCGGGCCGCCTCGGTGGGGTGCGCCGTGAAGACCGGGCGGACGTTGAGGTTCTTGACCGTCTCGCGCAGGTGCTCGGGGTCGGCGTCCTTGAGCATGTCGGCGGTGCGGGCGAGGAGCCCGCCCTCCGCGGCGCGGTGGGCGCGCAGCTCCTTGCCGCGGTGCACCTGTTCGGTGACGTTGGCGAGGTGGAAGTAGGTGGAGAAGGCCCGTACGAGCTTGGCGGCGGTCTCCAGGTCGGTGTCGCCGAGCAGTGCGGCGGCGGCTTCGCCGTCGGTGCGCGTCAGGGCGCGCACTTGTTCGACGAGGTCGAGGAGTTCTTGGCCTTCCTGACGGACGAGGGTCTCGCCGAGGAGGTCGCCGAGGCGGCGGATGTCCGCCCGCAGCTCCGCGTTGGCGGCGGCGACGGCGGTGGCCGGGGCCTTGGCCGGGGTGGAGGAGGCCTGGTCAGCACTGCTCACAGGTGCGGCTCCTTGCAGTGTTCGAGCGCTACTGGGAGGTGGGCTCCGGGATGCGCGGGGGCGTCTGGACTCCTCCCCGGCTGTCGCTGGGAAGGGGCCAGGGGGGTGTCCCCCACCTGATGCGCAGCTCGGCTGCCCGTGCGGACCGCGCTGTCCGACGACACCAGGATAGGTGTCCGGGCCTCGTGCCTCGCTAAACGTCTCACCAGGCGGCGCGCGGGCTGCCGCGAGCGCCCTTGAGGGCGCCTCGGGCCCGGTCGTGCTCCCCTTGCCCCGGGCCGGGCCTTTGCCATACTTACGTTGCCGTAGGTTACGGATCCGTAGCCAGGGCGGGCGCCCAAGGCGCCCCGCCGATTCCTCACCCCCCAGGGGACCCTTCATGACCACCAGTCCCGAAGTGATCGAGGACGCCTCGGCGGCCTCCGATTCCGCTTCCCCCGTGCCCTCCGCGACGCTCGGAGGTGAGAACAAGCGGTCCGTCGAACAGATCGCCCTGCTGCTGTTCATCGTCGTTCCCTTCCTGGCGCTGCTGGCGGCGATCCCGCTGGTCTGGGGCTGGGGGGTGAGCTGGCTGGATCTCGGCCTGATGGTGTTCATGTACTTCCTCGCCTGTCACGGGATCACCATCGGCTTCCACCGGTACTTCACGCACGGTTCCTTCAAGGCGAAGCGGCCGCTGCGGATCGTTCTGGCCGTGATGGGTTCGATGGCGGTGGAGGGCCCGCTGGTGCGCTGGGTGGCGGACCACCGCAAGCACCACAAGTTCTCCGACCACGACGGCGACCCGCATTCGCCGTGGCGGTTCGGCGAGACCCTCCCGGCCCTGATGAAGGGGCTGTGGTGGGCGCACATCGGGTGGCTCTTCGACGAGGAGCAGACCGACCAGCAGAAGTACGCCCCGGACCTGGTCAAGGACCCGGCGATCCGGCGGATCTCGCGTGACTTCGTCCTGTGGACGATCGTGTCGCTGGCGATCCCGCCGCTGGTCGGCGGTCTGGTGACGATGTCGTGGTGGGGTGCGTTCACGGCGTTCTTCTGGGGTTCCCTGATCCGGGTCGCGCTGCTGCACCACGTGACGTGGTCGATCAACTCGATCTGCCACGCGGTGGGCAAGCGCCCGTTCAAGTCCCGGGACCGCTCCGGCAACGTGTGGTGGCTGGCGGTGCTCTCGTGCGGGGAGTCCTGGCACAACCTGCACCACGCGGACCCGACCTCGGCCCGGCACGGCGTGCTGCGCGGCCAGGTCGACTCCAGTGCCCGGCTGATCCGGTGGTTCGAGCTGGCGGGCTGGGCGACGGACGTGCGCTGGCCGTCCAAGGACCGCATCGACGCCCGGCGCAGGGAAAACGCGTCGAACGCGGCATGATGGGGGACGTGGCGATCGACGGCAGCAGTTCCAGCAGCGACAAGCCCCGGCGCGGCCGCCGGGTCCGGATGACGGGCGCCGAACGGCGCCAGCAACTGCTGGACATCGGCCGCACCCTGTTCGCGGAAAAGGGCTTCGAGGGCACGTCGGTGGAGGAGATCGCGGCGAAGGCCGGGGTCTCCAAGCCGGTGGTGTACGAGCACTTCGGGGGCAAGGAGGGCCTGTACGCGGTCGTCGTGGACCGGGAGATGCGCCAGCTGCTGGACGGGGTGACCGGCGCGCTGACGGCCGGGCACCCGCGGGAGCTGCTGGAGCAGGCGGCGTTCGCGCTGCTCGACTACATCGAGTCGTACACGGACGGCTTCCGCATCCTGGTCCGGGACTCGCCGGTCGCCCAGTCGACGGGTACGTTCGCCTCGCTGATCAGTGACATCGCCACGCAGGTCGAGGACATCCTCGGGCTGGAGTTCAAGGCGCGCGGGTTCGACCCGAAGCTGGCCCCGCTGTACGCGCAGGCGCTGGTCGGGATGGTCGCGCTGACCGGGCAGTGGTGGCTGGACGTGCGCCGGCCGAAGAAGGCGGAGGTCGCGGCGCATCTGGTGAACCTGGCCTGGCACGGGCTGGACGGGCTGGAGTCGAAGCCCCGGCTGGTGGGCCACCGCAAGAGCTGAGCGGTACCGCGACGCGCGACGCGGCGGCGCCCCGTCACCGGATCTCCGGCGACGGGGCGCCGTCGCGTCGCGGCCTCAGCCGAGGGATTCGAGGAACTCGAGCCGGTTGCCCACCGGGTCCTCGGAGTAGAAGCGGCGGTGTCCCGGCAGGTTGTCGTCCCAGACGACCGCGGCTCCGCGCTCCTCCAGTCTCCGCGCGTACGCCTCGATCCCCGTCACCCGCAGCCCCGGGTGCGCCTTGCGGGCGGGCCGGAAGTCCTCCTCGACCCCCAGGTGCAGCTGCACCGGGCCGGCGGCGAACCAGCAGCCGCCGCGGGCGGCGAGGACGGGCGGCTTGGGCACCTCGGTCATGCCGAGGACGTGCGTGTAGTAGGCGCGGAGCCGGTCCTCCGAGCCGGGCGGCGCGGCGAGCTGGACGTGGTCGACTGCGTTCAGCACGGTCAGAGCTCCTTGCGGGCGACGGCGAAGACGCGGCGGAACGGGAAGACGGTGCCGCACGGCCCGGGCGGGTAGGCCTCGCGCAGCAGGTCGCGGTATTCGGCGAGGAAGGCCTCCACGGCCCCCCGGTCGTCCCCGAGTGCGGTCAGGACGGGCCGCAGGGCGGTCCCCTTGACCCAGTCGAGCACCGGGTCGGTGCCCGTGAGCAGCTGGTGGTACGTGGTGTCCCAGATGTCGACGGCGCAGCCCAGCTCGATGAGCCGGGCCAGGTACTCGGCGGGTTCGAGGATGTGTGTGTAGCGGGCGCCGTGGCCGGCGAGGCGGCTGCGCCAGCGCGGGGTCTCGCAGAGCCGGGCGAGCAGGGCGTGGCTGGGGGCGGTGAAGTTGGCGGGTATCTGGAAGGCGAAGGTGCCGCCGGGGCGCAGTCCGTTGATCCAGGCGGCGAAGGAGCCGGGGTGGCTCGGGACCCACTGGAGGGCCGCGTTGGAGACGATCAGGTCGTACGGCTCCTCGGGGAGCCAGCTCGCGAGGTCGCCGTGGCGGAAGTCGAGGCGGCCGCCCCGGGAGGTCCTGCCCGCGTACTCGTCGGTGGCGCCGCGGAGCATCTCCGGGGAGAGGTCGAAGCCGGTGATGTGGGCTTCGGGCCAGCGCTCGGCGAGGAGCGCGGTGACGTTGCCGGGGCCGCAGCCGAGGTCGGCGATACGGGCGGGACGGGTGGGGAGTTCGGGTATCCGGCTCAGGAGGTCGAGGAAGGGCCGGGTCCGGTGTCCGGCGTGTCGGAGGTATTGCCGGGGGTCCCAGGTGGGCGCGGCGTGGGCGGTGGGCACTGCGGGGGTCCTTGCCGACGCGGTATCGGAATGCATGTTCGAGCCTCCCTGCTGGCGGGGCGGGCGGAAGCGGAAGCGGTTCCGGCCCCCTCCATGCCCATCGTCGCCCAGAATATATCTTGACGTCAAGACTCATGAGATCGAGATATCCATTCCCGAGATCCTCGATTTGAAGAGACTTCACGTCGACAGACCCCTTACACTGATCGGCATGGAGGACGAGGTCGACCGATTGGTCGCGGCATGGCGGCGGGAACGCCCTGACCTCGACGTGGAACCGCTCGAAGTGCTGAGCCGCGTCAGCAGGCTCGCCCGTCACCTCGACCGAGCCCGCAGGCTGGCCTTCTCCGAGCACGGCCTGGAGCCCTGGGAGTTCGACGTCCTGACGTCGCTGCGCCGCGCCGGCGCCCCCTACCAGCTCTCGCCCGGCCAGCTGCTGACGCAGACCCTGGTCACCTCGGGCACCATGACCAACCGCATCGACCGGCTCGCCAAGAAGGGCCTCGTCGAGCGGCTGCCCGACCCCAACGACCGCCGCGGGGTACTGGTCCGGCTCACCCCGGAGGGGCGTGACCGCGCCGACCAGGCCCTGGCCGGCCTGCTGGCCCAGGAGAGGGCGATCCTCGCCCAGCTCTCCCAGGCCCAGCGCGGCGATCTCGCGGCGCTGCTACGCCAGTTGACCGCTCCGTTCGACAACATCCCCGGCTAGGTCGGCCGGCCGCACCCCGGCCCGCCGGGCCAGCGCCACCGCCGCGAGCGTGGAGTGCACGCCGAGCTTGCCCAGCACGTTCTGCATGTGCGTGCGGACGGTGTGCGGGGACAGGAACAGCCGCGCCGCCACGTCCTTGCGGCCCAGCCCGGCCACCATGCAGCGCAGCACCTCGTGCTCGCGCGGCGTGAGGGACTCGACGAGCCGCTCGCTGTCCGTACGGTGCTTGCGCGCGGCGGTCAGTTCGCGCAGAACTCCGGTGAGCAGCGCGGGCGGCAGGTGGGTCTCCTCGCGCAGGACTCCGCGGATGACGGCCAGCAGCCGCGAGAGCGAGCAGTCCTTCGCCACCCAGCCCGAAGCCCCCGCCTGGAGGGCGTGCGCGGCCCGGCGCGGATCGTCCCGCCCGGCCAGCACGACGGTGCGGACCCCGGGGTGCGACACCCTCACCCCGGCGACCAGCGCGATCCCGTCCGCGCCCGGCGGCGCGCCGGAGCCCGATTCGCGCTGGGCGGGCACGGCCCCGGCGGCGGCGCCGAGATCGGCGTCGACGAGCAGGACGTCGAAGCGGCGGCCCTCGGCCACCGCACGTTCGAGGCAGCGCAGCGCGGCGGGACCGCTGCCGGCCGCGGACACGTCCACGTCGGGCTCGGCCGCGAGCGCGGCTGCGAGCGATTCGGCGAAGATGCGGTGATCGTCGACCACGAGAACCCGGATGCGAACCACAAAACCCCCAAGGGTCGGGGAACGGACGACTGCGGGTACGGCGCCCGGACCGGGTGATCCGCAGCTGCCGCGGCCGCCGCCGAGACATCTCTGCACTACCCCGGACCGGACGCCGTACCCGGCGTGTCTCGACCCCTGAATCAACACCGGCCCCCACCGGCGTCACGCATCAGCGTAGAACGGGTGGCGGCTCGCGGTTGGCCGAATAGCAGAAGTTTTCCGAGCGATTTTCCGGCTGGGCAGGCGTGAACCGGGTTCGCGATGGCCTGAATTCGACCATATGGACGGTCCGGAAGAGGGTTTCCGGCACGCCTGTGCCGCAGGCAGTTGCACGGGGGGCATTTCACCCGGCGTGTGCACGCCGGGCGCCCGCGCACCGCGCCCTCTCACGGCGCCCCCCACCCGTCCGCGCTCCCCGCGCACGCCGCGGCACGTACGGCCCCGTACGCACCGCGCCCCCCGCACGGTCGGGTGCGGGGGGCGCGGGTGAGGGCGGGGCAGCGGGTCAGGAACGGTGCTTGCGGGTGAAGTTCCAGGCGTCCGTGATGATGCCGGTGAGGTCCGAACGGGCCGGGGTCCAGCCGAGCCGCTCGTGGGCGGCGCGCGCGGAGGCGACGAGCACCGCCGGGTCGCCGGCCCGGCGCGGGGCGACGACCTCGGGGATCTCCGCGCCGGTGACCTTGCGGACCGTCTCGACGACCTCGCGGACCGAGAAGCCGTTGCCGTTGCCGAGGTTGCAGATCAGGTGCTCGCCCGCAGTGGCCGCCTGAAGGGCGGCCAGGTGGGCCTCCGCCAGGTCGGCCACGTGGATGTAGTCGCGCACGCAGGTGCCGTCCGGGGTCGGGTAGTCCTCGCCGAACACCGAGATCGACTCCCGCTCGCCCAGGGCGACCTGGAGCACCAGCGGGATCAGGTGGGTCTCGGGGTCGTGCCGCTCACCGAACTCCCCGTACGCGCCGGCCACGTTGAAGTAGCGCAGCGAGACCGCCGCGACCCCGTGCGCCGCGCACTCGCCGGCGATCATGTGGTCGACGGCCAGCTTCGAGGCGCCGTACGGGTTGGTGGGCTTGGTGACCGAGTCCTCGGTGAGCAGGCCCTCGGTGGGCTCGCCGTAGGTGGCGGCGGTGGAGGAGAACACCAGCTTGCGCACCCCGTGCGTGCGCATCGCGGCCAGCAGGGCGAGCGTGCCGCCGACGTTGTTCTCCCAGTACTTGCCGGGGTTGGCGACGGACTCGCCGACCTGCGAGGAGGCCGCGAAGTGCAGCACCGCGTCGTAGGACGGGTCCAGGTACCGCTCGGCGTCCTGGATCCGGCCCTCGATGAAGGCGGCGCCCGCCGGGACGCCCTCGCGGAACCCGGTGGAGAGGTCGTCGAGGACGGTGACCTCGTGCCCGGCCTCCAGGAGGTGCGCCGCGACGACGCTGCCGACGTATCCTGCGCCGCCGGTGACCATGTATTTGAACGTCGCCGTCTTGCTCACTCGTCTACTGCCTCTCGCGGGGGGATGCACGCGGGCGCGTGCACATGCCGGTCACTGGCTTACCGGATTACGGGCCCGCGGGGAAATCGGCGGCCACCGCCGGCAGCCCCGGCAGCCCCGCCCGGTCCAGCAGGCCGGTACGGGCGGCCAGCGCGGCCGCCTCCAGCCGGGAGCCGACGCCCAGCTTCATCAGCACCCGCTGCACGTGCGTACGGGCGGTGCTCGGTGCGATCTCCATGCCCGCCGCGATGAGCCGGGTGTCCTCGCCCTCGGCGACCCGGACCAGCACCTCCACCTCGCGCGGAGTGAGCAGCCGCAGCAGCCGGCTGCCCTCGTCGTCGGGCTGGGCGGCGGGGTTGAGGAGTTCCGCGAAGGCCCCCTGGAGCAGCTGCGGGGAGATCGCCACCTCCCCCGCCCGGGCCTTGGCCAGTGCCCGCTCCACCCCTTCGATCCGCTCGTCGTGGCGTACGTACCCGCAGGCGCCGGCGGCGAAGGCGGCCGCGATCCCGCGCGGGCTCGGCACCGGGCCGAGGACGACCACGGCGATCTGCGGCCGTTCCCGCTTGATGCGGACGACCGGTTCGAAGACCCCCGGCTCGGCGGGCGTCGCGGTGCCCAGCAGGCAGACCTCCGGCGCCCGGCTGATGACCAGCTCGGCGGCGCCCGCGGCCGGGGCGGCCGCGGCCAGCACCCGGTGCCCGCGCAGCTTGAGGGCCGAGGCCAGCGCCTCGGCCAGCAGCCGGTGCTCGTCGAGCACCATGACCCGTACGCCCATCGCGCACCCACCCCCGACCCTTCTGACCCGGCAAGCTACACGCTTGTTCGACGGTGCGCGGCGGTTACCGCGCAGAAGCCCCCGGAAGGCGGACCTTCCGGGGGCTTCTGCCCGCTGCGGTGAACGGCCGGGATCGGCCGGGGATCAGCTGGCGCCGAAAGAGACGAACAGGTACTCGGGGTCGCCCTTGTCGGAGTACGGCTTCCTGGCCGTCGTCCGGGAGATGAAGAGCTTGCCGTTGTGGTAGCGGTACTCGGAGTAATCCGGCGAGAAACCGGTCTCGGCGGTGCGGCTCGCCTTCTCCGCCGGGTTCTCCATGAGGACGGTCTCCTTCATCGTCGTACCGTCGATGCTGACGATCTGCCCGCCCTTGTCGTACGGGGGCTCCTTGTACGCGATGATGTTCGGCCCGTCCATGCGGAGCGGGAACATGGTGTACCGCTCGCCCGCGTCGGCGCGGTCGGTGGTCTGCTTGCCGGTCTCCAGGTCGAAGGAGACCAGCTCGTTGGTGCGGCCGACCTCCGCCTTGCCCTGGTGCTCGATCGAGGGCAGGTAGACCTTGCCGTTGCCGACCACGAAGCCGACGCACTTCTCGACCTCGGTGCCGCCGCACTTGCCGCCGAAGTTGCCGGAGGCGAGCGAGATGCGCGCCTTCAGCTCGCCCTTGGGGTCGACGACGAAGAGGTCGCTGACCCCGGTGGCGTTCTTGGCGGTCTTGCCCACGTCGGCGGCGACGATCAGGGGCTTGGTGGAGACGATGGACGCCCACTCGATGCCCGGGGAGAGCTTGTACGAGGAGGTCTGGGCGCCGGTGGCCGGATCCAGGGTCTGCGCGTACAGCGTCTGGGTGTCGCCGCGGCCGCACTTGCGGATCACGCCGAGGGCCTCGCCGCCGGCGTAGCCGCTGTCGTAGCAGCCCTCGCCGTCGACCTTGGGCGTCCACAGGGACTTGCCGTCGGCGAGGTTCCAGGCGGCGCCGCCGCTGGTGCCGCCCGCGGCGACGGTCTGGCCGCTCAGCGTGACCTCGTAGTAGGAGGCGGGCCTGTCACCGGTGGTGGCGCCCTTGGCGTTGCCGGACCAGACGAGCTTGCCGGCGTTCAGGTCGATGACGCCGACCTCGGTGCACGCCGGGTACTTGTTGTCGGGCGTGGGCTTGGTGGGCCGGAAGAGGACCGCCGTCTTGTTGTCGCTGATGTGCTTGGTGGCGCCGCAGAGCTCGCCCGGGAACGGGATCTCCCACTTCTTGCCGCCGTCGACGGTGTTGTAGCCGACGACCTTCGCCACGTCCGACTTGATGTAGGTCGAGTCGGTGAGCCAGGAGCCCGCGACCGTGACGACCTCTTCCGGGGTCGGGCTCGGCTGGTTGAACAGCGGCTTCGACTTGGTGTTGGCGGGCGCCTTCTCCGCACCGGGGGTGCCGGAGCCGGGCTTGTCGCCGCCGGTGGTGCCGTCCGCGGTGGGCTGCTTGTCGCTGCCGCCGTCGTCGCCGGAGACGTACCAGAAGCCGCCCGCGACGATCAGGACGATGGCCACCAGGGCCGCGCCGACGATCATCAGCTGGTTGCGCACGTCGTTGCCGCCGCCCGCGCCGGCCGGGGCCGGGGACTGGGTCGCGTACATGGGGGCCGTGGGCGCCCCGTAGGACGGCTGGGCGCCGGCTCCGGCGGGGGGCTGCTGCTGCGGGTAGCCGTAGCCCTGCTGGGGATAGCCGTACGCCGGCTGCCCCTGCGGGGGGACGCCCGGCGCGGCGGGCGCGGTCGGCGCACCCTGCGGTACGGGTGGCTGCTGCGGCGCCGTCGGCGGCACCGGCGGCTGCTGCGGGGCGGCCGCCGGCACGGGCGGCACCGGCGGCGACGCGCCGAAGCCCCCGGGCGGGGGTTCCTGCGGCGCTCCGAAGCCGCCGGCGGGCGGCTGGTTGGGGGGCGGCGGGGTACTCATCGCTTGCTACTGCCTCTCGGTGGGCGGCTCGGGGACTTGCTGCTCGTCACTTGCCGAAGACCATCAGGAGCTTCTCGGCGGCGCCCCTGGCGAGAAGGCGGGACTGGGAGATGAAGAGGCGGCCGTCCGCGTAGTCGACGATCGGGGTGAAGAAGCTGCTCTCGATCGGGGCGGACGTTCCCGACGGGTTGCGCAGCAGCACGGTGGGCGTGCCGCCGGCGGCCGGGACCGAGACGACCTCGCCGCCCTGTTCGGAGGTGGCCTTGCGGTAGGCGATCAGCTGCCCGTTCGCGGCGCTCAGCGGGGTGATGGTGCGGCCGTCCCCGGCGGGGGTGCGCCACTTGGCCTTTCCGCTGTCCAGGTCGAAGGCGACGATCTCGTTGGCCTTGCCGGACTCGGCGACGGTCGGCATGTAGAGGGTGTTGCCGTCCACGGCGGTGGTGGAGCACACCTCGACGGAGCGGAAGAGGCCGTTGGTGCACTCCGTGGCGAAGTTGCCCTCGCCGCTGACGGTGGCGCGCTGCTTCCCGTCGGGTCCGAGGACCACGATGGCACGTTCCTTCTTGTCCTGGTTGCCGATGTCGAGGACGAGGGGGTCGAGCGAGTAGACGGCGCCGACCTTGTACTTGGCCGGCAGCTTGAAGGTCCAGGTCTTCTTGCCGGTGACCGGGTCGGCATCGGAGACCTCGCTGGAGAGGTCGTCGTCGTAGCAGGTCGCGATGGCGATCATCTTGTTCTTGGCCGCCACGTACGAGTCGGGCTTGCAGCCCTCGACGCCGGCGCTGCCGAAGAGTTTGTCGCCGGTGCTCACCTTGAAGGCGCTGGCGGTGCCGCTGCGGCTGACGGCGACGGTGTCGCCGGTGATGCCCAGGCTGGGGCTGGTCATGATGTCGAAGAGCCCCTCCTTGGGGACCTCCTTCGTCCAGCCTTCCTTGCCGGCCTTGAGGTCGACCTGCTTCATCTGGTTGCAGGTGGCGGAGTCGCCGTCGCCGTCCTTGACCATCACGACGGTCTTGGACTCGGCGGTGGTCTGCTTGGTGACGGAGCAGACGGGAGTGGGGAACGCGAGCGTCCACTTCTCCTTGCCGTCGGTCACCCCGTACGCGGTGAGGTTCTTCCAGACGCTCTTGACGACGGTGTCGCCGACGATCCACTGGCCGGTGGAGTCCACGCCCAGGCCGGGGCCGTCGACCTTGGCCGTCTTGAGCCAGAGGGCCTTGTCCTCGCCCTGCTTGCGGCCGGCGTTGAGGTCCTCGGACTCCTTGCCGCCGTTGCCGCTGCCGTCGCCCTTGTCCACCTCGGCGGAGGGCTTGTCGTCGGCGGGGGCGGAACTCTGCGCGACGGGCTTCTTCGGATCCTCGTCCCCGCCGGCGAAGAGGGCGAAGTAGCCGCCGGTACCGAGGACGAGCACGCCGGCGACGGCCGCGGCGACGACGACCGCCGTCTTGTTCTTCGGCTGTGGTGCGCCCCCGGCCGGGTGCATGCCGACGGTGGGCATGCCGGGGGGCGGCGGGAAGTGCCCCTGCTGGGGCATCGGCTGCTGGGGCATCGGCTGCATGGGCTGCGTCGGCGGCTGCTGCGCGTACGGGTTCTCACCCTGCTGCGGGTATCCGTACCCGGGCTGCGGCGGGCCGGGCAGGTGACCGTAACCGGAAGGTGTGGGCGGCTGGTTCGGCGGCTGGGGCGGCTCGGTCATCAGCGCGTACCTTCGGCGTCGGGTGGCGTAGGGGGATGACCTTTCTATCACTGACAGCGTTCTTACATCGGACCGGTCCAGCCCCTGTTCCCAAGGGAGGACCGGCCCGTGACAGCGCCGTTATCAGGTCAGTTGAAGCCTTCGCCCGGCCCGGCCCAAGACACGGCCTAGGCGTCCTCGGCCAGCTCCAGCCAGCGCATCTCCAATTCGTCCCGGTCCGAGATGAGTTCGCGCAGCTCGGCGTCGAGCTTGGCGACCTTGTCGAAATCGGTGGCGTTCTCGGCGATCTGCGCGTGCAGGTTCGTCTCGCGGTCGGCCATCTTGTTGAGCTGGCGCTCGATCTTCTGGAGCTCCTTCTTCGCGGCGCGCGCGTCGCCGGAGGCGCTCGACTTGGCGGCGGCCGGAGCGGGCGCCGGGGCGGCCGCCTCGATCATCTTCTGCCGGCGCTCCAGGTACTCGTCCAGGCCGCGCGGCAGCATCCGCAGGCTCGCGTCGCCCAGCAGCGCCATCACCGTGTCGGTGGTGCGCTCGATGAAGAACCGGTCGTGGGAGATCACGATCATCGAGCCCGGCCAGCCGTCGAGGAGGTCCTCCAGCTGGGTCAGGGTCTCGATGTCGAGGTCGTTGGTGGGCTCGTCGAGGAAGAGCACGTTGGGCTCGTCCATCAGCAGCCGCAGGATCTGCAGCCGGCGCCGCTCACCACCGGAGAGGTCGCCGACGGGCGTCCACTGCTTCTCCTTGGTGAAGCCGAACTGCTCGCACAGCTGACCGGCCGTCATCTCGCGGCCCTTGCCGAGGTCCACGCGGTCGCGCACGCGCTGCACGGCCTCCAGGACCCGCAGGGACGGGTCGAGTTCGCCGACCTCCTGCGAGAGGTACGCCAGCTTGACGGTCCTGCCGACGGTGACGGACCCGGCGGCCGGCTGGACGTCGCCCTGCGTACGGGCCGCCTCCGCGAGCGCGCGCAGCAGCGAGGTCTTGCCGGCGCCGTTGACGCCGACGAGGCCGACGCGGTCGCCGGGGCCGAGGTGCCAGGTGAGGTGCTTGAGCAGGGTCTTCGGCCCGGCCTGCACGGTGACGTTCTCCAGGTCGAACACGGTCTTGCCGAGGCGGGCGTTGGCGAAGCGCATCAGCTCGGACTTGTCGCGCGGCTCCGGCACGTCGGCGATGAGCTCGTTGGCGGCCTCGATGCGGTAGCGCGGCTTGGAGGTCCGGGCGGGGGCGCCGCGGCGCAGCCAGGCGAGCTCCTTGCGCATCAGGTTCTGCCGCTTGGTCTCCTCGGTGGCGGCGATCCGTTCGCGCTCGGCGCGGGCGAAGACGTAATCGCTGTAGCCGCCCTCGTACTCGTACACGGTGCCGCGCTGGACGTCCCACATGCGGGTGCAGACCTGGTCGAGGAACCAGCGGTCGTGGGTGACGCAGACGAGCGCGGAGCGGCGCTCCTGGAGGTGCTTGGCCAGCCAGGAGATGCCCTCGACGTCGAGGTGGTTGGTGGGCTCGTCGAGGACGAGGAGGTCCTGGTCGGCGATGAGCAGCTGGGCGAGGGCGATGCGGCGGCGCTCACCGCCGGAGAGCGGCCCGATGACGGTGTCGAGGCCCTGGCCGAAGCCGGGGAGGTCGAGGCCGCCGAAGAGCCCGGTGAGCACGTCGCGGATCTTGGCGTTGCCGGCCCACTCGTGGTCGGCCATGTCCCGGATGATCTCGTGGCGGATGGTGGCCGCGGGGTCGAGGGAGTCGTGCTGGGTGAGGACGCCCATGCGCAGGCCGCCGCTCTGGGTGACCCGGCCGCTGTCGGGTTCCTCCAGCTTCGCGAGCATGCGGATGAGGGTGGTCTTGCCGTCGCCGTTGCGGCCCACGACACCGATCCGGTCTCCCTCGGACACGCCGAGGGAGATGCCGTCGAGCAGGGCACGGGTTCCGTACACCTTGCCGACTGCCTCGACATTGACCAGATTGACGGCCATCAGACGCGCTCCAGGGAAGGGTGTGGATCAGCCCCTCAGCCTAACCCTCCGAACCGACGCCGGGCGCTCCACCAGGAGCCAGCCTCCCAGAGCCATGCCGATGGCGGCGGGCGCGGTGACCGGCAGGGCGATCAGGGTGGCGCTGTGGCCCTCCAGCAGGCCGCCGAGCCCGGTCATGGACAGTCCGAGGATGCCGAGCAGGCACAGGGTGATGCCGAGGGCGGCGCGCGGCCCGGATCCGGGCTCGGCGCCGCCGCGGCCGGGGGCCTCGAAGCGGCGGAAGAGGGCGACGAGTACGCCGGTCAGCGCGGCGGCGGCGAGCAGCCGGACGGGGACCTGGGCCCACCACGCGGCGGTGGCGGGGTCGGGCAGGCGCATACCGAGGCCGAGCTGGGCGGCGTACACGGCGAGCATGGCGGTGAGGTGCCAGAGGAAGGCGGTCATGGCGATCCCGTTGGCGGCGACGACGCAGCGCCAGACGCGGGGCCGGGCGAGCAGCGCGGCGGCGGGCGCCTTGAGCAGCTCCACGGCTCCGACGAGCCACGCCCCGTGCGCCAGGAGCGCCAGCGTGGGCGGGGCCATGTTGGACACCTTCTCGCCCGGCATCCCGACCATGGACAGCGGGTAGGGCCCGTACGCGACGAGCAGCACGGCGCCGAGCAGCCCGGCGGCGGCGAGCAGTCCGGGGCGGGTGATCCGCCCGTCGGCGCGCAGGAAGCCGAGCTGGTGGACGGCGAGCCAGACGAAGCCGAAGTTCAGGAACTCGGCGTACGGGACACCGAGCGCGAAGCGCAGTACGTCGACGGCGGCCGCGGCCCCGGCCAGCGCGGCGAAGGCCCCCCATCCCCACCGCCGGTGGAGCTTCAGCAGCGCCGGGGTGAAGGCGACCATGGCGAGGTAGATCCCGATGAACCACAGCGGCTGGGTGACCAGCCGCAGGGCGGCCCCGGTCAGCTTCCCCTCCCCCGCGCCGGCGAGCTGTACGGCGAGCGCCCCGGCGGTCCAGACGAGGACGAAGACGAGGGTGGGCCGCAGCAGCCGCCGGAGCCGGGCCCGCAGGAAGGCCGCGTAGACGGGCCGCCCGTCGGCGCGCCCGGCCAGGGAGCGGTACGACAGGGCGTGCGAGAACCCGCCGACGAAGAAGAACACCGGCATGATCTGCAGGACCCAGGTGAGCACTTGGAGCGCGGGGACGAGGGCGAGCAGGTTCCCTATGCCGTCACCGCTGACGGCTGCCATCAGCCAGTGCCCGAGCAGCACGGTCCCGAGCGAGGCGACCCGCAACAGGTCGACGTACCGGTCCCGGCTCGCGGGCGTGGCCTCGGCGAGGTCCTTGATGCTGTGCGCGGCGTATCCCATGGGTGCACGTTCCCGCCCGGGACCCGGGCGGGAACAGAGCGCGGATACTCACTTCGCCCTGGGTACCCGGAGCCTCAGGACGGGAGGACCGTCGCTCCCGGGGCCGGGCTGGTGGCCGTGCGGGTGGTGCGGCAGGTGCCGGAGGCTTCGAGGGCCGCGGCCACCTTGAGGGCGGATTCCGGGTCGCGGACCAGGAACGCCGTCGTCGGACCGGAGCCGGAGACCAGCGCGGCCAGGGCCCCGGCGGAGGTGCCCGCCTCCAGCGTCGCGGCCAGCTGCGGGCGCAGCGACAGCGCCGCCGGCTGGAGGTCGTTGGCCAGGGTCGCGGCGAGGGCGTCCGCCTCGCCCGAGGCGAGGGCGGCGAGCAGCGCCGGCGAGGCCTCCGGGACCGGGACGCTCCGGTCTTCGGCCAGCCGGTCGAACTCGCGGAACACCGCCGGCGTCGACAGCCCGCCGTCGGCGACCGCGAACACCCAGTGGAAGGTTCCCGCCTCGACCGGGGTCAGGAGCTCCCCGCGCCCGGTGCCCAGCGCCGCTCCGCCGACCAGGCTGAACGGCACGTCGCTGCCGAGTTCCGCGCACATCTTCAGGAGCTCGGCGCGGGGCGTGCCCAGGCCCCACAGGGCGTCGCAGGCCAGCAGGGCGCCGGCGCCGTCGGCGCTGCCGCCCGCCATGCCCCCGGCCACCGGGATGTTCTTCGCGATGTGCAGGTGGACCGCGTCGGACAGGCCGTGGCGGGCCGCGAGGATCTCCGCCGCCCGCGCCGCCAGGTTCGTACGGTCCAGCGGGACCTGGTCCGCGTCCGGGCCGGCGCAGGTGACCGTCAGGGTCTCGGCCGGGGTGACCGTCACCTCGTCGTACAGGGACACCGCGAGGAAGACGTTCGCCAGGTCGTGGAAGCCGTCGGCCCGGGCCGCGCCCACCGCCAGCTGGACGTTGACCTTCGCCGGGACCCGTACGGTCACGCTCTTCTTCGTGCTCACAGCGCGGGCCTCTCCGCCGCGGGCTTGTGCTCGGCGATCGCCGCGAACTGCTCCACCGTCAGGGACTCCCCGCGCGCCTGCGGGGACACCCCGGCGGCGACCAGCGCCTGCTCGGCGCCCGCCGCCGAGCCGGCCCAGCCGGCCAGCGCGGCCCGCAGGGTCTTGCGGCGCTGTGCGAAGGCCGCGTCCACGACGGCGAAGACCTCCGCCTTCGTGGCGGTCGTCTTGATCGGCTCGGCCCGCCGCACCAGCGAGACCAGGCCCGAGTCCACGTTCGGCGCGGGCCAGAACACCTTGCGGCCGATGGACCCGGCGCGCTTGACGTGCGCGTACCAGTTCGCCTTGACGGACGGCACCCCGTAGACCTTGTTGCCCGGCTCGGCGGCCAGCCGGTCGGCGACCTCCGCCTGCACCATCACCAGTGTGCGCTCGATGGTCGGGAACCGGTCCAGCATGGTCAGGAGCACCGGCACGGCCACGTTGTACGGCAGGTTCGCGACGAGCGCGGTCGGCGCCGGCCCGGGCAGCTCCTTCACCAGCATCGCGTCGGAGTGCACCAGCGCGAAGCGGTCCATGCGCTCCGGCATCCGCGCCTCGATGGTGGAGGGCAGCGCCGCGGCCAGGATGTCGTCGATCTCGACGGCGGTGACCCGGTCGGCGGCCTCCAGCAGCGCGAGCGTCAGCGACCCCAGCCCCGGCCCGACCTCGACGACGACGTCGTCGGGCCGCACCTCGGCGGTGCGCACGATGCGGCGCACCGTGTTGGCGTCGATGACGAAGTTCTGGCCCTTCTGCTTCGTCGGCCGTACGCCGAGTACGGCGGCCAGCTCACGGATGTCCGCCGGTCCGAGAAGGGCGTCGGAGGTGGTGCTGGTGGTGGTGCTGGTGGTGGTGCTCTCGGGCTGCTGCTCTGCGGTGCTCACCGGTAAAGCCTACGGCCGCAGTGGGGCCACGGGGTCGCGCCCCGTTGTACGTAGAGCTTCTTCGCCCGGTACGTCTGCTCCTGGCCCGGGGCGTCCTGGGGGCGGCCGGAGCCGCCGAGGCTCTGCCAGGTGCGGACGTCGAACTGGTAGAGGCCGCCGTACGTGCCCGAGGCGTCGGTGGCGGAGGGGCGGCCGCCGGACTCGCACTGGGCCAGCGCCCCCCAGTCGAGGCCGTCGGCCCCGGCGACGGAGGCCGGCAGCGGCCTCGTGCCGACCTTGACGAGCTGGGTGACCGGCTCGCGGACGGTCTCCTCGGCGACCATGCGGGGCTTCTGGCGGACCCCGTTGACCGTGCGCAGGACGTACGTGACCCTGCGCGCTCCGGGCCGGCCCGCCCGCTCGACGACCTCGGTGCCGGCGAACAGGCCGTCGTCCTCGGTCCTCTCGGTCTCGTACGGGATGTGCTCCTCGCGCACCTCGCGGGTGCCGGTGATGCGCAGCACGGTGACGGTCTGGCCGTCGCGCGGGAAGGAGGCGGGCGGGACGGAGGTGGTGTCCTGGCCCTGGAGCGTGATCCCGGCCTGGCCGAGGGCCTCCCGGACGGTGGCGGCGTTGGTGCGGATGGTGCTCTCGCGGCCGTCCGCCATGAAGGTGACGCTGCGTTCGGTGCGGACGGAGAGGGTGAGGCCGGCCCGGGGCACGGGGGCGGTGCGCGGGGCGGAGAGGTAGGCGCCCTCGACGCGGACGCCGAACTGGCGCAGGGCCCCCTCGACGGTGCCCGCGGTGGTCCACACCTGGCGGCTCTGCCCGTCGAGGATCAGGCGCAGGGGGCGGCCGTGGCGGACGACGATCTCGTCGCCGTCGTCGAGGGCCTCGGTGCGGGCGGGGGCGACGAGGTCGTGCGGGCCGACGCCGAGGCCTTCGGCGGCGAGGAGTTCGTCGACGTCGTCGGCGAAGGTGTGCAGGGTCCGGGGCTCTCCGTCCACGGTGAGCCGTACGGACTTGTCGGCGGCGACGAAGGCCGTGGTGCCGCCGGCCAGGAAGGCGACGACCAGTGCCTGCGGGACGATCCGCCGCCAGCCGGCCTGGCCGGCGCCCGGCCCGGCGGGAGCTCCGCGGCGCCGCCGGCCGGCCGGGGAGGCGGCCGGCGGGAAGCCGGGGCCGGGGTC
>NZ_JBHYXN010000064.1:0-34114 GCF_042752335.1 Streptomyces sp. NPDC059355 | reverse complement strand
TCTTAAAACCCCCACCCCGCAAACCGTGTTGTCAAATTTATTGGGGGCCGGGTTTTGTTTAAAACCCCCCCCCCCCCCCCAAACACCGCCGGCCCCCGGGGGCGCCCCCCCGGGGGCGCCGGCGTTTGCCTGCCGCACGCACCTACACCAGCAGCGGCCCGCCGCACCGTGCGGCGCCCTCCTTCATCGCGATGAGGTTGGCCACCACGTACGAGATGTCGTTCCTCGAGTGCCAGTCGCTCGGGAAGTACGTGACCAGCCGCGAGGACTGGAACTTGGCCTCGATCGTCGGGACGAAGGTGCGGTACTGATCGTCCGTGTAGTACCAGAACGAGTTCTCGTTGTAGTAGGCGACGTGCGTCGGGTCCTGGTACGCCCCGCGCCCGTCCGAACTCGGCGTCATCGTCAGGAGCATGCCGCCGGGCGCCAGCAGCCGGTACAGCTCGTTGATCAGCGGCACCTTCGACGGCACGTGCTCCAGGAAGTCCACCGCCCGCATCAGGCCCACGGAACCGTCGGGCAGGTCCAGCTTCCCGGGCAGCGTCGCCACGATGTCGACGCCCTTCCCGGGGTACTGGTCCACACCCAGGTAGCCGGGCGGCTTGCGGTGGGCCGCGCCGAGGTCCAGCGCGAGCAGCCCGCGCCGCTGGGTCCACGCCAGCGCGTTGGCCTCGATGTACTTGTCGTACAGGACGACCGTCTCGCGCTGGATGTGCGCGTTGATCTCCGGGTCGCTCTGGGTGTTCGCGGGGTGCACCCGCTGGAGGTACAGGCAGCGGTCGATGTGGTGGAAGTCCCCGATGTGGAACAGGCGGCACATCAGGTCCTGGTCGTCCAGGACCGTGCGCGCGGCGTCGTACCCGCCGGCCTGCTCGTAGCTCTCCTTGCGGAACGCCCGTACGTGGTTGGGCGCGTACCAGATGTACGAGACGTTGTGCGGGGTCGGCGCCAGCGAGACGATCTGCTGCAGCTTGCGGCCGTCGACCTCCACCTCCTCGTACCGCCAGCCGCAGGACTCGTCCCAGCGGGAGTCGTCCCGGCTGCCGTCCTCGGCGATCTGCGCGGTGTTGCTGTAGACGAAGACGGCCTCGGGGTGCTCGTCGAAGGCCGTGCCCAGCTCGGCCAGGCAGGCCTTCGCCAGCAGGTCGTCGTGGTCGAGTTCCACGAGGATCTCGCCGCGCGCGAGTTCGCAGGCCCTGCGCTTCGCCGCCCCGACGCCCTGCACCTCGTCCGCGATCACCACGCGGACCCGGTCGTCGGGCCGCTCCGGCCGCCATCGGGCGCCGCTGTTGAGCAGGACGATCCACTCCCAGTCCGGGCAGGTCTGGGCCTGCAGGGTCGCCAGGCACTCGTCGAGGAAACGAGGGCGGTGGCTGGGGGTGAAAACGGAGAACCTCGGTGTCGCGGTCGACGTCATCTGGTGCTCCCGGCGGGGGTCGGTGTCGATGCCGGCGGGGGGGCCGGTGTGGGTGCGGGACTTGTGGAGTCCCGGAACTGCTCCGGTACGTGGCTGCGCAGGGCGGGATCGGCCGCGACGGCGCGGCCGAACTCCTGCGCGGCCTCGTCGGTACGGCCCTGGTCCGCCAGGATCCGTCCGAGGTGGAGATGGGCCGTGGCCGCTTCCGGCCGGGCGGCGATGGCGCGCCTGAGGAGACCGGCGGCCCGGTCGGGCTCGGCCGGCTCGATCAGGACCGCCTCGTTGAAGAGGGCCGAGGGGAACGCGGGGTCGATCTTCAGGGCCTTGTCGTAGGAGGCGACGGCATCGGCCGTCCTGCCCTCCTGCTGGGCGATGACCCCGAGGTCGTACCAGGCGAGCTTGTTGTGGGGATCGAGCTCCACCGCGCGCCCGAGGGTACGGGCGGCCCCCTTGGGGTCGCCCTGGTTCTGCTGCACAAGGGCGGCCTGCAGCAGCGCACTTGCCTCCTGCGTCCGCAGCCGCGCCGGTGACGCCTTGGATTCCCGGGCTGGAGCCGGGAGGGGCTGGAGCGCCCAGACGGCCACCCCGGCGCAAGCCGCGGCCAAGCCGGCGATACCTGCCCACAGTCGCGTACGTTTCATTTGCCGCGACGTTACGAGGGCGCCCGGGCGATGCCGCCCCATGGCAGGCGGTCAGCGCCCAAGACCACTCGAATGTACGGTCAGACCAGCCAGCCGGCGTCGCGGGCTATGCGGATCGCGTCGACCCGGTTGCGGGCCTTCAGCTTCATCACGACCGTCGTCAGGTAGTTCCGTACGGTCCCGGTGGACAGATGGAGCTCGCCGGCGATCTCGGCGGCCTCCGAGCCCTGGGCCGCCATGCGCAGCACCTCGGTCTCGCGGTCGGTCAGCGGGCTCTCCAGGCCGTTCCAGGCGGCCACGGCCAGCTTGGAGTCGATGACCCGCTGGCCGGCGACCACCCGCCTGATGGCACTGGCCAGTTCCTTCGGGGAATCGTCCTTGAGGAGATAGCCGGAGACCTGGGCCGCCAGGGCCCGGCGCAGCGTGCCGGGGCGGCCGAGGCTGGTGAGCATCAGCGTCCGGCACTCCGGGAGGTGTTCGTGGATCTGCATGGCGGCGCTCAGCCCGTCGAGCCCCGGGAGGTCGATGTCGATGATCGCGATGTCCGGCCGGACGTCGAGGGCGGCGGCCAGGATCTCGTCCCCGCGCGACAGCTCGCTGACGACCTCCAGGTCGTCCTCCAGGTCGAGCAGGGCGACGAGCGCACCGCGCACCATGTGCATGTCTTCGGCCAGCAGGATTCTGATCACCGTGACGAGCCCCCCGTCCGCGCGGTCGATCTTGTATTTACGATCATAGCAACCGGCCCGGTCCGGCAGCCGGTTGGCAGCCGGTGCGAGCCCTCACCTCAGGCGACGAGCCAGCTGCGCCCGTCCTCCGCCGGCTCGTCCGACTCGTCGAGGTCGGGGTCGACGTCCCCGTGTGCGGGAACCTGCGCGACCAGCCGGAAAAGGGTGCCGGGGCCCCGTTCGACCGTCAGCTCCCCGCCCACCGCCCGCAGGCGCAGCCCCAGGTTCCCCAGTCCGCTGCCGCTGTGCGGCGAGGTGTCGCGGTAGCCCTCGGTGACGCCGTCGTTGGTGACCGACAGCGTCATCAGGCCGTCCTCCTCGACGGCGCTGATCTCGCAGTGCACGGCCCGGCTGTGGCGCAGCACGTTGGTGACGGCCTCCCGGAGCACGGTGGCGAGCACCGTGTCCACCGGCGAACTGACCTCTCCCATGCGGATGTCGGTCACCGCGTCGACCTCGGCGGCGCCCAGTACCGACTTGGCCGAGGCGATCTCCTCCTCCAGCGACATGTCCCGGTATCCGCTGGCCACCCGCCGTACGTCGGCCAGCGACTGGCGGGAGATGGCCAGCACGTCCTCGATCTCGTCCATGGCCCGGGCCGGGTGCGCCGGGATCAGGCGGTGGATGAGCTCGCCCTTGAGCTGGATCGCGGAGAGGCTGTACCCCAGCAGGTCGTGCAGATCGCGGGCGAAGCGCAGCCGTTCGCGGGTGACCGCGGCGCGGGTGAGTTCGCCGCGGCTCTCGTGCAGGACGCGGACCAGCTCCGACAGCCGGGTCAGACCGAAGGTGACCAGCCCGGTCAGGAGGGTCGTCTGCACCAGGTACACGCTGTCGAGTACCGGCCGCCCCTCCAGCAGCGGGGGCACCAGCATGCTGACGCCCACGAATCCGTACAGGATCCAGCCCGGCCGTGGGGGCAGGAGCAGCAGCAGGGAGCCGGCGAGGAAGCCCGCCATGGCGCCCCACTGCGACTTCAGGGCGATGAGCGGCAGGTAGGTGAAGGCGGCCTGGGCGCCGAGGGTCAGGACCCGGCGGCCGGCCGGGACGCGCTGCGTGCTCGTACGGGAGTGCAGGAGCTGGAGGGCGAAGACCGCGCCGAGGCACCCGAAGGCGGCCGCCAGGGCGAGCCCTTCGACTCCGGCGCTGAGGATGTTCAGGGCGGTGATGCCCACGTAGCAGAGGAGTGCGGCGATGAGGATGACCTGGGCCATCCGGGGTGCGGGTAAGTCCCGGCTCCGTCGCAGAATGCCCTCGACCAGGACCGCCTCCGACGGTCCGTCCGAGGACTTGAGGCGGCCAGGCATGTCAATCCCCCTTAAGCGTTCCTCTGTTGCACGCCAGGTGTGAGCATAGGGGAGGGGCGTGGGCAAGGGGCGCGAATCGTTCCCTCATACGAACAGCGGGACGGGGTTGAGCTGGTCGTACGGTGTGGGTTCGGCCAGTCGGCCGAGGCTCACGGGGACGTCGAAGAGCCGCCCCGAGCCGTACCTCGCCCAGAAGTGACGCAGTCCCGGTACGACCACTTTCGTCACGGGAAGTCCGAGGTCAGGTCGGCTCTGGTCGAGTACGAGCAGGTCCATACCTTTACCGCGGACCAGCTCGGTGATCACGCGTACGTCGTCGAGCAGATCGGTGCCCCGGACCGACGGCCAGTGGCCCGGCGTGCGGGTCTGCGCCATCGGATCGGCCGCCAGATATGGCTGGTTGGCGACGGTGGCCCGCTGCCACCAGGACAGCGGCTCCGGGTCCGTGATCCGGTATCCGCGGCCGTCCCGCCGTACGTCGCCGACGGCGGGCAGCAGCTGGCCCAGCTCCGACAGCGCCCGGCACAGCGCCACCCGCGGGTCGAAGTGCGCGCCGAAGCCGAAGATCACGTCCTCGGCGGGCTTGTCGGTCCGCCGGGACAGCGCCGCGAACACCGGGATCCCCAGGTCGGAGGTGAGGTCGAGGGCCCACACCTCCCGGTTCGCCCGGCGCATGCCGTGGCGGATCCGCTCCACCCACTCGTCCTCGAAGGCCCCGAGGTCCACCCCGGGCTGACGGGTGCGGTTGTACCACCACAGGGCCACCGCGTCCCGCTCGACCAGCTCCAGGAAGCCCTGCACCACCGCGTCCTCGGGGCTGCTGCCCGCCGCGTTGCCGTTGGAGTCGGCCCAGGGCTCGTCCGCGGCGCAATCCGCCCCCCGCCCGAAGTACAGCATCGAGGTGGGGAGCAGCCGCCGGCGGCCCTCGGTCAGCGACCACACCGGTGTCCAGTCCGTCGGCCGGCTCTCGTCGAACGGCGCCGGCACGTGGTGGAAGCGGGAGTGCCGCGCGTTCCACAGCTCCCGCTCCGCGAACTGGCGGCGGCTGTACAGCTGGCAGTCGTTGGGATGCACGGCCGCCCCGCCCAGGCCGCGCAGGGAGTCGCGGACCACCGGCTCGTCGCCGTGCCGCGTCCCGCTGTAGCGCTCGACCGCCTCGCACAGCGCGCTCGTACGGGCCTCCTCGGCGGTACGGCCCTTGCCGCCGCTGAGCGCGCGCAAGCCCGAGCTGAGGCCGGCGAACGACGCGGACTCCATCGCCAGGTTGTGCCCGGAGGTGTACGCGTGGACGAAGTCCGGTGCGCCGGAGGCCTGCCGGATCTCCTTGACCACCCCGGTCACCGGGTCCACGAGGTGCCCGTACGTACGCAGCATCTGCGCCGGGGTCAGGGCGCGGTCCCCGCCCCCGGTCGCGGCGGCCTTGGGCCGGGACACGGGGACGAAGGGGGCGCCGACCCGGCGGGCCACCAGACCGGGGTCCCCGCAGGCCGCGCACTGCGGGAGCCGGGCCACCGGGTGGCTGGCGGCGCTCAGGCGCAGGGTGTCGAAAGTACGGATGTGGGCCTGCTCGGGATGGCGCAGCCCGGCCAGCCACTTGGCGGCCTCCAGGACGGCGAGGTTCACCGCGAGGGCCGTGCCCGCCGCCAGCCCGGCGGGCGGCCGCGGCACGGGGCCGTCGAGGCCGAGCGCGCGCCGCACCGGCACCTCGGAATGCCGGTGGCCGCGCAGCCGTACGGCCAGACAGTGCCAGCAGGGGCCGGAGCCGGGCCGGAAGAACGGGCCCACCCAGGGGTCCGTCCCGCACAGCTTGACCGGCACCCAGGGCCGGCCCGCGGCCCGGTGGCGGGCGTCCGCGGCGGCCAGCCCGGGGGAGAGGTAGTCCTCGCACAGGACGAGGACCAGGTCGGCGGCGGCGGGGTCCGCGGCGACCGCGATGCCCGACTCCCGGCAGGCCTCCGCCACCGGCCGCGGATCCAGGCCGGGCAGCGCCTCGACCGCGACGGCGGCCCGGGCCAGCCCGGCGGCGGCCTCGCCGCCGTCCAGCCCGGCCAGGTCCCAGTACGCCTCGGCCTCGGCCTCCGCCGCCGGGGTGGTGGAGCGGATCAACCCGGCGTCGGCCAGGGAGAGGAGGGCCGCCTCGGCGTTCTCGGCGCCCAGGGTCCGCGCGGCCTCCTGCCGGACCGCCAGGGCGGTCCGGGTGCCGTCGAGCAGCGGTACGAGGATCTCCGCCCCGCTCCCGCTCAGGGCGGTCACCCCGCGCCGGGACACCAGGTAGGCGGCGTCGCCGGGGACGACCGTCGGCCGCAGATGGGACTTGAAACCCACCAGCGCCTCGGCGGGGGCCGGCGGGGCCGCAACCGGCACGGCCGGCCGCTCGCGCTCGGCAGTGCTCATGCCCCGAGCCGTCCGGCGATCGGCGCCGCCGGGCCCGTGAGCTGCGTCTGGCTGCAGACGGTGAACAGGGCGTACGCGGTGTCCGGCAGGGCGTCGAGGTTCTCGATCACCAGGCCCGGCTTCGAGGGGCGGGCGGGCATCGGTACGGATCCGGTGCTGGGGCTGATTCGGGCGTTGGCCGAAAGGCTGGTCATGGCGGTGGAGTTCCCTCTGCGTCGTCGTGGCGCGGGTCGGTCCGTTCACTGACGATTCTGCGAGGATCCGGTGATCGCGGGACAGTGCCCCGGTCACCAGCGCGAGGTGAAGTTTTCACATGGTGCGCTGCCGCCGGCACGGCTGAGCGTTCAGCTCCGCCAGCGGACGGGCAGCTGCCGGGGGCCGCGGATGAGGAGCCCGGTGCGCCAGGTGAGGTCACGGGGGTCGGCGTCCAGGGAGAGGGACGGACAGCGCGCCAGGAGCGCGGTGACGGCCGTACGGGCCTGAAGGCGGGCCAGCGGGGCTCCCAGACAGTAGTGGATGCCGTGGCCGAAGGCGATGTGCCCGCCCGCGGACCGGCGGATGTCGAAGCGGTCCGGGTCGGGGAAGCGCGCGGGGTCCCGGCCGGCGTCGGCGAGCGAGACCAGCACCAGTTCGCCGCCCCCGGGTATCGGGGTCCCGGCGATCTCCACGGGCCCGGTGGTGAACCGGTACGTGGTGGTCTCGACCGGCCCCTCGTACCGCAGCATCTCCTCCACGGCGCCGTCGGCGAGCGACGGGTCGGCGCGCAGCGCGGCGAGCTGGTCGGGGTGCCGGAGCAGCGCGAGGACACCGCCGGAGATCAGCTGGACGGTGGTCTCGAAGCCGGTGACGAGCAGCAGCCAGGCCATGCCGATGAGTTCGTCGGGGGAGAGCCGGCCGCCGTCCTCGTCGGTGGCGCGGATGAGGGCGCTCATCAGGTCGTCCCGGGGCCGCTCGCGCATCTCGTCCGCCATGGCGACGAGATAGCGGGTCATCGCCGCCGTGGCCGCGGTCCGGATGGCCTGGTCCGGGCTGCTCAGGGCCTGTTCGGCCCAGTCGCGGAAGGCGGCGCGGTCGAGGGAGGGTACCCCCAGGAGTTCGCAGATGATGCCCATGGCCAGCGGGAACGCGAGCGCCTCGACCAGGTCGGCCGCGCCGGCCGGCCGGGCCAGCATGGTGTCGAGGAGCTCGCCGGTCAGGGCCCGTACCCTCGGGGCGAGCGCCTCGACGCGGCGCGGGGTGAACTCCTTCACCACCAGCTTGCGCAGCCGGGTGTGGTCGGGCGGGTTCGCGCTCAGCAGGTTCTCGCCGGCGGAGAGCCGCGCCAGCGGCAGCGCGGGCGAGGCGTCCCGCCAGGATTTGGACAGGGAGGGCTCGGTGAGCGCGGAGCGGCAGGCCTCGTGGCCGACCACGAGCCAGGCCTCGGCGCCCTCCGGTACGCGGACGCGGTGCACCGGGCCCCGGGCGCGGAGCGCGGCGTACACCGGGTGGGGATTCCTGGTGAACTCCTCCCCGAGCGCCCCGAAGTCGGCCGCGATGCCGGCCGCCATGTCCGCCCCGATGTCCGCCCCGAAGTCCGCCGTGATGTCCGCCGTGATGTCCGTTCCCACGGATCGACCCTCCTGCCGTCGTGCCGTCCGGTCGTCGTAGCGCTCCGTCCCCTTACCGCACCGCGGCGTTCCGCTTCTCGAACACCTCCCGCGCCACCCCGATGGCGTTCAGCACCCGCGGGAACCCGGCGTACGGCACCACGTGGATCAGCGCCTCCACGATCTGCGCCGGGCTCAGCCCGACGTTCAGGGCGGCGCCGATGTGCACCCGCAGCTGGGGGGCGGTGTCGCCGAAGGCCGTCAGGGCGGCGACGGTGACGAGCTGGCGCCGCCTCGGCGAGAGCCACGGGCGGTGGTAGACGTCGCCGAAGGTGAACTCGACGATGAACCGGCCGAGGTCCGGGGCGATGTCCCGCAGCGACTCGACGACCTCCAGGCCGTGGTGCCCGTCGATCTCCACCAGCTTCTCGGTCCCGCGCACGTAGCGGTCGCGGGTGTCGTTCATGACCGGTGGTTCGAAGGTGACGCCCCGGTCGGCGAAGACCGCCCTGGCGACGCCGACCGCGTTGAGCGCCCGGGGGAACCCCGTGAACGGGACGATGTGGATCAGGGCCTCGACGACCTCCTCCGGCCGCACGCCGACGTGCAGGGCCGCGTCGATGTGGAAGTCCAGTTGCGGGGCGGTGTCCCCCTGGGCGGCGAGCGCGGCGACCGTCGACAGCTCCCGCTCGCGCAGGTCGAGCCCCGGCCGGGCGTAGACGTCGCCGTACGCGAACTCGACGACGTAGCGCCCGAGGTCCGGGGCGATGTCCCGCAGGGACTCGATCACGCCCGCCCCGCGCTCGCCCGAGGTCTCGTGCAGGACGGCCAGCCCGCGCTCGTAGCGGGAGTCGTCGCCGGAGGTGGCCGCGGCCGCGACCGATGCCGGGTTCAGCAGGCCCTCGGCGAGACCGATTCCGACGAGGGCGCCCCCGGTGAGCGTGGTGCGACGGGTCATCTCGGCGGTGCCGCGTGCGTCGTTCATGGTGTGTCCTCTCCATCCATCGATGCGAACGGCACCCTGCCGATCGCGATGACGTTTCCCTCGCTGATGTATCCGTCGGGGTCGCGCAGCGGGCCGGCCGGATCCTCGGGGTCGAGGAAGGGGGCCCAGTTCCCCGCGATGCCCTCGTCCGCCGCCTGCCGGGCGAAGCGCGCGCACGCGTTCGCGTAGAACCGGAGGGCGGCCGGGGCCAGCGGAGCGTGGTGTTCCATGAGGATCGTGCGCTGCGTCACGTCCGTCAGGCCGGCCGCGCGCAGCCGGCGGTACAGGTCACGGCCCCGGAGCAGCTGGCGGGCGTAGCCGGGGGAGGCGGCGGACGCCCGGAGGAAGTCGGTGATCAGGAACGGGTCCGCCGGGCGGACCGTGCTCAGCGAGCCGTCCACGTCCTTGACCGCGACGAGCCCGCCGGGCCTGGTGACCCGGCGCAGCTCCGCCAGCGCGCGCGCCAGCTCCGCGTCGTCCAGGTACTGCGTGGTGTTCGCGCACCAGACGGCGTCGAACATGCCGTCCGCGTACGGCAGGTCGAGGACGCTGCCCTGCCGTGCCACCAGTGGCGCGGCCGCCGGGTGGTCCCGCAGCCGCCCGGCGGCGCGCCGGACGTTCTCCGGAGCCAGGTCGAGGGCCGAGATGCGGCCCGCCGGGCCGACGAGCTCGGAGAGCCGGGGCAGGAACGCGCCGCTGCCGCAGCCCGCGTCCAGCACGTGCCACCCGGACCGGATGCCGACCCCGTCCAGGGCGTCCCGGTAGTGGGAGGCGCAGGCTTCGAAGTGCGGGTCCACGATCTCCTCGTGGGTGAACGGAAGCCCGGTGGACGTCGCGTAACCCCATGCCGCGTGATCCGCCGTCAGCATGCCGCGGCCTCCGCTTCCGCCGGTACGAGGGCCTGCGCACCGGTGGTCCGCGCAGGGGCGAGCAGGCCCGCGAGGATCTCCGCCGTAGCCTCCGGTGCCTCCAGGGGAGCGAGGTGGCCGACCCCGGGAAGGACGACGAGCCGGCCGCGCGGCAGCGCCTCGGCCGTCCGGCAGGCCTCGTCCAGGGAGACGAGCTCGTCCTCGGCGCCGATCACGACCACCGCGGGGACGTCCGCCGTCCGCAGGGCGGCCGTGGAGTCCGTACGGGCCGCGATGGCCCGCTGCGCCCAGGCGACGGACCGCGGCCGCGCCGCCAGCGCCAGCTCGGTCACCCGCGCCGTCAGCTGCGGGCGCCGGGCCCGCGTGGTGGCGCCCAGCAGGGACGGGGTGGTCGCGGCGACGAGCCCGGCGCGCGCCGAGTCGTCGAGGATCGCGTCGGCGAAGCGCAGACGCCGGCCGGCCGCCTCGTCGGAGTCGGCCGTACCCCTGGCCGCGAGCAGGGCCAGCGCTCGGACGCGGCCGGGATGGCGGCGCAGGAAGGCCATCGCCACGTAGCCGCCCATGGAGCAGCCTGCGAGGGCGACTTCGCCGACGCCCTGCCGGTCGAGCTCCCGGGCCAGGCCGTCGGCCACCAGGTCGAGCGAGGGCGGCGAGCCGTGCGGCAGCGGCGCGGCGCCGAAACCGCACTGGTCGGGGGTGAGGACCTGCCGGCCCCGGGCGCGCAGGGCCCGGGCGGTCCCGTCCCACAGGGAGGAGTCGAGGGGCAGGGCGTGGAGGAGGACCAGGGGAAGGCTCATCGCAGCGCCGCCCGCTCCGCGTCGGCGACGAACCGCCGTACGTGCGCGGGCGGTTCGACGGCCCGCAGCCAGGCGAACGCCACGGGTGAAGACGGCAGATCGTGCACCGGAACCACCCTCACGTCCGGCGCAACCACGGCGTCCAGGGACCGGAAGGAGAGGTGGATCGCGTACGTGCTCCTGAGCAGCTCCGTCATCGCGGTCAGCGTGGTCATGGCGTGGACGCGGCGGATCGGCCGGCCCAGCGGGGTCCGCGGCGGCACCACCAGGTCCCAGACGTGCGCCGGAAAGTCCCCGGGGCACCGGAAACCCCCGTACTCCGCGACCTCCTCGACCGACACCGAGGCCCGCCCGGCCAGCGGGTGGTGGGCTCCGACGAGGACGGCCCGCCCGTCGAAGCCGACCGGCCCGCTCACGGCGAGGTCCGGCTCCAGCGGGTCGTACTTGACGATCATGATGTCCGCGTCGCCCGCCCGCAGCGGGCCGAACGGCTCGGTGACCTCGTACGGGACGTACTCCACCGACTCCGGCGCATGGCCGGCGGCCGCGACCAGGCGGGACGCCAGGTGCGTCGAGCCGTGGACGCCCAGGCGGACGGTGCGGAGCGCGGTGGCGGTGGGGGCAGGGGCGGGGGCGGGGGCTTGGGTGGGCATTTCAGACCTCCGTGGTCAGTGCGGCATAGGCCTGGAGTTCGTCCGGGCGGTGGACATCGGCGTCGACGCGCAACATGGCGAGCTGCGCGCCCAGGCCGGTCAGGCGCGGTACGAACCGCAGCGTCAGGCGGTCCCCGGGACCGATCAGACCGTCCAGGACGGCCTCGGCGAGCAGGTGGTTGACGTGCACGAGCGCCGCGGTGACCGACACCCTGGCGGTGGCGATGTACAGCTCGCGGTGGGCCGGGGGACGGGTGCCCGGACTGCCGGGCACGGTCACGGTGGCCGACCGCTGCGCGGTCAGCTCGTGCGCGGCCTCGAAGGCCTTGAGCAGCCGGCGCAGCGTGGCCGTCTCCGCGCCGGGCGCCGGCCCGGCCCAGGCCACCGAGTCGTCCCCGGCGACGTGGGCGAAGGCGAACCGCTCGCGGAGATTGGCCGGGCTGCCGGCCAGATAGACGGTACGGGTGAACGAGCGCCGCCACGCCTGCCGTTCCCCCGGAGCCAGCGCGAGGGCGAAGGCACAGGTCTCGCGCACCCACCGGGGCAGGTCGAGCCGGCGGACGACGACCACGGCCAGCACTTCGTCGGCCGGGGCGTCACGGGTGCCGTGGAGTCCGGCCCGGACGGCGCGCAGGGCCTGCGCACTGGACAGGTCGAGCCCGTCGGCCAGCTCGGGCCGGGCGGAGCGGACACGGTCCGCGGCCGATTTGAGCAGGGCCGCGGAGGACAGCGGGAAGGGGGTCACAGGAACACCGCCGACAGCAGTGAGGGATCAGGGGCGGGGCGGCCCTTGCCGAGGAGGGAGCAGGCCAGCCGGTAGGGGTCGACGTACGCGTGGCCCCGCCGGTGCGGCTCCAGCGCGCCGGCCAGATCGCACGCGCCGGCCGCGGACCCCGAGCGCTTCAGGAGCCGGGCCGCCACGGTCAGGCAGTGGCGCAGCAGGTCGTGGCGGAAGGACTGCTGCTGCCCGGGCCCGAGGGTCGCGATGAAGTACAGGCGCATGCCGAGCCGCAGCGCGTCGTCGCTGCCGGCACCGGCGGCGCCGGCCGCGACGTCCGTCCCGTCGGCGGCCCGCAGCAGCGCGCCCGCCGTGTGGTCGCGCCAGCCGCCGTGCCGGGCCGAGGTGATCTTGCCCTCGATGGGCACCCGGCCGATGGGCACCCGGCGCACCGGCGGCCCGAGGCTGGTCAGCACGCGGTGCAGCAGCCGGTAGTCCGCGTCGAGCTCGCGGTCGTACAGCAGGACGACCTCGTCGTACCAGGGCACCAGCGGCAGCAGTTCGCGCAGGGCGCAGGCCAGGTAGTTGGGGCGGCCGTCCGCGGTGACGATCCGGCGCAGCGGCATTCCGTACCGGGTGAGGTCCAGGTAGACGGGGCCCCCGCAGTGCCGCTGGTCGAGGACCAGGCCCACGGCGCCCAGCCGTTCCACCATCTCCTCCAGCCCGAGGCCCGGCGGCTGGTGCTCGCGCAGGCCGGGGTCGTGCATCCCCAGCCGCTCGTAGTGCCCGGCCCACAGCCGCAGCATCCGCTCGCTCGCCGGATGCACCCAGCCCCCGTGCTCGACGGCGTCCCGGTAGGGCCGCAGGACCTCGGCGCTCTGCCGCGGCTCCTCGGCGCGGTGGCGGACGTACAGCTCCCCGATCTCCTCCTCGGAGAGCTGTGTGTAGTCGGTCTCCCCGTGGGTGCGGTCGAGGTACTCCCAGAAGCCGACGGTCTGTTCGGTGACGTGGTAGGTGGTGTGGCTGTAGCGGTACGTCACCGCGGCGAGCGGGGCCGTGGCCCGGAACATCACGTCGGTCCACAGCAGGCCCTTGAGGTGGCTGGGGGTCAGCGGTTTGGTGGGAGTGACGGTGACCGGTGCCAGCAGGACGTTCTTGCGGGGCGGCACGTTCATCCTTCCTCCTGGTCCGGGGCGTGGGAGGCGATGGTCCGGCGGAGTCCGGCGTACGTCGGTGGCCGTGGGCCGGCGGGCGCCGGGGCGCCCGGCGCCGCCGCCCGTACGCGGGCCAGGAACTCCGGGTCGGCGAGGACCTCGGCGGGGGCGGCGAGGCTCGTCCCGATCCGGGTGATGCCCCGCCATACGGAGCGGTCGCCGGCCGCGGCCGCGAGCGCGGCGTTCCAGAGCGGCTCGGGCACGGGCGGCACGGGCGGGTCCGGCTCGGTGACCGGGGGCGCTCCGGCCGCCGCCCGCCACCGTTCGGCACGCAGCCGGGAGTCGTGCGCCCCCAGCTCGTACCAGGGGCGCAGCACGCGGTCGGCGAGGTCCGAGGCCGCCAGGCCCAGCCACTCGTCCGCCACCGGGTCCTCCCCGATCAGGTCCGCGAGCCGGAAGGCGTGCGCGAGGGCGAGGGACAGGCCGCGTCCGAACATCGGATCGGTGACGCAGGCGGCGTCCCCGGCCCGCAGCAGCCCGGCGACCGGACGCTGCCGGCCGGGCCCGGCGCCGCGCAGGATGTTCGGCGGCATCGCGATGCCCCGGACCGGTCCGAGCGGCCGCGCCGCGTCCTCGTCGACCCAGGGGGCCAGGTACGGCGAGAGGCGGCAGGCGGCGGTGAAGGCGGCGGGCGAGCGCAGGGCCGCCATCGCGCGGTCGCCGGGCAGCGCGCCGAAGGTGACGGCGAAGACCCCGTTGTCCGCCGGGTGCAGGACGGCGGAGTAGTGGTCCCAGATGCCGCCGGCCGCGTTGGCGCGGTTGAGCGGGCCCGGCGGCGGGCCGCCGGGGTCGCGCAGCCGGTAGAAGCGGCCGAAGGCGTGCAGCCGGCTGGGCCCGGTCAGATCGCCCGCCGCCGGGAAGCCCGCCGCGGCCAGCCAGGACCGGGACGCCGACCGGCGGCCGGACGCGTCCACCACGAGGTCGGCGGGGATGTGCTCGCCCCGGTCCGTGACGACGCCGGTCACGCGCCGCGTCGTCGGCCCGGACGGGGCCGTCAGCACCCCCGTGACCGTGGTGCGGTGACTGACGGTCACGTGGGGCAGGGCCCGGGCCGCCCGGTGCAGTACGAGGTCCAGCACGGAGCGGCGGACGAGCAGGGTGACGAGCTCCTCGTCCCCCTGCTCCGCGGGACCCGGCGGCGCCGCGGCGGTGAGGTCGGCGAGCCGGGCCCCCTCCGCCAGCGCCGCGTCGAGCACGGCCGGGGCGTGGGAGCGCAGCATGCGCACGCCGAGCGCGTTCAGGATGTGGTCGTGGCCGGCCTGGGGCATCGAGGGCCGCTCCCACAGCTCGGCGCTCTTGACGACCGGCCCGTCCGGCGGGGGTTCGCTCCGCTCCAGCACCCGCACCCGGTGGCCGCGCACGCCGAGCGCCAGGGCCAGGGCGAGGCCGGCGGTGCCGCCGCCCGCGATCACGGTGCTCGTCATGGTCAGCGACGCCTGCCGTGCACGAAGAACACCCGCCGTACGTCCGCCGCCGCGCGCGGCGGCACCGGGTCGGGCCACCGCCCGAAGTCGGCGCCGGGCTCGCCCGGCTGGACGGCCCGTACGTCGAACCCGTACTGCTCGAACAGGGCCTCCGGCTCGTCGGTGCCGAACACCCACGGGCATCCCCAGCCCGCGAACACGTCCAGCAGACCGCGCATGTGGGGCAGGGTCAGGGCGGCCCGGTTGACGATGTCGGCGGCGATCCGGCTGCCGGGCGCGCAGATCGCGGCGACCCGCTCCAGCATGCGGCGCGCGTCGGCCTCGGGGAGGTAGTAGAGGAGCCCCTCCAGCAGCCACGCCGAGGGAACGGCGGGGTCGTAGCCGGAGGCGATGAGGCGGTCCTCCCAGTCGTCGGCCGTGAGGTCGACGGCGACCGTACGGTGGTCGACCCGGGGCTCGGCTCCCCGCAGGCGCCCGGCCTTGAAGTCGAGCACCGCCGGGCGGTCGACCTCGAAGTAGCGGATGTGCCCGGGCCACGGGAGCCGGTAGGCGCGCGAGTCCATGCCGGCCGGGGCCAGCACGAGCTGGGTGGTCCCCGGATCCTGGGCCGCCTCCTGGAGCAGGTCGTCGAAGAAGCGGGTGCGGATGGCGTTGTAGTCCGGGGTGCTGGGCAGGGTGCGCGGCCGGTCGGGCGGGAACGTCGCCGCCCGGATCTCGGCGAGCAGCTCCGGGCCGGCCTCGCCGACCAGTCCGGCGGCGTACGGGTCCTCGTACAGCCGGTCCTCGCGGCGGGTCTCGGCGGCTCGCAGCGCGGCGGTGAGCAGGGCGGTCCGTTCGACGGGGTTGAGCACGGGCATGGTGGCTCCTTGTACGGGGGTGTGCCGGACGGCCGACGCGGGGCCGGGTACGGGCGGGATCAGGCGAGCGGGGCCCGGGTCAGGCGCTCCCAGAGGGCGTCGTCCTGCCGGAAGAGGCGGTCCTTGACCTGTGTCGGGCGGATGCCCGTGCCGACCGCCTCGTGCCAGTCGCGGTCGAACGCCTCGGCGTCCAGCAGGCGTACGGCGGGGGCGGCCAGCCGGCCGGCCGTCCGGGCCCGTGCGTACCCGGCGGACTGCGCCGCCAGGGAACGGTCCAGGGCGGCGGTGAAACGCACGGTCTCGGCCGGGTGCCAGGGGGTGCGCGGGGCGATCGCGAACACGTAGCGCGGAGCGCCGAGCTCTGCCGGACCCGTCGGACCCGTCGGACCCGCATGACCCGCCGGCTCGACCCGGCACGCCGCGTTGCGCAGCGCGAGTCCGCCCGAGTCCAGGGCCGTGTGCAGGGCCCGGACCACCTCCGCGTCCCGCAGCCGCTCACCCGCCGCGTCGGACCGGACGCCCCGGCCCGCGTACTCCAGCCGCGGGACCCCGCCGGCCGTGTCCAGGACCCGGACCACGTCACCGACGGCGTACCGGTACAGCCCGCCGACGTGGCTGAAGATCACGTGGTAGTCCCGGCCGGCTTCGAGCTCGTGCGGCAGCAGGGTGGCGGAGTCCGGGGCGAGATCCTGATCGGCGGGCACGAACTCGTACACCGAGGCCGACGTGACGAGGCTGCCCGCCGACGCGTGCCGGTCCAGCGCCACGCCGACGGGCCCCTCCGAGGCGGCCACCGGGGCCGGCAGCACCGTGACCCCGGAGCCGAACTCCTCCCGGAGCGCGGGCAGGTAGAGCGAGGCCACGCCGGTCGTCCAGCAGAAGACCGCCCGCAGCCGGGGCCACACCTGTGAGGGCCGCACGGTGCCGAAGTACTCCGCGAGGTGTTCGAGTTCGGCGGCCCGCTCGGGATCCGGCGCCCGGTGCGGCAGACCGCCGAGGGTGCCGTCCCGGACCTCCTTCACGATCCGCGGCCACCACAGGTTCAGCTGGTACGGGACGGCGGCGACCATCGCCGGATTGATGCCGATCAGCGCGCGCAGATCGCTCTGCACCGCCAGCCGCAGCCGCAGGTACGCCCGCTCCAGGTGGTCACCGGGCTCGGTCGGCACAGGGAGGGCCGCCCACGGTGCGCCCGTGCCGGGCTCGGCCGAGAGGGGTTCACCGAACCGGGCGCCGAAGTCCACCTGGCTGGCGCCCACATGGGGCCGGCCGTCGCCCGTGGTGGGCGGGGCGCTGAGCGGGTCGTGCTTGAGGTTGAGGACGGCGTCGGGCCGGTCCAGTACGTCGGGGAAGTGCTCGATCAGCGGGGCCCAGGCGGCGAAGTAGAACGGCATGAAGGTCGTCCGCATGAAGCGCGGGGTGACGGGCACCTTCTTGTGCGCTCCGGTGCTGCCGCTGCTGGTGAAGTAGACGGCGGGCGCGTCGGCCGACAGGAGGTTGCGCTCCCCGGCGGCCGTCCGCTCGATGAGCGCGGCGTGGTCGGCGTAGTCGCGTACGGGGACGGCCTCGCGGAAGTCGTCCACCGTCAGGACGCGGCCCAGCCCGTGCCGCCTGCCGAACAGGGTGGAGGCGTTGAAGCCCACCAGATCGGTGAGGACGCGCTGCTGCGCGCCGCGCAGGTCGGCGTGGTCGGCCGCCAGCCGCTCGCGCGCGGCGAACACGCGCTCGCGGTAGCGGCCGGTGTGGCCGGGGGTGTGCCAGACGGATGCGGCGTTCACGAGGTGAGCACCTCCCGTACGGCTTCGGCCGCCCGGTCGGCGTCGGGCTGCTGCGCCAGCATCGTGACCGGCAGCTCCCGCACCTCCTCGAGCAGCAGCTTGCGCAGGTTCCGCTGGTAGCGCTCGAACTCCGGCCAGCTCCCGTCCTCCCCTTCGTACTCCAGGGAGTTGAGGCGTGCGCCGTCGCCGCGGCGGTGCCAGGCGGACTCGGGGGAGGCATCGAGGAAGACCACCCCGCTGGGCTGCGGGAAGGAGCGCCACCAGGTGTACATCGCGCGGTTCCGGACCCCGGCCATCCGGCACTTCGCCAGGATCTTGTAGTAGTACGAGTCCACCAGCACCGGCACCCGCGGGTCCGCCTCCTGCACCTGGTCGCGGAGGTGGATCACGGCCGTCTGCAGCACGCCGGCCAGGAAGTCCGCGGAGTAGGCGGTGCCGAGCCCGGGCAGCAGGTGCTCGTGGACGTCCTGCCGCAGCCGCGTGATCAGGGCGTGTTCGGGAGCGACGAACGCGCTGTCCGTCGAGACCATGTGCCACTCGGGCAGCATCGACACCAGGCGTCCCATGGTCGAGGACTTGCCGGCCCCGTCGGGGCCGAGCAGTACGTGGAACCGGCGCCCGCTCATCGCGCGGCGATCGTCTCGGGGCGGAGGGCCGCCAGGTGGGCCCGCAGTCCGGGATCGTCGCCCACGGCCACGGGGTGCCCCACCAGTTCGAGCATCGGCAGGTCCGAGACGTGGTCCCCGTACGCGAAGCAGTCGCGCGGGTCGACGGCGGGCCGCGCCGCCAGATGGGCGAGCACCGCGGCGCGCTTGCCCTCGCCGATGACCGGAGTGCCGACCTCTCCGGTGTAGACGCCGTCCCGGATCAGCGGGCGGGTGCACAGGACCGTTTCGGCACCCAGCTCGCGCGCCAGCGGCTCCAGGAGGGGCGGGAACGAGCCCGAGACCAGGACCAGGGGCGCACCGGCGGCCCGGTGGTCGCGCAGGGCCCGGCGCGTGGAGTCGATGTAGAAGCCGCGGGTGGAGGAGGTGCGTTCCGTGAACCAGTCGTCCGCCAGCCGCGTGACCGTGTCCACGGACTCGCCGGCGTAGTGGCTGTAGTAGAAGCGGTTGATCTCGGAGCGGGGTGCGCCGTCGGCGGCCCGCCGGCCGATCACCGAGGTGATCCGCTCGTACTCCTCCTCCCCGGCCGCGCCGTGCCGGCGCACCAGCCGGTAGTGGAGGAAGTCGAACATGCTCTTGACGGTGATCAGCGTCTCGTCGACGTCGCTGAAGACGATGTAGGGCCGGTTCGTCCCGGACAGGAAGGCGGAGACGTACTCGGTCATGTACCCGGGCAGGTGATCGGTCATGACGTACGGACCTCCGCGCGCGCCGGAGCCGGGGCCTGCGCGGCGGCCGCCGCCGTGGCCAGCGCCACCCCGTCCTGGAGTGACCGCTGCGCCGCCCGCGTCTCCTTGGCGTGGGAGACCTGGGTGTCGAAGGCGGTGAACCGGACCTCCATGCCCGCGGTCTCCGACCCGCCCTGGCTCACGGAGAGTTCGCAGTGGAAGGTCATCCGGGTGCGGTGCGGGGTGCGGTGGGCGAGGACGCGGCACCGCACCACCGCGGGGAGCGGGAAGAGGAAGTTGCGGTACCGGGTCGCGAAGGAGTCGATGACGAAGTAGCTGCTCCCGACCGCCTCGTGCGGCAGGTAGAACTGCTCGGCCACCGCTATGAACATCTGCCGGCCGGCCTCCGTGGCCAGCATCCCCTGCATGTGCTGTCCGGTGAGGTGGTCGGACATCACCTCGTTGTCGCCGTCGACCAGCAGGTCCGCCTCGTACCAGTCGTCACCGACCGGACGGGGCGCGGAGATCAGTACGTTCTCGGGACGGTGTTTGTGGGCGATCTCCCGGCCGGCGCGGGTGTGCAGCGCCTGGTCGTCGATGACGACCAGGTCGGTGAGCCCGCGCCGGGCCAGGGTGTCGCGTACGTACTGGACGTCGAACAGGGAGACACCCTGCCCCACGCTCACGCGGACCCCGCCGACGACGCCGGCGCTCTCCGGGAAGGCACCGTTCCTGATCAGACGGGCCAGCTGGGAGACGGTGAACACGCCCTCGTGGTGGGCGAACTCGGCGAACACGTCGCCCACGAGGAACAGCGTGCCGGGCTTGGCATCGGTGATTTGGGGTGACTCGTGGGGCACGGGCACGGGCACGGGCACGGACATGGCTTTCTACCTTTCCTGTTCGGGTGGTGGAGGGGGTCACGTCATTCGGTCAGGCGCCGGCTCAGCACCGGGAACTCCGGGTCGCTGCCCAGGGCCCCGCCCTCGGTCCAGCGGTTGCGCGGCACCTCCTGGACATAGACCGTGATCTTGTCCAGGGGTGCTCCCGTGACCTTCCTGACGGTCCGGGTCAGCTCCTCCATGAGCTCCCGGCACTGGGCGTCGTCCTGGCCGTCCCAGGTGGTGACGGAGATGATGGGCATGGGCGGGACCTCTCAGCGTGTGGTGCGCAGGTCCTGGAAGGACGGACCGCGCAGTTTGAGGTGGGCGTGGATGTCCCCGCCGAGGCCGAACTCCCCGATGGCGCCGCCGTAGCTGCGCTGGTAGCTCATCCACAGCACGACGACGTTGACGATCCGGTTGGCGCCGGGGAGCTCCGGGTCCGGGAACGGGTCCGGCATCGTGGCGTGGTAGCGGCCGGAGCCGTCCGCGTCGGTGGTGAACACGTTCGGCACCCCGAGCGGGCCCGGCCGGGTGGGGCCGGCCGGATCCAGGTCGCGGGCGCGCAGCGACATCACCGTGTAGACGCTGTTCGGTACGAGGCGGGAGAAGTCGAAGTCGAACGTCCCGGACCGGCCGTCCGGGGTCACGGCGACCTCCAGGGTCCCGCTCGCCTCCATCCACCGGCCGAAGGTCACCGGCTCGACGACCTTGGGCCCGTCCTCCGCCCGCAGATCCGGGATCGGCACCTCGTGGAAGGCGTGGCTCGGCCGCCGGATCTGGTCGGCGTCGGGCCGTTGCTCCGGTGCGAACACCATGGGGTAGTTGTTGCACGGCAGGGGCAGCGGCAGCGTGTGGAGCACGAGGTCCCGGTCCGCCCCGGCGGGGTCGGTGTCCAGCTCGCGCACCACCGTGTAGGGGGCGAGGCGGCCGAACCCGGGCACCGGACTGGCCGGTGAGACCACGGCCGCGCCCCACTCGGGGGCGGCCCCGCCGGCGGTGGTGGGCCGGTTGATCATGCCCACCACCACGAAGTTGCCTTCGCCGTCCATGACCTCGCTCGGCGGGTACAGCGGCCCCTGGGTCGTGAGGGCGAGCTCGTACTTCTCAGACATCGGCACGCTTGTAGACGCGGGTGTAGAGACCGCTCTCGCCGCCCACGATGTAACGGTCGCCCGCCTGGCGGACGATCTCCTGGTACTCCGGCGAGGTGAAGACGGCCTGGTAGTCGGCCGGCTCGACCTCGAAACCGGACACGAACATCACGCCCGGCTGCGAGCTGATCAGCGAGTGGTAGGCGAGGAACGTCTTCACCTCGTCCGCGCGGCGGACGACGTCGAAGATGGTGTTCTCGCGCCACTCGCGGTACGCCGCGTACTCGCGGGGCTTCACCTCGATGTAGCGCAGCTGCACGTACGGGGTCTGCGGGAGCGGGTCGGAGGTGTCCTTGGGGGCCTCGACGAACTCCAGGAGGTGACGGCGGAAGTCCGTGACGAGGTCGTCCGACACGGCCTCCCAGAGCTGCTTCCAGCCCGCGTTCAGACCGTCCAGCTCGGAGAGCTCCTTGACCGGAGTGATCTCCAGGACGTTGCCGTCGTCGACGCTGACGTACAGCGCGCGGCCGGCCACCGGCTCCTTCCGGTGCAGACGGTTCCACTCGGCGAGGACCTGGTCCAGCCGGCCGGGGGCCACGGCGACTTCATTGAGGACGAGCAGGGTGGAAGACATGGGTGTGCCCTTTCGGTGAATGCGTGAATGTGTGAATGCGTGAATGTGCTTCTGGGGGAATGCGTGAACGGGGGGGAATGCCGGGGAAAACGGGAAAGGTGTTGGCGGAAGGCGTCAGGCGACGGTGACGCCCTTGGACGCGATCACCGCGGCCGCCTCCGCGACGGTCTGCTCGGGGACGAGTTCACCCATCTCGATCTCGACGCCGAACGTCTTCTGCAGCCGCAGTGCCAGTTCTTCCAGCAGCAGCGAATCGATCTCCATCGCCTCGAACGTGGTGTCCGGCGTGACATCCGCCGTCTGCACGTCCAGTTCGCCCAGGACCGTGATCACCCGGCTGACGATCGAAACATCCATGAGAATCCTCCGTGAATCACTGGGAACGCCGACTTTCGCGTTGCGGGATCGGAGCTGGTGAATTCAGCGGATCGAATTTCCTCCGCGTCCCACGGATTCATCATGGGATCCGGGAAGGGGCGGAGGAAGTGTCTCCTGATCATGGTGGTGCGAACACCACCGGCGGGGGAATCAGGCGGCCTCGGCGCGACAGCCGGCCAACTCGCGCGGCCGCGCGGCCGATTCCGCACCGGGCCGGGCGACGTACAGGGTCAGCAAGGACTCGGGGCTCTCCGGCACGCTCATCACCACGCGGTCGAAGACCCGCACCCCGGCCTGCGGCAGCGCGATCGTGCGCCGGCTCTGGTTCGGGCCGACCACCTCGTGACTGTCCCACAGCGTGGCGAAGCGCGGGCTGCGCCCGCTCAGCCGCTCGGCGATCCGGCCGAATTCCCGGTCCTCCGGGAAACGGGCCGACTGCGCCCGGAACTGGGCGACCAGACCGCGCCCCACCTCGTCCGCCTCCGGGTACTTCTCGCGCGTGGACGGATCGGTGAAGAACTTCAGCACGCAGTTGTCGCCGCGGGCTTCGATACGGAACAGCGAGCGGGCCGAACGGCTGGCCAGCTCGATGCGTCCGTACCGGTCGGTGATGTACGCGGGATTGCGCGACCATCCCTCGACGAGCGCGTGCATCCGCGCGTACTCGCTGTCCCACCGGCGGCCCGCCGTCGGCTGCGGCGGATTGTGGCCGGCCAGCCGGTAGAAATACGTGCGCTCCACGTCCCCGAGCCGCAGCGCATTGCTGACCGCGTTCACGATGCCCTCGGAGACGTTGATGTCCCGCCCCTGTTCGAGCCAGGTGTACCAGGACACCCCGACCCCAGCCAGAGCCGCGACCTCCTCGCGCCGCAGCCCCGGCGTACGTCTGCGCTCCACGTACACCAGCCCGACTTCCTCCGGCGTGATCTGCTCCCTGCGCGCCCGCAGGAAATGCCGCAGCCGTGTCCGCCGTAGAAGTCCTGATACCGGAGGGGATGCAGTCGTCCGCATTCCTCGACCTCTTTCTCTGTCCGATTTCTCTGTCCGACCGAAGAAAATCCCGGTGCGCCGCGCCCGGCCGGCAGGCCCCACCGGTGGTGGTGGCACCACCCCGTTCGACAGACACTCCCTCCCGCCGCGACGGCCCGCCACACTGGCGGCATGTTCCACACAGCGGCGAACATCCCGGCTGCCACGGCGGCGGGTACGACGGAGAGCATCCCGGCGAAGAACGGGTCGGCCAGGCTGCGCCTGTTCTGCTTCCACCACGCGGGCGGCAGCGCCTGGTCCTTCTCGGGCTGGGGGCAATGGCTCGGCCGCGGCGTGGAGGTGGTGCCGGTGTCCATGCCCCCCAGGTCGGTGCCCGCGGCCGGCGTCCCCGGTGCCGTCAGCACGATGGACGACCTCGTACGCGAGGTGACAAGGCAGTTGACCCCCTTCCTCGACGAGCCCTACGCCTTCTACGGACACAGCATGGGAGCACTGGTCTCCTACGGCGTGGCACAGCGGCACATCGCCGCGGGACGGCGCCCGCCCGCCTGCTTCGTGGCCGGGGCCCACCGTGCGCCGCATGTCCAGGCTGCGCCCGACCTGACCGTAGGGCTATCGGATCGAGCCTCCCTCGAGCTGCTGTTGGGCTTGGGTGGAGCCGGACGGCTGCTGCGGGAGAACCCCGCACGCATGAAGACCGTCGTGGAACGGCTGCGCGAGGACCTGCGGGTATGCGGTACCTACCGGCACGCGGAGGCCGGCCACCGGCCGCTGCCCTGCCCGGTCCACGTACTGCTGGGCAGCAGTGACCCGCTGGTGCCCGCCCCGGACGCGCAGGCGTGGCGCGCGCACACGAGCGGACGCTTCTCGTTCCGCACCCTCCCGGGGGGCCACTTCTTCAACCGGGAGCACAAGGACCTGTTCTTCGCCGAGTTGGGCCACATCCTCGAAGCGGCGGCCGAAAACCGAACGGTGTGATTCCCGCCGCTGACACCGCGTGGTGGTGTGACCTACCTTCGGGCGGTATGGACGCCATGCCGTTAGGGACCGACCGTACCGACCGCACCGACCACGACGGGCGCAACGACCGTACGAAGAAGAAGCGCACCGAGCTGGCGCACTTCCTGCGGAGCCGCCGGGCGGCACTCTCCCCCGAGGACGTCGGACTGGCGACGGCCGCCCGGCGCGCCCGGGTCGGGCTCCGCCGCGAGGAGGTCGCGGTCCTGGCCGGGGTGAGCGCGTCGTGGTACGCGTGGCTGGAACAGGGCCGCCCCATCAAGGTCTCGGACGGGATACTCGACGCGATCAGCCGCGCCCTGCGCTTCAGCGAGCACGAACGGGTGCACCTGTACCGGCTCGCGGACGCCAACCCGCCGCTTCCGCTCTCGGCTCCCGACCTCCCGGATTCCGGCCTCTTCCAGCGGATGGTCGACACCCAGCTGCTCGGACCCGCCTGCGTCATCGACCGGTACTGGGAGGTCCTCGCGGTCAACGAACCCGCCGCCGAGGTGCTCCGCCTGGGCCGCGACGGCAACGACAACTTCCTGACCAGCCTGTTCACCGGATCCCACGGCGGGCGGTACCTGAACCGGCCCCAGCTGGCCCGCCGGATGACGGCCCGCTTCCGCCTGCAGTCCTCGTACGAGGCCGACGATCCGCGGTACGAGGAGATCGCGGACGAACTGGCGCGGAGCGACCCGCGGTTCGCCGAGCTGTGGGAGCGCCACGAGGTCGAGGAGTTCGCACCGGCGACCGTGGAGGTGGACCACCCCCACGAGGGGCGGGTCTCCTTCGTGCTCTTCACCATGGACCTCGACGAGGCCGCCCGCACCCGCCTCCTGGTGTACCTCCCGCCGGGCGCCGCCGGTCCCGTGTCGGCCTGGTCGTAGGGGGCGCCGCGAGGGTGGTGGTCCCACCACCACCGGCGGCACGGTCTGGATGGGTTCCGGCCGCCGCCGCAGAATCGTCGGGTGGCCTGCCCCCGAGCGGAGAGCGGCCCGTTCCACCGTGCCCGGCAGCGGCGTCCCGCACCGGCGACTATGGAGGCCTCCCTTGACTCATGCGACCGATGCGACCGATGCGACCGATGCCACCGATGCGCCGGGCCACGGCCGGACGGCGGTCCTCGCCGGGCTCGGGACGTTCGTCCCGCCCCGCGTCGTGACCAACGAGGAACTGTCCCGGACCATGGACACCTCGGACGAGTGGATACGCACCCGTACGGGCATCACCCAGCGGCACTGGGCCGATCCGGGGACCGCCACCGGCGACCTCGCCGTGGCGGCGGGGGAGCGGGCGCTGAAGTCGGCCGGCTCCGGAGAGGTCGACCTCGTGGTGCTCGCCACGACCACACCGGACCACCCCTGCCCGGCGACGGCTCCCGAAGTCGCCTACCGGCTGGGCCTGGAGGGCGTGCCCGCCTACGACGTGGCCGCGGTGTGCAGCGGCTTCGTCTACGGACTCGCGTCCGCCGCGGGCGCCATCGCCGCCGGTATCGCGGAGCGCGTCCTGGTCATCGGCGCGGAGACGTACTCGACGATCCTCAACCCGGAGGACCGCACCACGTCGGTCATCTTCGGCGACGGCGCCGGAGCCGTGGTGCTGCGGGCCGGTGACCCCACCGAGCCGGGTGCGCTGCTCGGGTACGACCTGGGCAGCGACGGCTCGCTGAAGGACCTGATCATCGTCCCGGGCGGCGGTTCGCGGCAGCGCTCGGCCGCCGCCGCGGCCGGCGCGCCCGCACCGGACCCCGCCGACGCGTACTTCGCCATGCAGGGCAAGTCGGTGTTCCGGCACGCCGTGACCCGTATGGCGGCCTCCTCCCAGGCCATGCTCGACCGCGCCGGATGGGCGGCGGACTCGGTGGACTGGTTCGTGGGGCACCAGGCGAACGTACGGATCCTGCACGCCGTGGCCGACCAGCTCGGCATGGCGCGGGACCGGACGGTCGTCAACCTCGACCGCGTCGGCAACACCTCGGCCGCCTCCATCCCGCTGGCCCTGTCCGACGCCGTCGCCGGCGGCCTGGTCACGCCGGGCGACCGGGTGCTGATGAGTGCCTTCGGCGGTGGCGTGACCTGGGGTTCGACCGCCCTGGTCTGGCCCGACGTCACCGCGTACTGAACCACCGCCCCACCTGGACCATCACCCCCGAACCACCCCCTTGAGTCGGCCGCCGGTCACCGTGACCGGCGCCCGACGTCGTACGCACGGAAAACCGAAGCGAGGAGTTCCCCATGAACATCGCCATCCTGGGCGCGGGCAACATCGGTCGCCCGCTGGGCCGGCACTGGGCGGCCGCCGGGCACCGCGTGACGTTCGGCTCCCGGGACCCGGGCCGGCTCGCGTCCTTCGCGGAGTCGCTGGGCGGGCCGGCGCGGGCCGCGACGTACGCCGACGCGGTCGAGGCCGGCGACGTCGTCCTGCTGTCCGTCCCGCATCCGGCCCTCGACGGCCTGCTGGGGCAACTGGCGGGCCCGCTGGCCGGGAAGACCGTGATCGACGCGACCAGCCCGATCGGCGTCTCGCAGGACGGGCTGTTCATCTCGGTGCTCGGACCGGGCGTCACCCGGGGGAGCAGGAGCGCCGAGCTGCTGCCCGACAGCCCCGTCGCCCGAGCCTTCTGCCACTTCCCGGACGAGCTGCTGTGGTCGCGCGGCACGAAGCAGCGGCACTTCTGGGGCATGGGCACCGCGTCCGACGACCCCGGTGCCCGGCAGATCACCGAGACCCTGGTGCACGACGCCGGTTTCGTACCGGTCCATCTGGGCGGGCTCGAGGAGTCTGCCGCCCTGGATCCCGGCGGCGCGCTCTTCGGCCACGTCTCCACGGCCGCGGGCCTGCGCGCCGCGGCCGGCCTCTGACGTACGCGAGGGACCGCCCGCCCCCTTCCGGCCGGAGCCGGAGGGGGCGGGCGGTCCCGTTCCCGCGGTGCGTACGGTCACCCGGCGGGGGCGGAGCCGACCGGCTCGCCCGCACCCCGGGCGGCGAGGCTCCGGGGCTCGGCGGTGGCCGCGGCCGCGGCCGCCGGCGCGGTGGCCGCGAGCTTCTTCCCCGGGTTCGACCAGCGCCGTGTGATCGGCCGCTCGACCAGGGTGAACAGGGCCCACGAGGCCAGGATCGCGACGCCCATGGCCAGCGCCATCAGCCCGACGGCCGCCGCGTTCGAGTACGAGTGGCTGCCGAGCAGCTTCCACACGGCGACCATCACCGTGTAGTGCACCAGGTAGAAGGCGAACGAGATGTCGCCGAGCCAGACCATCACGCGGTTGCGGAAGAGCGTGAACCGGCCCTCGTCGTCCGCGATCGCACCGGCCGCGATGAGCAGGGCGGCGGGGACGACGCAGACCGCGCGGGTCGCGTAGATGGGCGGCGTGAAGTACCCGAGGGCGAAGGCGGCGACGAGCAGGGCGCCGGACCACAGCATGCCGATGTCGCGCCAGCGCCCCGCCATCACGGAACGGGCCACGAGGATGCCGAGGGCGAAGTCCAGGACCCGGGGCAGCGGCAGGATGTAGGAGAAGAAGTACTGGTTGATCGAGGTGTCGGGCTCGGTCGGCATCATCGCCCCGGCCGGGACCAGCAGCGTGGAGAGCAGCGGCGTCGCGACGATGCCGGCGACGACGGCCACGACCCACAGGTTCAGCCGGCGGGCCGGGATCTTCTTGATCCAGTGGAACAGGACGGGGAAGAGGAGGTAGAAGACCGCCTCGACGCCCAGGGACCAACCGGCCGGATTCACCCCGAAGTTGATCGCGAAGTCCGGGTACCAGACCTGGATCATGAACAGGTTGAGCAGGCCGGTCGTCATGTCCGTGATGGGGGCCGCGAAGACCAGCATGGCCAGCGCCCAGACGATGACGTAGTTCGGGACGATCTTGAGGAAGCGCCGCCGCCAGAAGCGCGGAGCGGTGTCGGTGTCCCGGGCCGACCAGGTCAGGACGAAGCCGCTGAGCACGAAGAAGAACGTGACGCCGACGGCGCCGACGTGGGCCACGGCGTCGTAGTACGTGGTGACGGCCGAGGCGCTGCTCAGCCAGGGGACGCCCAGGAAGCCCAGAAGTGCCGCGTGGTAGAGGAACACCACGAAAGCGGCGGGAAAGCGTAACCCGGTCAGCGTGTCGAGGCGGGTCACCCTGGTACGCATTCTGTCCGTCGACACGTTGGTGCTCCTTCGGAAGAGGGATGAGGGATGCGGGGAAAGACGCCAGGAAAACTACCCGAGCCGCGACTCGATTGCCGGGGCGTACTTATCCGGTTGGTGCCACCACCAGGAGCCGGAGGCACTTCCTCCGCAGGTGCGGGCGCGGGAAAATTCACCGACGGAACTTTCTGCCTTTTCGAAATCCGGGCGCCATGCGGCGCTATTTCTCGCCTCGCGCACATTCCTCGACACGGGAGCAGCCATGTCCACCAGCGTGACCAGCCAGAGCAGTACGACGCCCCCGGTGACGGAGCATCCGGGCCCCCCGGCCGCCGCACCACCGGACTCGGCCTGGCGGTCCTGGCTCGCCGTCGTCGGACTGGCCCTCGGCGTCTTCTCGTTCGTCACCACGGAGACCCTGCCGATCGGCCTGCTCCCGTCCATCGCCGAGGGCACGAACGTCTCGCTCGGCTCGGCGGGCTTCCTCGTCACGGGCTTCGCCGTGCTCGCCGCGGCGACCGCGGCGCCCCTGACCGCGCTCACCGGGCGCGTGGACCGGAAGTGGCTGCTCGTCGCCCTGATGGTCCTCTACGTCGCCGGCAACTTCATGGCGGCCGCCGTATCCGGCTACGGGCTGCTCCTGACCGCCCGCCTCATCGTGGCGCTGGCGCACGGGGTGTTCTGGTCCATCGCCGTGTCGATCGCCGTACGCCTGGTCCCCGAGCGGCACGCCGTCCGCGCGACCTCGGTGGTCCTCGGCGGCATCTCCCTCGCCTCCGTCGCGGGCACCCCGCTCGGCACCGCCGTCGGCCAGTCCGCCGGCTGGCACGCGGCCTTCGTGTGCGCCGGCTTCCTCGGCTTCCTCGTCCTGGCGGCGAGCCTGCTGTTCATGCCCGCCCTGCCCGCCAAGGGCAACGGCAGCCTCGCCGCGCTGCTGCACGTACTGCGCCACCGTCCGCTGCGCGTCGCGGTCGGCGTCACCGCGCTGATCATGAGCGGCCACTTCCTCGCCTTCACGTACGTGGCCCCCTTCCTGCAGGAGGTGACCGGCGTCCGGGCGTCCCTCATCGGCGCGCTGCTCCTGGTCTTCGGCGCGGCCGGACTGGCGGGGAACTTCGCGGCCGGCGCCGTCGTGGGCCGGGCCCTGCGGACGAGCATCATCGCCTGCACCGGCCTGCTGGCCGTCGTCATGACGGTGATGTACGCGGGCGGAGCCGGCGCCCCGCTCGTCATCACGATGCTGGTGTGCTGGGGCCTGCTCTACGCGGCGCTCCCGGTCGCCCTGCAGACCTGGGTCATGCGGCTCGTACCCGAGGAGAGCGAGGCCGCCTCGTCGCTGTACGTCGCCGCCTTCAACGGGGCCATCGGAGTGGGCTCGTTCATCGGCGGCCTGATCATCGACTCCAACGGCCCGCGCCTGGCGATGGCCGTGGCCGGCGCCTTCGCGCTCGCCGCGATGCTGGTGACCGCCGTTTTCGGCCGGACCGGGGGAGGGGCCCCGGACCCCGCCCGCTCCTGATCGCCACGCGTCCACACATCCCGACATCCCGAACAGGCCCGGGTGAGGGGCCCTTGGGGGCGGCATGAGGAATTCACGGTGGCCGTATGGCGCACGGCCTGTCGTGAGGCTCGGGCGCGCGGCCATACTCGTGAAACCCTCCGCCCGGAAGAGAGGTGCGAACATGCGGTATACGACCGGGGGTGTCCAGACCTTCCATCTCTGGTCGCTGTCCGAGGACGTGATCGTCGATCAGGGGGCCGGTGCCGACGTACTCCTCCTCACCAGCCGCTGGGGCCAGGACCGGCTCGACCGGCCCAGCCCGGCGGTGCGCGAGGTGCTGCGGAGGATGGAGCTCGGGCCGGTCCTGCTGGCCAATGCCCTGAGCGAACCCGAGGACCAGTGCCCCTTCACGCTTCCGGCGCTCAGCAAGCTCTCGCACCTCGTGGTGCGCACCCTCGGAGTCGACGACCTGAAGGGGCCGCTGCTGTCCGTGGTCCCGCTGTCCTCCGCGGCGTCGTTCGTCCTGATCCGGCCGGCCGGTGAGCGCCGCGTGTGCCTGCCCCGGCACGTCGCGTTCACCGTGCCGGAGTCGGGCACCGGATGCGTCCTGGAGTCCGACCGCTCCCCGCACCGCGTCGTCCTGCACCGGCAGGAGGCGGCCTGGGTGGCGATGACCCTCGCGTGGCCGACCACGCTCACGGCGGTCTCGGCCGCGCTGCCGCTGCCGCCGCAGGTGACCGAGGACATCGTCGGCTATCTGGCGGCCGCCGGGCTGGTCACTTCCGTGGACGAGCCCGCGTAGCCGCGCGGCGGATCAACGGCCGTGCGGCTCAAGGGACGCTTGGGTTCCGGCCGAGTTCTCGTCCAGTCGGTTTCAAGCCACTTGACCGATAGTGCGTGGCATGCAGCGGGAAAGTCCCGTAACTGACTCGACGGAGTGGCCCTCATGCTGGACACGGATACCTTCCGCAAGGTTTTCGGTTCGTTCCCGACCCCTGTCGCGATCGTCACCGCACGCGGCGAGGACGGCGAACCGGCCGGCTTCACCTGCAACGCGTTCTCCGCCGTGTCGGCGGCCCCGCCCCTGCTCCTGCTGTGCGTGGGCAAGGGGTCCAGGACCCTGCCCGCGATCCTCTCCTCCGGGGTGTTCGCGATGAACTTCGTGGCCCACCGCGGCCGGGACACCGCCCTGGCCTTCGCCGGGAAGGCGCAGCGCAAGTTCGACGGGGTGGCCTGGCGCGGCGGGCTGGCGGGGGTCCCCGTACTCACCGAGGACGCGGTCGCCTACGCCGGCTGCACGCTCGTGGAGACCGTGGAGGCGGGCGACCACCTGCTGCTCATCGGCCGGATCGACGAGAGCGAGACGTTCCGGGGCGCGGCCGCCCTGTACCAGCAGGGCGAGTTCGGCAGGTGGGAGCCGGACCGCCGGCTGGCGGTGCAGCACTGAACCGCCGCAACGGCGAAGCTCCTGGCGGACACCGTGTCCGCCAGGAGCTTCGCCGTTCGTACGGCGGCCCGGCCGCAACGCCTCGTGGGGGGCGGCGCAGGCTATGCAGAGAGCGCATGCAGGGTGGAGGAAGGGACCTGCAGACCGGTGTCGTTGGCCAGGATGGCCTGGTGCAGTCGCTGCAGCCGCGGCGACGGCTCGACCCCCAGCTCGTCGATGAGCGCGTGCCGCAGCGCCTGGAAGGCGTCGAGCGCACGCCAGGGGTGCCCGGCCCGGTACAGGGCGGTCATCAGCTGGGCGGACAGGGTCTCGTGCAGCGGCTGCCGGCTCACGAGCATGCGCAGCTCGCCGAGGATCTCCGCGTGCCGGCCGAGGCTGAGGTCGGCTTCGAGGCGCATCTCCAGCGCCCAGTCGCGTTCCTCCTGCATGCCGATGACCTCGGTGGCGAGGACCTCCCCGACCGGTACGTCGGTGAGGGCCGGACCGCGCCACAGGTCGAGGGCGCGGCCCAGCTGCTCGGAGGCCGCCCCGGGGTCGTTCTCGGCCATCGTGCGGCCGCCGGCGCGGACCAGCTGCTGGAACGTCAGCAGGTCGAGGGAGAATTCCTCGGGAGCGAGCCGGTAGCCCCCGTAACAGGTCGCCAATACGTCCTTGGCGTTCCGGCCGGATTGGTGCTGCACGCCGGCCTGCGTGAGTTTCCGGCGTAATTGGAGGATGTAGGTCTGGAGTGTGGTGGCCGCACTGCGGGGAATTGCATTGCCCCACAATTCGGCCATCAGCGTCTCCACTTGTACGACACGTCCCGCGCGGATGGCGAGCAGCGCCAGGATCTGGCGGGGCTTTCCGGCGGTCGGTGCGATGGACATGCCGTGCATACGGGCTTCGAGCGGTCCGAGAACTCCGAATTCCATGGACTCAGCATCGCAGCAGCCTCGAGCGGGCGACCAGTGACGGCTGCACGACCGGACATGAAGTTCTCATACACGTCCGCCCGCCTGCACGTATGCAGGCGGGCGGAGGGGCGGAGGGGCGGGCGGGACGCGGGCTCGCGGGCTCGCGGGCTCGCGGGCTCGCGGGCTCGCGGGCTCGCGGGCTCAGCCGTTGACGAAGGTGAGCCCGGTGGCGTCGTAGCGGGTGCCGGCGATCTCCTCGGGCGGGGCCGCGGCCTCGATCGCGGCGAGGTCCTCGGGGGACAGCTCGACGGCCAGGGCCGCGAGGTTCTCCTCCAGGTAGCGCCGGCGCCGGGTGCCGGGGATCGGCACCACGTGCTCGCCCCGGTGCTGCACCCAGGCGAGCGCGAGCTGGCCCGCGGTGACCCCCCTGGCCGCCGCGAGCTCGTCCAGCTTCGCGACGATCGCCAGGTTCCGCTCGCGGTTGCCGTCGGCGAAGCGCGGGTGCCCGCGCCGTACGTCGGTCTCCGCCAGCTTCTCCACCGAGCCGTACCGGCCGGTCAGGAACCCGCGCCCGAGCGGCGCGTACGGGACCACCCCGACGCCGAGCTCCCGGCACACCGGGACGATCTCCGCCTCCACGTCGCGGGACCACAGCGACCACTCGCTCTGCAGTGCGGCGATCGGGTGCACCGCGTGCGCCCGCCGGATGGTCTGCGCGCCCGCCTCGGACAGGCCGAGGTGACGCACCTTCCCGGCCCGCACCAGCTCGGCCATGGCGCCGACGGTCTCCTCGATCGGGACCGACGGATCGACCCGGTGCTGGTAGAAGAGGTCGATGTGGTCCACCCCGAGGCGGCGCAGCGACGCCTCGCAGGCCTGCCGCACGTACGCGGCGTCGCCCCGTACGAGGGTGGGCTCGCCCAGCCGGTTGGCGAAGCCGAACTTCGTGGCCAGCACGACCCGGTCGCGGCGCCCGGCGACGGCCCGGCCGATCGGCTCCTCGTTGTGCCCGCTGCCGTAGAAGTCGGCGGTGTCCAGCAGGGTCACCCCGAGGTCGAGGGCCCGGTGCAGGGTCGCGACCGACTCCGCGTCGTCGGTGGCGCCGTAGCCGTGGCTCATGCCCATGCAGCCCAGGCCCTGCGCGGAGACCGCCAGTTCACCGAGGTGCCGGGTAGGGACGTTGGTCATGCTGCCTCCAGGGCGAACGGGCGGGACGCGAAGAGCGCGGCGGCCGGGTCGAAGTTCAGGGCGATGTGGGTGGCGATGGAGTTCACGTCCCGCCAGGCCCGCTGCAGCGGGTTCTCCACGCTGTGCCCGGAGGTTCCGGCGGTGGCGAACAACCGGTTGACGGCGGCGACGAGGAGTTCGGTGGACAGGGCGTAGTCGCGCACGTTGCGGGCGGTCTCCGCCTCGGTGATCCGCGCGCCCCGGTCGGCGACGCGTGCGGCCCGCTCCAGCAGCAGCGCCGCGGCGTCGATCTCACCGGAGCTGCGGGTCAGGACGGCCTCGTACGTACTCAGGGCGGGCCCGGGACCCCCCACCCGCCCGGCGCCCCGCGCCAGCCGCTGCGCGGTGTCGCCGGTCCACAGCCGCAGCGCGCCGCGCGCGGCCCCGAGGGCCGCCGGCGCACACGACAGCCCGTTGACGGCCTGGATCGGCACGGTGTGGCCGTCGGACAGCCGCTGCCGGTCCACACTGCGCGACTCGGGTACGAACACGTCGTCGACGACGACCGTATTGCTCCCGGTGCCCCGCATGCCGGATCCGGTCCAGGTGTCCTTGACGGCGTAGGCCCCCCGGGGCAGGGCGAACAACCGCGCGCCCGCCTGGCCGGGAAGCAGGGCACAGACGACGGCCCAGTCGGAATGGTCGACGCCGCTGATGTAGGCCCAGCTCCCGGACACCCGCCACCCACCGGGCGCCGGCACGGCCTTCCCGAGAGGCGAAAGCGACCCGACGACGAAAACATCGGCCCCTCCCGCCCACACGTCGGCCTGCCCCTCCACGGGCAGACAGGCGGCCACCCGGGCCAGACTGGAAGCGACGGAGGCACACCAGGCGGCAGCGGCACACCCCTCGGCAACGACGGCCACGGCATCGGCGAACTCACGAAAGGTCCCCTCGACCCCGCCGAACCGGACGGGCACGAAATGCCGGGCGAACCCGCTCCCCAGCATGCCCACCACCACATCGGGAGTGAGCCGCCGCTGCTCCTCCGCATCGGCAGCCCGCCGCCGCGCCAACTCCCTCAACTCCCCGGCCCGCTCGACAAGCCCGGTCCCCGTAACCATCCCGCCTCCTTGAACGCCACAGACAAGCGCCCGGACCATCCCACACCCCCCTCAACCCCAACTCGCGCCGCCCTAGTAGGGCTTGGTCAGGTCAGCTGTGGTTGAGCGTGTCCTTCTGGTTCGGTGTCGCGTTGGGAGAGTGTGACTCCGGACGAGATTGCGGC
>NZ_JBHYXN010000063.1:0-35809 GCF_042752335.1 Streptomyces sp. NPDC059355 | reverse complement strand
GGCGCCCCCGGCGGGGGGGGGGGGGGGGCGGGCCCGCCGGCCCCGCCGTCCCGCGCGTCTGCATTTCCGGGCCGTTCTCCGGCGCCGCCCCGCCCTTCGGTGGCAGTCTGCTCACCATCAGACACGCAGAGAGACAGAACAGAAGAAGGCGGAGGTGCCGTTCACGTGGCGTCCAATGTCAATCCCACCGTCCGACGCCGCCGACTGGGCATGGAGTTGCGCAAGCTCCGCGAGGACAAGGGCATGACGGCCGAGCAGGTCGCCGAACGCCTGCTCGTCTCCCAGTCGAAAATCAGCAGGCTGGAGAACGGCCGCCGTTCCATCAGCCAGCGCGACGTCCGCGACCTGTGCGACGTGTACGAGGTCGAGGACCGCCGGCTCGTCGACTCCCTCATGCAGATGGCCAAGGACTCCCGCCAGCAGGGCTGGTGGCACGCCTTCGGCGACATCCCGTACAGCGTCTACATCGGCCTCGAAACCGATGCGGCGAGCCTGCGCACCTACGAACCCCAGATGGTGCCCGGCCTGCTCCAGACCCCGGAGTACGCCCAGGCCCTCATCCGCGGCGCGCTGCCCGAGACCGCCCCGGCCGATGTCGAGAAGCGCGTGCAAGTGCGCATGCACCGGCAGAAACGGCTCTCCGAAACGGACAACAACAATCCGGACGTCGGGCCGTTGCGGCTGTGGGCGGTCATCGACGAGGCCGCGCTGCGCCGCCACGTGGGGGACCCGCAGCTGATGATCAAACAGCTCGAGTACTTGATAGAGCAGTCCGAGCAGCCGTACATCACCGTGCAGGTGATGCCGTTCTCGATGGGCGCCCATCCGGGCGTGAACGGTCAGTACGCGATCCTGGAGTTCCCGGACGCATCGGACTCGACCGTGGTCTACATCGAGGGCGTGACGAGCGATTTGTACCTGGAGAAGGCCAACGACGTTCAGAAGTACAGCGTGATGTACGAGCACCTGCGCGCGCAGGCCCTCAACGTGGAGCAGACGCGTCAGTTCATCGCCGAGATCATCGGGCAGTACGCGGGCGCCGGGAGGTAGGAGCGGGGAAGCGGGAACCGGGAAGCGGGAAGCAGGTAAAAGGGGAGAAAACCGGGCAGGTGGCGAGGGGGGTCGGTACGGTACACCGTCACTCCCCGGCCACAGAAGTCCTGAATGGAATATGCCACTCGGTCGGGTGAATGACCCCTTCACCCGTCGAGAGGTGCCGGTAGCGTCGATCACGTCGGTCAGGGAAGCGAAATGGCCGACACCTCACTGGCACAACTCGCTGAACCGGAGAGAATCATGGCTATTCGTCAGGGCGCCACGGACAACTGGATCAAGTCCTCCTACTCCGGCGGAAACGGCGCTTGCGTCGAGGTCAAGTCCCCCGTCGTGGAGGCCATCGCGGTCCGCGACTCGAAGGTTCAGGACGGCCCGTCCCTCACCTTCGCGCCGGGTTCCTGGACCTCGTTCGTCGCCGACGTCACCGAGGGCCGGCTGGGACGCCTGGTCTGAACGTCACGGCGTACGGCCCCGCTGATCCCTCCTCTGCATCACACGAAACGACCGGATTACCCGCACCACCCGCACCTCTGACTGAAGCCCTCTCGACTGGCCCGCCGTCCCGGCCGAGGGGGCTCGGTCATGTCCGGATCCGGACCCGGATTCCGCCCCAGTCCCCGCCCCGCCCCGCCCCCGCCCCGCCCCCGCCTAGCGGAGCTCCCCCACGTACCGGTCCGTCCCCGGCACCGTCGGGATGAAGGGCGCCACCAGCTCCACCCGCCCCAGCCCCGCCTCCGCCACCTCGGCGTCCAGGCCCTGGAACCGGTCCCAGCAGGTGCGCGGATCGGCCTCCAGGAACCACAGCAGCGTCAGCCGGGTGTCGACCCCCTCGACCTGCTTGACGTACGTCATCCGGTCACCGGGCAGCGGGGTCGGCCGGAAGACCGTGACCATCGCCGCGGGCGAGCCGTGCAGCCGCTTGGGCAGGGCGCGCGAGCGCAGCCATTCCAGCAGCTCCGCCCGCTGTTCGGGGCCGTCGGCATCGACGACCTGGAGGACCAGGCCGGCGTACGGATGGTCGAGGGCGTGGAAGTCCCGGGGGCCCGCGGCCCCGTCGCGGTAGACCGTGGCCTCGTGGTCCTGGAAGGCCGTGAAGACGTGGGTGCGGTCCTGGTAGACGCGGCCGTCCCGGTTCAGCCGCTTGTTGATGCCGACCGTCCACTTCATGTGCTCGTCGTAGCGGCCCTCGGTGACCCAGTACGTGGAGATGTAGCACCCGGCGGTGACCGGCTGGGCCACCGCCGATTTCTCCGGGTAGCGCAGCTGCTGCAGCTCGCGGGTGGCGACCCAGCGGCGGCCCGCGTACATCCAGGGCATGGCCATGGCGCCGGCGTAGTAGTGGTCGTCCTCGTACCAGCGGTTGTACGCGTACTCGTGGCCCGGGTGCGGCTCCACCATGGTGATCAGGGCGTGGCCGGGGCGGACCCCGTACGGGCCCACCGCCGCCAGGCCGGCGTAGTCCCCGGCCCGGGTGTCCTCGCGGTGCTCGTGTGTCGTCATGCCCAAGGGTCTAGCTGATGCAACGTCAGATGACGAGTCCTCGCGGGATGTTCCACACCCTGACATACAAGTGCCGTCTACACGCTTCAGCGCCTGGGATGCGCGCACCCGCCTCCCCGAAGGAGCACCGTGCCCGTCACCGCCACCCTCCCCCCGCCCGCGTTCGCCGCCCGCGCCACCGCCGTCGCCGGGTCGCCGATCCGCGAGATCCTCGCCCTCACCGCGCGCCCCGGCGTGATCTCCTTCGCCGGCGGTCTGCCCGCGCCCGAGCTCTTCGACGCCGAGGGCCTGCGGGCCGCGTACGACGCCGCGTTCGCGGCATCGGCCGCCCGGGCGCTGCAGTACTCGACCACCGAGGGCGCGCCGGAGCTGCGCGAGGCGGTGGCCGCGCGGGCAGGCGCCCGGGGACTGGTGACCGGCGCGGACGACGTACTGATCACCACCGGGTCCCAGCAGGCCCTCGCGCTGATCACCGCGACGCCCGTCGAACCGGGCGATGCCGTCCTCGTCGAGAACCCCACCTACCTGGCGGCGCTCCAGTGCTTCGGGCAGGCGGGGGCCCGGGTGATACCCGTCCCCTGCGACGGGGCGGGCATCCTGCCCGACGCGCTGGACGAGATCGTGGCGCGGGAGCGGCCGAGACTCCTCTACTCGGTGCCCGCGTTCCAGAACCCCACGGGACGCACCCTGCCGGGCGCCCGGCGGGCGGCGGTGGCCGAGATCGCGGCAAGGCGCGGGCTGCGGCTCGTGGAGGACGACCCGTACGGGGGACTCCGGTACGAGGGGACGGAGGTCCCGTGGCTCGCGGCGCACCCGGGGGCGCGGGACCGTACGGCGCGCGCCGCAGCGCGGCGGGCGCGCGGAGCCGGCCCAGTCGCAGCCCCGGGGCCATGACCTTGGAGAAGCTCCCGCGCAGCGTGTGGGCCCGCCTTCCGGAGGGCTGGGACGCGACGGCCCTGCTGACCGCGGCGGTCTTCCGCGACGTGGCGTACGTCCCCGGAGCCCCGTTCCACACGGGCCGCCCGGACCCCCGCACCCTGCGCCCGTCCTTCACCACCCACACCCCGGTCGAGATCACGGAGGGCCTGACCCGCCTGGCCGGAGCGGTGGAGGCCCATTCCCCGGCGTCCCCGTAGCGGGGCCGACCTCACCGCCGACCGCACCCGAGCCCGCCCGAGACGGCCCCGATCCGCCCCCTTCCCTCCTCGGCGCCCCGCCCGTAATCTGACGCACCGTCATGTACAGGGCTCGGCGCCGGGAGGCACGCGCATGCTGCTGCAAGGGAAGACCGTCATCGTCTCCGGCGTCGGGGCCGGGCTGGGTCACCAGGTCGCCGCCGCCGTCGTACGGGACGGCGGGAACGCCGTGCTCGGGGCGCGGACCGAGGCCAATCTCGCCAAGTCCGCCGCCGAGATCGACCCCGACGGCCGGCACACCGCGTACCTGCCCACCGACATCGGCGACGAGGCCCGGTGCGCGGCCCTCGCCGCCCTCGCGCGGGAGCGGTTCGGCGGTATCGACGCCGTCGTGCACGTCGCCGCCTGGGACTCGTACTTCGGCGGGCTCGAAGACGCCGACTTCGGCACCTGGCAGCAGATCCTCGACGTGAACCTGCTGGGCACGCTGCGGATGACCCGGGCCTGCCTGCCCGGGCTCAAGGAGCGCGGCGGATCCGTCGTCATCATCGGCACGCAGTCCGCCGTCGCCGCGCCCAACGAGGTGCAGCAGGCCGCCTACGCCGCCTCCAAGGGCGCCCTGACCTCCGCCATGTACTCCATGGCCCGCGAGCTCGGCCCGCACCGGATCCGGGTCAACACCGTGCTACCCGGGTGGATGTGGGGGCCGCCCGTGCAGGCGTTCGTCACCTTCACCGCGCACACCGAAGGGGTTCCCGAGGCCGAGGTGCACCAGCGGCTGACCGACCGGATGGCGCTGCCCGACCTGGCCACCGACGGGGACGTCGCCGACGCCGCCGTGTTCCTCGCCTCCGACCGGGCACGGGCGATAACCGGCCAGTCCCTGCTGGTCAACGCCGGTGAGCTGATGAGATGACGGATCCGAGCCTCCTCGGCGGCCTGGCGTCGGATCGTATGCTCACCGCATGACTCCGACCGACAACGCGATGCGCAGGGCGCTCCGGCGGGCCCGCGACGGCGTCGCGCTCGACGCGACCGAGGCGGCCGTACTCCTCCAGGCACGCGGCGCGGACCTCGAAGACCTCGCCGCCTCCGCCGCCCGGGTCCGCGACGCCGGCCTCGCGGCCGCCGGGCGGCCCGGCGTCATCACGTACTCGAAGAGCGTGTTCATCCCGCTGACCCGCCTGTGCCGCGACAAATGCCACTACTGCACCTTCGCGACCGTCCCCGGCAAGCTCCGCCGGTCCGGCCACGGGATGTTCATGTCCCCCGACGAGGTGCTCGACATCGCCCGCCGCGGCGCCGCACTCGGCTGCAAGGAAGCGCTCATCACCCTCGGGGACAAGCCCGAGGAGCGCTGGCCCGAGGCGCGCGAGTGGCTGGAGGCGGCGGGCTACAGCGACACGATCTCCTATGTGCGGGCCGTCTCGATCCTCATCCTGGAGGAGACCGGACTCCTCCCCCACCTGAACCCCGGTGTGATGTCGTGGGCCGACTTCCAGCGGCTCAAGCCCGTCGCCCCCTCGATGGGGATGATGCTGGAGACCACGGCCACGCGCCTGTGGTCCGAGCCCGGCGGCCCGCACTTCGGCTCCCCCGACAAGGAGCCGGCCGTACGCCTGCGGGTGCTGGAGGACGCCGGACGGTCCTCCGTGCCCTTCACCTCCGGGCTGCTGATCGGGATCGGCGAGACGTACGAGGAGCGCGCGGAGTCGCTGTTCGCGCTGCGCCGGGTCTCGCGCTCGTACCACGGCGTGCAGGAGCTGATCATCCAGAACTTCCGCGCCAAGCCGGACACGGCGATGCGCGGCATGCCCGACGCCGAGCTGGACGACCTCGTCGCCACGGTGGCCGTCGCCCGGCACATCATGGGCCCCTCCGGCTGCCTGCAGGCGCCGCCCAACCTGGTCGACGGGGAGTACGCGCGCCTGATCGGCGCCGGCATCGACGACTGGGGCGGCGTCTCGCCGCTGACCCCCGACCACGTGAACCCCGAGCGGCCGTGGCCGCAGATCGACGTACTGGCCGAGCAGTCCGCGGCGGCCGGCTTCGAGCTGCGCGAGCGGCTCTGTGTGTACCCGGAGTTCGTGCAGCGCGGCGAGCCGTGGCTGGACCCGCGGCTGCTGCCGCACGTACGGGCCCTGGCCGATCCGCACACGGGCCTGGCGAACCCGGACGCCGAGGTCGTCGGCCGTCCCTGGCAGGAGCCGGAGGAGGGGTTCGGCTCGTACGGGCGCACCGACCTGCACGCCGCCATCGACACCGAGGGCCGGACCTCCGACCGGCGCGAGGACTTCGACCACGTCTACGGGGACTGGGAGGCGCTGCGCGAGGCGGCCGCCCCCGGCATGGTCCCCGAGCGCATCGACACCGACGTACGGGCGGCGCTCGCGCAGGCCGCCGACGATCCGACGAAGCTCACCGACGAGCAGGCCCTCGCCCTGCTGCACGCGGACGGGCCCGCACTGGACGCCCTGTGCCGGATCGCGGACGACCTGCGCAAGTCGGTGGTGGGCGACGACGTCACGTACATCGTCACGCGGAACATCAACTTCACGAACGTCTGCTACACCGGCTGCCGCTTCTGCGCGTTCGCGCAGCGCCGCACGGACGCCGACGCGTACACGCTGTCGCTGGACCAGGTCGCCGACCGGGCCGCCCAGGCCTGGGACGTGGGCGCGGTCGAGGTGTGCATGCAGGGCGGCATCCACCCGGACCTGCCGGGGACCGCGTACTTCGACATCGCGCGCGCGGTGAAGAAGCGGGTGCCGGGCATGCACGTGCACGCGTTCTCGCCGATGGAGGTCGTCAACGGGGCCACGCGGACGGGCATGTCCGTACGGGAGTGGCTGACGGCCGCCAAGGAGGCCGGGCTGGACTCCATCCCGGGCACGGCAGCGGAGATCCTGGACGACGAGGTCCGCTGGGTGCTGACCAAGGGCAAGCTGCCGACGGCGGACTGGATCGACGTCATCACGACGGCGCACGAGCTGGGGATCCGCTCCTCGTCGACCATGATGTACGGGCACGTGGACCAGCCGCGGCACTGGCTGGGGCACTTCCGCACGCTGGCCCGGATCCAGGAGCGGACGGGCGGCTTCACGGAGTTCGTGACGCTGCCGTTCATCCACACGAACGCGCCGGTGTACCTGGCGGGCATCGCCCGGCCCGGCCCGACGGTCCGCGACAACCGCGCGGTGACGGCGATGGCCAGGATCCTGCTGCACCCGCACATCACCAACATCCAGACGAGCTGGGTGAAGCTGGGTGCGGAGGGCGCGGCCGAGATGCTGCGCTCGGGGGCCAACGACCTCGGCGGGACGCTGATGGAGGAGACCATCTCCCGGATGGCGGGGTCGGGTTACGGCTCGTACAAGTCCGTACGGGACCTCGTCGCGGTCGCGGAGGCGGCGGGCCGGCCCGCGAAGGCCCGTACGACGCTGTACGGGGAGGTTCCGCAGGAGCGCCAGGACGCGGCCCGCGCCTCGGACGGGCACCTGCCGGAACTGCTGCCCGTGCTGGACTGAGAACGCACGCGAAGGGCCCGGCCGGGGGAGGCTCCCGGCCGGGCCCTTCGTGGTGGCGGCCGGGGATCAGCCGACGAGGAGGTCCTTCTTGAGCTGCTTCAGCTCGCGGGCGTCGAGGCCGAGCCCGTCCTTCAGGTAGCGGTCGAAGGTGCCGTACCGCGCCTTCACCTCGTCGTAGCCGGAGCCCAGGTACTCGGCGCGCACGTCGAGCATCGGCTTGTAGACGGCGGCCTGCGGGGCCGGCAGGTGCGAGAGGATCGCGTCGTTGGCGGCCTTGCGGTAGTCGTTGCTGGCCAGGTAGTCGGCCATGACGGTGTCTCCCGGCACGCCGAGGGCGGTCAGCAGGGAGGCGTTCGCCCAGCCGGTGCGGTCCTTGCCGGCGGTGCAGTGGAAGAGGACGGCACGGTCGCGGTCGCGCTCCATGCCCTCGAAGACCTGGCCGTACGCCTTCTTGCCGCCCTCGCCGCCGACCATCGCCTTCTCGGCGTCGACCATGGCCTTGACGGCCTCGTCCGGGGACTTCGGCAGGGCCTGGAAGGAGCCGGAGCCCGCGAAGACGTCGGCGACGGTGTACTTGGCGCCGGCCGGGACCTTGTCGGGGCCCGCGGTGCGCTCGCTCTCCATGCGGAGGTCGAAGACGTTCTTGACGCGCAGCCGCTGGAGCTTCGCCAGGTCGGCGGCGGTCAGTTTGTCGAGGGCGTCGGAGCGGTAGATCTCGCCCATCTTGACCCACTGGCCGGTGGTGGTGCGGTAGCCGCCCGCGTCGCGGAAGTTGACCGCTCCTTCGAGCTTGACGAGGCGGTCGGCGAGGCGCAGGCCCGCACCGCGGTCGGGGTCGAAGTCGAACCACTGGCGGTCGGCGGCGGGCAGCCCCGACACCACGGCGGTGCCCTGGGCGCCGCCCTTGGCGACGACCTTGCCGTTCGCCTTGATCTCGACCCGCTTGGCGCCCTGGGCCTTCCACTTCAGCGTGAACCGGCCGTCGGCGCCGGCGGTGACGGTGGCCTCGGTGAAGGGTATGGAGGTGCGGCTGTGGTGGTGCCCGGTCCAGGGGAGGTCCCACCCGGTGGAGGCCGGGGCGGCGGTGGCGGCGGGGGCTGCGACCAGGGAAGCGGTGAGCGCGGAGGCGACGACGGTCGCGGCGAGGAGTGCCTTCTTCATGCCCTTGAGGCTGTTGGCCGCCGGAGAACTCTGCATGAACGAGACATGGCCTGAACCGACCGGCTCCAAGGCGAGTGGCAAAACGTGCCACTTGTCGATCAAGGCACGCCACCTGGGTATCTGCCGGTCGTTTCGGGCCGGATGTGAACGAGATGTCGAGGGATCGTGGTACGGATTCCAGCCGTTCTGCACGCGCGTACGGCTTGCTCGACGCCCTCGTTCCGGATTCGATCAGACGTGTCCATTACAGTGCGCGCCAGAACATGCCGGGCGGGGCAGGGGGATCGCGATGGACGACACGACGACCGAAAAGCACTCCACACCGGCGGTTCCCGGCACCGGCCCGCGGCCGGCGGGCCGGGACGAACCCGCGGGCGGGGCCGGGAGCGGGGCCGGGAGCGGAAACGGGCCCGGACACGCGAGCGGCGCCGGTCCCTCAGCCGGGAGCGGCGCCGATGCCGGCGGTACGGCCCGCATCGCGGGCGGGGCCGCCGCCGCGGCCGGGATCGCGGCCCGGGTCGGGCGCGGCCCCGAGGCGGCGGGCGGCCGCGCCCCCGGCGGGACGCTCGGCGGGACTCTCGGCGGGCGGACCCGGGTCACCACCGGGCTCTGGGGCCGGGCCGAACAGCAGGACTTCCGCAGCCGCGTCCGCGGCGCGCTCCTCGGCTCCGCCGTCGGCGACGCCCTCGGCGCCCCCGTGGCCGGGCTCTCCCTCGACGCCATCCGCGAAGCCCACGGCCCGCAGGGCCTGACCGAGCCCGCCGCCGGACCGTACGGCCCGCGCGGCACGGTCACCGCCGCCACCCAGCTCACCCTGTTCACCGTCGACGGGCTGATCCGCGCCCACGTACGCCGGGACACCGGCGCCTGGCACCCGCCCACCGACATCCACCGCGCGTACCTGCGCTGGGCCGCGACCCAGCACGACTGGGGCCCCGACGAGCGCCGCAAGGACAACGGCTGGCTCGCGCAGCAGGAGTGGCTCTACGCCCGCCGCGCCCCCGACCGCGCCTGCCTCACCGGCTTCGCCGACGAGGTCCTCGGCACCCTCGACCGGCCCAAGAACCCGGCCGCCCGCGACGCGGCCGCGGCCGCGCGCTCCGCGCCCTTCGGCCTGCTGGTCGGCTGGGAGCCCGGGCTGGTCCTCCAACTCTCCACCGAGTGTGCGGCGCAGAGCCACGGCCACCCCGCCGCGTACCTCACCGCCGGCGCCCTCGCCGTCATCGTCCACGGCCTGACCCGCGGCGACTCCCTCGACGCGGCCGTCCAGCGCGCCCTCGGCCTGCTCGGCGCCCGCCCCGGCCACCAAGCCGTCACCGACGCCCTCCAGCGCGCCCTCGCGGCCGTCCCGCAGGGCCCGCCGTCGGCGAACGCCGTCACGGCACTCGCCTCCGGCGACGGCCACGGCGGCACCGGCAGCACCGGCAGCACCGGCAGCACCGGCAGCCACGATGCCGAGAACGCCCTCGCCGTGGCCGTCTACTGCGCGCTCGTCGCCGAGGACATCCCGCACGGCCTGCGCCTCGCCGTCAACCACGGCGGGGACTCCGCCTCCGCCGGCGCCCTCTGCGGAGCCCTCCTCGGCGCCCTGCACGGCGAGACCGCCCTCCCGGGCGCCTGGCTCGCCGACCTCGAAGGCCGGGCCACCCTCCTGGAACTCGCCGACGACTTCGCCCTCGAAATGACCCAGGGCCCCTCCCTGCACGGCCCGAAGGTCTCCTCCTCCGGCTGGCAGGCCCGCTATCCCACCGACATCGGCTGACGCCCCCTCAACAATCTGACGCGCAGGCCTTAGCGTGGCCCTTCATCGAAGAGCCACGGAGGTGCCCCAGCCATGCGGATCGCCACGACCATCTTCCTGACGGACCACACCCTCTCCCCCGTCCGCCTCGCGCGCACTCTGGAGGAGCGCGGCTTCGCCGGGCTCTACCTCCCCGAGCACACGCACATCCCCGTCACCCGCGACACCGCCGCGCCCATGGGCGGCGACCTCCCCGAGATGTACGGGCGCACCCTCGACCCCTTCGTCGCCCTCGGCCAGGCCGCCGCAGTGACCGAGCGGCTCACCCTCGGCACCGGCATCACCCTCGTCACCCAGCACGACCCGATCGCCCTCGCGAAGCAGGTCGCCACGCTCGACCACCTCTCCGGCGGCCGCTTCACCCTCGGGATCGGCTACGGCTGGAACGTGGAGGAGGCCGCCGACCACGGCGTCGAGTGGCGCACCCGCCGCGAGCTGGTCCGGGACCGGATGGCCCTGATGCGCGCCCTGTGGGCCCCGGAACCCACCGCGTACGTGGGCCAGTTCTCCTCCGTCCAGGCCAGCGCGGCCCACCCCAAGCCGGTCCTGGCACCGCGCGAACTCGGCCCCGGCCACCTCCTGCACGGCCCCCGCACCCTGATCGGCGGCGCGGCCGGCCCGAAGCTCTTCGCGGCCATCGCCGACCACGCCGACGGCTGGCTCCCCATCGGCGGGGGCGGCCTCACCGAGTCGCTGCCGGTGCTGCGCCAGGTCTGGGAGACCGCGGGCCGCGACCCGAAGAACCTCCAAGTGGTCCCGTACGCGGTCCACCCGAGCCCGGGCAAGCTCTCCCACTACGCGGACCTCGGCATCGAGGAGGTCGTCCTCCAGCTGCCGTCGGCGCAGGAGCCCGACATCCTGCGCGTCCTGGACGACTTCGCGCAGTACCTGTAATTCGTTCGACGCGGGCGCGCGGCCGGCCCGACGATGGCCCCCGAGAGGGGGCTGATCCACATGCCGGGCCAGCAGAAGCGCAAGCGGAGCAGGGAACGTGCCCACCGCCGGGCGGCGGCCGTACGCGGCCACTGGGAACCGCTGTTCTCGACGCAGGTGCACGCGGAGATGAAGGAGTACGTCCGCCGCCTCATCGCCGAGGGCGAGGTCACCGACCCCGAGACCCTCCGGATCGACCAGTTCTGCGGCCGCCTCACCCACCCGACGTCCTACCGGGTGAGCGTCTTCGTCCCGGAAGGTTCCGCGTGAGCTTCCGATGGGAGAGCATCCCGGCCGGCGTCCGCGAACAGGCCGACGGGTACGTCCTCCAGGACCGCCACATGTACGCGGTCCGGGCGGTCTGGGAGGCCGGCCGCGTCTCGGGACTCGGCCTCAGGGAGGCCCAGGAGCTGGTCGGCGCCCGCTACGCGCACTTCGGCGACCGGGTGGCCCGCACACCCGACTCCCCGGTCGACCTCGACTCCCTGGCGGCCCGCGCCGCCGGGTTCCCCGGGCGCGTGGTGGCCGTCGAGGCCGTCTGGGACGGGGACACGGTCCACGACTGGTTCGTGGAGCTGCTGGCCATCACCGACGCCCCGGCCGGGCAGCACCACCTGGCCACCGTCCACCGGGGCACGGCCGCCGCGGTGGCCACCCGCGCCGGCACGGCCCTGGCCGACCACCTGGAAGTCCCCTTCCACTTCCCGAGCCCGGACCACCCGACCTACGAAGCCCCCCGCTGGCGCCCCTGAAGTCGGCGGCACACGCGCGAGCGGCCGCGCTCTCAGTCCGCGATGCGCCGTACGGGCTGCCCCGTGATGCGGGCGATGGTCTCGAAGTCCGCGTCTTGGTGGAGGACGGTCAGTTTGTGGTGCTGCGCGGTAACGGCGACCAACAGGTCGACCGGACTCGCGCACTGGTGGCAGCCCTCGTCTGCCATCCTCTGCTGGAGCGCCGCGGTCTCCTCCCATACGGAGTCGCGTGCCACGACGTACGGGAAGGTCTCCCGGAGCAGGCCATCGGCCTCGTAGTAGGCCGGGCGACCTCCGACGGCACGCAGGAACTCCTGGCGAACCGGTTCGCACAGCCCCACGACTCCCGAGGTGACCACCTCGTCCCATGCGGGGGCCGCCTGCCGACGGTAGAAGCGGATGAGCGCGCTGGTGTCGATGAGGATGCTCTCGCTCACGCAGCCGATCGCCTTCCCGGATCGTCCGCGCCGTCCGCGCCGTCCGCGCCATCGCCGCCTTCGATGCCCTCGATGCCGGAGAAATCGATCTCGCCATCGACGACCATCTGCCGCATCCGCTCCACCGCCGCCGCTCTGCGTCGGCGGTCGGCGATCTCCCGCAGGGCGGCGTTCACGGTGTCCCGCTTGGTCGTGGTGCCGAGGTGCCGGGCGGCTTCCGCCAAGGCCTCGTCGTCCAGGTCGATCACCGTTCGGGTCATCGCGGCCTCCAGGCTGGGCGTATATACGATTCCCAAAAGAGATTTCACCGGCGGCCGAGCTCCGCCCAGACCGTTTTCCCGATCATGCGTTCGGTGACGCCCCAGTCGGCGGCGACGGCATCGACGATCCGCAGCCCGTAGCCACCCTCGGCCTGGTCCGCGTGCGGCCGCAGCGCGGGCCGCCGCTCCCGGCGGGCGTCGGACACCTCGATCCGGAGCACGCCCGCGAAAAGCGTCAGCTTGAGCTCGAAGTCCCGGCCGGCGGCGTGCCCGTGGACGACGGCGTTGGCGGTGAACTCGGCGACGATCCGCTCCGCGTCCTCCGACAGCGGGCTGCGGTGCGGGATCCCCCAGTCGTGCAGCTCGACCATGGCGAGACACCGGGCGAGGCGCGCCCCGCGCCGGGTGCTGCTGAAACGCTGCGTGAACACGCGTACGAGGGTCTGGGCGGGGCCAGAGGGTGCGGTCATGGGAGCAACGTGCCGGGTGAGCGGGGCAGTTCCCAGAAAGTCGACCGCTACTTTTCAACTGTACGAGTTCACGCTCTGGACAATGACGGTCACCACCCGTGAACTTGAATGCGGGAGGTGACCGCGATGGTGAGTCACGAAGAGGGCGGCGACGGCGAGGTCGAGCCGGACGGCGACCTGCGGAACTTCGGGGAGACCGCGAAGGCCTTCCGCAAACGCGCGGGACTCACGCAGGAGCAACTGGCCGAGCACGTCCGGTACTCGGTCCAGTACGTCGGCTCGGTCGAGCAGGGCCGACGGCACCCGTCGGTGAAGTTCGTGAACCGGTCGGAGGAGGCACTGGACGCGTTCGGGGTCATCCGCATCGCCGCAAGACAACTGAACCGCAAGCGAGGGCTGGCGAAGTGGTTCAAGAGGTGGGCAGAGCTGGAGAAGGAGGCGATCGCCCTCGATACGTACGAATGCCGCTCGGTTCCAGGGCTGTTACAGCCCGAGTCGTACGCGTGGGCGCTGATAGGGGACGTTCTGCCGCTACCCACCCCAAAGGAGGTGGAGGCCCGCATCGCAGCCCGCCTAGAGCGTCAGCAGATCCTCTACCGCACTCCGTACGCACTGTTCAGTTTCATCCTCGACGAGATCGTGATCGAGCGACAAACCGGCGGACCGGAGGTGACGCGTCACCTGATCGACCACTTGGTGGAGTGCGCACGGCTACCGAACGTCGACCTGCAGATCATGCCGAAGGTGAGCCCCCACCACGCAGGGCTCGGCGGCCCCTTTCGCCTCCTCGAAACCGAGGACAACGAGTGGTTGGGCTACAGCGAGGGCCAGCAGTCGGGCCGGGTCCTATCCGACGCAAAGGACATCAGCCTGCTCCATCAGCGGTATGCCAAACTTCGCATCCAGGCCCTCAATCCGGCTGACAGCACGGGCCTGTTGATGCGAATGCGAGGATCCCTGTGAACAGCTCTCCCTTGCGGTGGTTCAAGAGCAGTTACAGCAGCGGTGACGGCGACGACTGCGTCGAGGTCGCCGCATGCGCCGACGCCGTCCACATCCGGGACTCGAAGCTGACGGCGAGCCCGGAACTGGCCGTGCACCCCACGACCTGGGCTGCGTTCCTGGGCGGGGTCACCGGAGCCTGAGCTCCGGCCGGCCGGGGTCAGAGGGAGTGCGGGGGTTTCCCGGCAGTCCACTGTCCTTCCGTGTCGGTCCGGGCCGTCAAGGGCGCTCCCTTTGGTCGCGTCGCTTCGCGATGGCCTTCGGCCACCCTTGACTGCCCGGCCCGCCCCGGAATGCCATAAGACTGCCGGGAAGCCCCCGAAGGAACGGTCAGGGGGACGGCCAAGCCCATGGGTGCGTCAGGGATGCCGACCCTGCCACCCGGTTCGGCCCACTCCCCAAGAGGCACCGCGCACCCCTTCCCGCACCCAGGCAGCCCAGCCCACACCAGACAGCGATGAGAAGCCCATGCAGCGCAGGGTGACGCGTCAGATCGCTACGCGCTCCTCTCGGCTTGGCGTCCGCGGGCCGTCCGGGGCCGGTGTCAGTGGGCCGGTTCGAGATGGTCGGCGCTCAGGTGGGCGGCGAGGAAGCGGGCGGCGCGGTCGAGTGCGGCGTCCGCCTCGTCGAGGCGGCCGTAGTGGTGCTGGAAGACGTGGGGGAGGCCGGGGCCGACTTCGAGCGTGACCTCGACACCATCGGCGCCCGCGCGGCCGGCCAGGCGGACCGCGTCGTCGAGGAGCAGCTCGTTCGCTCCGACCTGCACGAGGAGCGGGGGAAGTCCGGTGAGGTCGGCGAACACCGGGCTGGCCAGGGGATGCGCCCTGTCCCCTGCGCCGACGTAGAGGTCGGCGCAGGCGCGCACGTCGGCCTCGGTGAATATGGGGTCGACGCTCTCCTTGGAACGGATGCTTGCGCCGGCGAGCGTGAGGTCGACCCACGGGGAGAAGACGACCACGGCGGCCGGTTGCGGCAGCCCGGCCTCCCGGGCGGCGAGCAGCGTGGCGATGACCAATCCGCCACCGGCCGAGTCACCGGCCATGACGAGGTCTCGTGGGTCGGTGCCCGATGCCAGCAGCTCGCGGTAGGCCGCGAGCCCGTCTTCGACAGCCGCGGGGAAAGGGTGCTCGGGCGCCAGCCGGTAATCCACCGACGCCGTGCGGAGCCCGGCGCGGCGGGCCAGTTCACCGACCAGCCCCGCATGGGTGTCCGGCGAGCCGATGACGAAACCGCCGCCGTGCAGGTAGAGCAATCGGCCGGAGGCTTCGGCCGGCTCCAGTTCCAGGGTCGGCCGCCCGCCCAGGACGGTCCTGCGGGTGACCACGCCCTCCGGTGCAGGACGGGTGACAGCCGCGGCGAAGCCGATGCGCTGCTCCTCGAGAGTGGGCGGCACCTCGCCGCGAGGGGCGGAACGGAGTATGGCGTCCAAGGCGTCGCGCTGCTGTCTGGACATGAGGGGCCTCCATGGGTTGGGGTGCGAGGATGGATTCCTTGGAATCCATCTAACGACTCAACCGGATTCCAAGGAAGATGATCCCCAGGAATCTATTGGAAGGCCAACGTGAGCCACATCACTCCGATCTTCATCGATCTGGTCCGCGTCGAGACCCGGCTCTACAACGCCGTGAGCGCCCGCCTGCAGGCCGAACAAGGCCTGGGTCTTGGCTCGTTCGAGCTCTTGGAGATCATCGACCGCGTGCCGGGGTGTCGCGTGCTCGACATCGTCGGCGAATTGGCGATCACCGTGGGGGCCGTCAGCAAGGCCGTCGACCGGCTGGTGGCTGCGGGCTGGTGCCTGCGGGTCGCACACCCCCAGGACCGCCGCTCGTCCGTACTCCGCCTCACATCCGCGGGTGAGGTGCAGCTGGCCGCCTCCCGCCCCATCGTCGAGAGCGAGCTCGCCTCACTGACCGCGACGGTCCCCCCTGACGACCTGGCCCGCATCGCCTCGACCCTGGCCACCCTTCGCACAAACCTCGAGGCGAGCTCCCACGGCCGGCAGGGATGAGGACCCACAGACCGCAGGCGCCCGATAGAGCACCCATGGATGACGTCTGGGCGGCCTATGTCCGGCCACAGACGGTCGCCGGACGCTGAGACGTGAGGAGCGCGTAGCGATCTGCTGCGTCCCCCCGTCTCTTGGCTGGGCGTGGTGGTCCGGGAAGGGGAGGTGCTGACCGCAGGGCCGCCGATCGGCATCTCCGAGATGGCCGCTCCTGCTCGGTATCCTCCCGGCCATCCTTCGGGGGCTTCCCGGCAGTCTGTTGTCTTTCCGGGGCGGGGCGGTCGGTCAAGGGTGGAGCGCAGCGACATCGCGGAGCGACGCGAACGAAGTGAGCGCCCTTGACGGACCGACCCGACACGGAAGGACAGTGGACTGACGGGACGCCCCCGAACACCATCCCGACCCCGAGCACACAAGTCCCGCCCCCCGAAGCCCCCGCCCCGCCCGCTATTTGAGGATCGACTCGTCGAAGGCCCTTTCCGACCAGGCCATCGTGTTCAGGTCCATCACCCAGGCCCTGCGCTGGAGTCCCGTGGTGGCGGCGGTGTGGAAGTCCTTTCCGTCGATGCGGAACTCCGTCCTGTGCACCTTGCCGTCCTGCCCCCAGACGATCTCCGGGACCCAGACGCAGTCACATGCGCGGGTGCGGACCCTGAGGTCGATGTGGAGCGTTCTGCCGTCCGCCAGTTCCTGGGGCAAAGAACTGCCCGCCGTCACCCTCACGGTGGCGAAGTCTGCCGTCCCATCGAGGTCGGCCGCGGCCTCCAAGGTCGCCGGGCCCTCCCCGCACTGTCCGCTCTGCAAGCCGACCAGTGTCGCCGTGGCAGCGGCAGGCGCCGGGCTCCGCTTGAGGATCTTGATGCGCAGTTCCTTGACCAGCATCGGCCTGCTGTCGACGGGCTGCACATCGATGACCAGGTGCGTAATGCCCGGATCCGCGGCCGTGCGCTCGTTGATGAGAGCGGGATCGGGCTGGTTGTCTTTACCGACGGGAAGCGACCCGAAGGCGCTGGGCGGCTTGTTCACCACCCACGCCTTCCACGGGCACAGGTACTCCTGCTGATACGAGATGCCCTGCTTCTCCGCTTCCGCCTGCCCGGCCGACGGCATGGGCGAAGGGGCGCCCTGCGCGGGCGTCACGGTCGCGGGCGGCGAGGAGACGGCGGACGACTGCGGGGCCGGCACAGTGGTGACAGCGGCCAGGGGCGAGCGGGTGCCCGACACGTACAGGGGCGGCTTCTCGTCCTCGAACAGGTCGCCGATCCAGCCGAAACCGGCGGCGATCGCCAGTCCGACGGCCGCCACGATGACCGGGGCGATGATGTACGTGGCGGTGAAGTTACCGTCGCCCAGCGGCAGGAAGCGTCTCCACCGGGCGCTGTCGCCCGCCGCCTGAGCGGGTTGCCGCTCTGCGGCGGGATCAACCTCCGCGGGGGCGGGCGGGTCCGCCTGTCGATCCGGGCTCTCCGGCGCGCCTCCGGATGGTTCCGGTGACTCGGATGGTTCCGGTGGTTCAGGCGATTCCGACGGCTCCGGTAATCCCGGCGTCGGAGCAGAGCTCTCCGGCATGCGCACCTCCTGGGTGGCCGAGATTACAACCGGCGGGCGGCGCTTGGTGGCCGATCGGAGAGACACGGCCGCACCGCCTACCGCGGCCAGAACTGCGCCAGTGCCGCCTCCTTGTACGGGGTCGGGGTGACGCTCAGGTCGCCTGCGAAGGGGCGGTCCAGGGCCATCACCAGCAGCAGGCTGAAGCCGATCAGCCCCGCCACCGCCGAGACGAACAGCAGCTGCATCTTCAGGCTGCGCAGTCCGAACAGGAAGGTGAGCGGCAGGATCACGAGCGCGCCTCCGTACACCAGCACCTGGAGCAGCACCGGCAGGGACGTTTCCGCCATCGTGATGCGGGCGCGGCGCTGCGCCGCGACGTCGTTGAGGCGGCCCACGGCCTCCTCGTAGAAGGTCTCGTTGCGGGCTCCGGAGGGCTCGTACGCCTGGAGCGCCTGGTACAGCCCGTGCGTCTGCTCGGCGGTCGCTTCGTAGCTGGGGCGGCCGTCCCGCATCATCGGCCACTGGATCTCGACGACGGCGTGCACGTAGTCGCCCACCGCCCGCTCCACGCGGGCGCGTTCGGCCGGCGGGAAGGACTCGGCGCTGCGGACGACGAGGGCGAGGTCGGTGGCCTCGGTCGCGACGACGGTCTGGGTGCTCTCCAGCTGGGTCCAGAGTGTGACGACGACGAAGGCGAGGATGATGCCGTAGATCGCGCCGAACATGCCGAGGGCGACGCCGACCATCTCGTTGTGCTCCCCGCCCGCCAGGTGCGGGAAGCGGCGGCGGGCGGCGAGGCTGCCGCCGACGGCGAGGGCGACGAAGCCGCCGACGAGGAGGACACCGAGGGTGAACGTGCTGAAGGTGTTGAGCAGCCACAGGATCATGGCCTGCTCAACGACCGACTCCTCCTGAGGGCCCGCCGCGACGGGCCGCGTTCAACGGCCGCGCTCAGCGCACCGACGGGGCCTTCGGGAGCCCGTCGAGGGCGCTGCCCGCGCCCGCGAGGGAGGAGTCGGTGGCGTGGGTGGCGGAGCCGGCGGCCGAGGCGGTCACGGCCAGGGCCGTCTTCGTGTCGTCCACGGCCTGGCCGGGGTGGTTGGCGATGTCGGTGATGCGCTTGGTGACGGGCTGCCCCTCGATGGTGGGGCCCTTCGTGTCGGCGTGGGCGGCGAGGGGAGTCAGGGCGAGGGCGGCGCCGCTGGTGAGGACCAGGGCGGCGAGGCGGCGCTTCATGACGTTCATGCCGTACCCAACGACCCGCCGCCACCCAGGGTCACCGCCGGGCCCCCTTGGGTTGACCCGGCGTTGGTCCGCGGCCCGGAGCGGGGGGATCGATCCGGGCCGCGGGGGACTTCTCCAGTGTGGGGCGGGGTCAGTCTTCGACCACCAGGGCCGGGGTGGACTTTGTCAGGATCGCCCCGCGGAAGAAGGCCGGGCTGCGGCGTTCCGTGATCAGCATGATCACCAGGCCGAGGGCCAGGAGGCCGACGCCGATGACGAAGACGCTGCCGACGCTGAGGACGGTGGAGCCGGAGCCGTACGACGGGTTCCACATGTCGATCAGGGTCTTGAGGAAGACGGCGGCGAGCAGGAGCCCGCCGAGGACCGGGAAGACGCCCTTGAAGAACAGGTCCCGGGCGGAGCGGCGCAGCTCGCCGCGGAAGTACCAGGCGCAGGCGAAGGCCGTCAGGGAGTAGTAGAAGCAGATCATCAGGCCGAGCGCGAAGATCGTGTCGGTCAGGACGTTCTCGCTGACGAGCGTCATCACGGTGTAGAACGCGCCGGTCGCGACGCCCGCCATGACGGTGGCGCGGCCCGGGGTCTTGAAGCGCGGGTGGACCCTGGCGTAGGAGGCCGGCAGGGCCTCGTACGTGGACATGGCCAGGACCGTGCGGGCGACCGGGATGAACGTGGTCTGCAGCGAGGCGGTCGCCGAGGCGAGGACCGCGACGAAGAGCAGGATGCCGAGCATCGGGCCCATGACCGGGCCGGCGAGGGCGGCGAAGACGTTGCCGGAGGTCTCCGGGTTGCCGAGGCCGAAGCCGACGGTGCCGGAGCCGACGGCCATCTGGGCGGCGATGCCGGTGGCCAGGTACGAGCCGACCAGGACGACCATCGCGATGAGCGAGGCCCGGCCGGGGGTCTTGGCGGAGCCGGTGGTCTCCTCGTTGGTGGCGAGGCAGGCGTCCCAGCCCCAGTACATGAAGATCGAGAGGGAGAGTCCGGCGGTGAAGGCGCCCATGGACTCGACCGCGAAGGGGTTGATCCACTGCCAGGAGAAGTCCAGGCCGGTGTCGAAGGTGCCGGCCGAGGCCTTCTGGAAGGCCATCGCGACGAAGAGGGCGAGGACCGCGAGCTGGAGTCCGACCAGGGCGTACTGGACGCCCTTGGTGGCGGTCATGCCGCGGTAGCTGATGGCGGTGGCCGCGGCGATCAGGGTGAGGCAGGTGGCGATGTGGACGAGCTTGCTGTCGTCCAGGGCCGCGATCGACGGATTGCCGGTGATCTCTCCGGCCAGCAGCCAGAAGTACGAGGTGGCGACGCCGGCCAGGTTGGACAGCACGATGATCGTGGCGATCACCAGGCCCCAGCCGCACATCCAGCCGATCCGCGGGCCGAAGGCCTTCACGGTCCAGGTGAAGGAGGTGCCGCAGTCCGGTACGGCCTTGTTGAGCTCGCGGTACGCGAAGGCGACGAGGAGCATCGGCAGGAAGCTGGCCAGGAAGACCGCCGGCATCTGGACGCCGACCTCGCCGGCGGTGGAGCCGAGGGTCGAGGTCAGGCAGTAGACGGGGGCGACGGTGGAGATGCCGATGACGGCGCTGCCCATCAGGCCCACGGAGCCTTTGCCGAGGCCCTTGCCGCGCACGTCGCCCTCGCCGCCCCCGGCGCCGGCGACGCCGCTCACCGTGTCTCCGACCCGAGGCCGTACGTCCAGCTGTGTCATGGGTCGAGACGTTAGAGGCTGCGTTTTCCATATCCGGACGGATTGACTCCGAGCGGCTACCGGCGGGAACACCTTCGAATCCAGACCTTGCGACGGTTCATTAACCCGCAATGAAAGGTTCATGCGCGTGTCCGCCCCCTGCTCACCAGGGAGCGGACACCGCGTTCCGGAATGCGGAAACCGCAGCAGTACCCCTTTTGTGCCGATCTGAACTTTCCCGTGTGACCTGGGTCTCAGGCCGTCCAGACGATCGACTGCATCTCGCTGTACGCGTGCAGGGCGTACGAGCCCACGTCCCGGCCGACACCCGAGCGCTTGAAGCCGCCGAACGGAGCCTCCATGTTCCGGCCGATCGTGTTCACGCCGACCCCGCCCGCGCGCAGCCGCCGCGCCACCCGGAAGGCGCGCGCCGCGTCCCCGGACCACACGTAGCTCAGCAGCCCGAAATCGCTGTCGTTGGCCAGCCGGACCGCCTCTTCCTCGCCACCGTCGAAGGGGACGACCACGACCACCGGGCCGAAGATCTCCTCCCGGACCACCCGCATGTCGTTCGTGCAGTCCACCAGCAGCGTCGGCGCCACGTAGAAGCCGCGGCCGTCCCCGACCACCGGCCGCTCGCCGCCGTACGCGATCCGCGCGCCCTCCTTGCGGCCGAGCTCCACGTACGACTCCACCCGGTCCCGGTGCGCGGCCGAGATCACCGGGCCCACCACCGTGCCCGCCACCGCCGGGTCGCCGACCTTCATGAAGGCCAGGTAGCCGGTCAGCTTCTCCACCAGCCGCTCGTACACCGACCGGTGCACGATCACCCGGGTCGGAGCCGTGCAGATCTGGCCGGAGTAGAAGGAGAAGGTGGTGCCGATCCCCATCACCGCCGCGTCCAGGTCGGCGTCCTCGAAGACGACCGCCGCGCCCTTGCCGCCGAGCTCCATCAGCTGCCGCTTCATGGAGCGGCCGCAGACCTCCGCGATGCGCTGCCCGACGCCCGTGGAGCCGGTGAACGACACCATGTCCACGTACGGGGAGTCCACCGCGGCCTCGCCGACCTCGACCGACGCACCGCAGACCACGTTCACCACGCCGGCCGGGGCGCCCGCCTCGTGCAGGGCCTCGGCCATCTTGAACACCGACAGCGGATCCTGCGGGGCCGGCTTCACCACCACCGTGTTGCCCATGGCCAGGGCCGGGGCCACCTTGCCCGCCGGGTTCGCCCACGGGTTGTTGTACGAGGTGATGCAGGTGACCACGCCGACCGGCTGGCGCACCTCCAGCGCGCCCAGGATGCTCGCCTTCCCCATCGGCCCGGCCTCGGTGACCTGCGGGGGCAGTCCTCGCTCGACCGGTTCGAGCGCGCCCTTCGCGTACCGCCTGAAGCGCGCGACCCCGACCCCGACCTGCATCCCGCGCGCGATCCCGGTCGGCGCGCCGGTCTCGGCCCGGGCCAGGGCCGACCACGGCTCGTACTCGCGCTGCATGATGTCCGCGGCCCGGTCCAGCACGGCCGCCCGCGCCTCGGGGGTCGTACGGGACCAGGTCTCGAAGGCTTCGGCCGCCGCGCGCGCCGCCTCCTCGACCTGGGCGCGTGAGGCCTCGGGCGCGAGCCCCACCACCGATTCGTCCGCCGGGTTGACGACCTCGTAGTGGCCGCCGGCGGGCTCGACCCACTCCCCGCCGATGTACAGCTTCTGCTCCACCGGCTCGCTCAACGCGTGCTCACCGTCCTCGTGTCGCGGCCCGAGCGGAGCACGATCCCGGGGATCGCCCCCGTGACCTGGTCGTCGCGGATGGTCTCGACGCCGTTGACGCGTACGGACACGATGCCGATCGCGCGGGCGTCCAGCCGCGGGCTGTCGCCGGGCAGGTCGTGGACGAGCGTTGCGGGGCCGGCCTCGATGCGCTCCGGGTCGAACAGCACCAGGTCCGCGTGGAACCCCTCGGCGATCCGGCCGCGCTCGCGCAGCCCGAACAGCTGCGCCGGGTCGTCGGTGAGCATCTTCACCGCCTGCTCCAGCGGCACCAGCTTGCGGCCGCGCAGGCAGTCCCCGAGGAAGCGGGTCGTGTACGGGGCCCCGCACATGCGGTCCAGGTGCGCGCCGGCGTCGGAGCCGCCGAGCATGACGTCCTCGTGCTGCCAGGTCTCGGCGCGCAGGGCCCAGCTCGCCGGGTCGTTGTCGGTGGGCATGGGCCAGAGCACCGTACGCAGGTCGTCGTTGGCGCAGATCTCGACCAGGCACCGGAAGGGGTCCTGGCCGCGTTCGGCGGCGATGTCGTTCACGACGCGGCCGGACAGGCCCTCGTTCTCCTTGCTGTACGTGTCCCCGATGACGTAGCGGCCGAAGTTGGCCAGGCGCCGGAAGACCCCGGCCTCCTTGCTGTCGGCGCGGCGCAGCATCTCCGCCCGTACGCCGGCGTCGCGCAGCTTCGCGATCCGCTCGGGCACGGGCAGGCCGAGGATCTCGCCCCAGCCCGGGATCAGGTTCAGCGCGCAGAAGGTGCCGAGCGACATGTTCATGGGGGTGAGGATCGGCATGGTCAGCGCGACGATGCGGCCGCCGGCCTTGCGGGCGCGCTCGCTCGGTATGAGCTGGCGCGGGACCCGTTCGGGCACGGCCGCGTCGATGGTGAGGACGTTCCAGTTCAGGGGGCGGCCTGCGGCGGCGCTCATCTCGACGAAGAGGTCGATCTCCTCGTCGGCGAACTGGTCGAGGCAGCCCGCGACGATCGCTTCGAGCTGGGTGCCCTCGTGTTCGGAGACGGCCTTCGACAGCGCGAGGAGCTCGGCGGGCTTGGCGTGCCGGGAGGCGACGGGTGCGCCGTCGCCGTCGGAGTGGGTGGCGGACTGGGTGGTGGACAGGCCCCAGGCGCCCGCGTCCATGGCGTCGTGGAAGAGGTCGAGCATCTGCTGCATCTGCTCGGGGGTGGGCTGTCCGCCGACCGCGTCGGCCCCCATGGCGTGCCGGCGCAGCGCGCAGTGGCCGACCATGAAGCCGGCGTTGACGGCGATCCGGCCCTCCAGGGCGTCGAGGTACTGGCCGAAGCCGGACCAGGTCCAGTCGACGCCTTCCTCCAGGGCCTTGAGGGCCATGCCCTCGACCTTGCTCATCATGCGCCGCGTGTAGTCGGCGTCCTCGGGGCGGTCCGGGTGCAGCGGGGCCAGGGTGAACCCGCAGTTGCCGCCGGCGACGGTGGTGACGCCGTGGTTCATGGAGGGGGTCGCGTACGGGTCCCAGAAGAGCTGGGCGTCGTAGTGCGTGTGGGGGTCGACGAAGCCGGGGCACAGCACGAGCCCGGTGGCGTCCTCGGTGGTCCGGGCCTCCTCCGTGACCGTGCCCGGCGCGCCGATGACGGCGATCCGCCCGTCGCGCAGGCCGACGTCCGCCGCGCGGGCGGGGGAGCCGGTGCCGTCGACGACGGTGGCTCCCTTGATCAGGTGGTCGAGCATGACGTCCCCTCTGCCGGTGTTCGTATTGCTGGCCGTCGTCCCGGGGCTGCGTCCCGGACGGGCTGCGTCCCCGACGGGCTGCGTCCCCGACGGCCTGCGCCCGGATGCTGCGCCCCGGACGCCCGCGTGCCCCGGCCGGGGGCCGCCGGGCCGGCCGCGGCCTCGGCATGACCTCCGGCCGGGGCCGGTGCGGGGCGGCGGTCCGGGAAGACGCCGCCCCCGTACTCCCCGCCCGGTCAGACGGCCTGGCGGAAGCGCGTCGTGCGGTGGACCGGATCCGTGTCGATCTTCGGGATCACGTGCTCGCCGATGAGCTTGACGGTGTTCATCGTGTCCTCGTACGAGACCCCGGTCGGCAGGCCGAACGACAGCTGGTCCGCCCCCGCCTGCTCCCAGCGCTTGCACTGCGCGAGCACCTCGGAGGGGTCCCCGCAGATCAGCAGCTCCTCGGCGATCAGCAGCTCGATGATCTCCGCGTTGTACTCCGGCAGCGTCTCGGGCCACTGCGGGATCGCCTCGGGCCGCGGGAAGGTGTCGTGGTAGCGGAAGACCAGCGACTGGAAGCGGTTCATGTTCGCGTTGACGGCGATCTCCACCGCCTTGTCGTGCGTCTCGGCGCAGATGGCAGTGGAGGTGACCATCACGTTGTCGTTGACGAACGCTCCGATGGCCTTGGCCTCCTGGATGGCCGTCTTGTACTGCTCCAGCACCCACTCCATGTCGGAGACCTTCTGGACGCTGAAGCCGAGGACGCCGAGGCCCTTCTTCGCGGCCATCGCGTACGAGGAGGGGGAGCCGGCGGCGTACCACATGGCCGGGTGGGCCTTGCCGTACGGCTTGGGGAAGATCTTGCGCGGCGGCAGCGACCAGTGCTTGCCCTGGAACCCCTCGTACTCCTCCTGGAGGAACATCTTGGGGAACTCGGCGATGGTCTCCTCCCAGATCTCCTTGGTGGCGTTCATGTCCGTGATGCCGGGCAGGAACCCGAGGATCTCGTGGCTGCCCGCGCCGCGGCCGGTGCCGAACTCGAAGCGGCCCTTGGAGAGGTGGTCGAGCATCGCGACCTTCTCCGCCACCTTGACGGGGTGGTTGACCGGGGCGAGCGGGTTGAAGATGCCGGAGCCGAGGTGGATGCGCTCGGTGGCGTGGGCGAGGTAGGCGAGGAAGACCTCGTTCGCCGAGAGGTGCGAGTACTCCTCCAGGAAGTGGTGCTCGGAGGCCCAGGCGTACTTGAAGCCGGACTTGTCGGCCTGGATGACGTACTCGGTCTCCTCGATCAGCGCCTTGTGCTCTGCCTCGGGGTCGACCTTGGACCGCGCCTCAGGCACGTATCCCTGCACGAAGAGCCCGAATTCCAAGGGGGTTCACCGTCCTTTGATTTCTGACGTGTCGTCAGATTCGATGAGTCGACTGTTCCACCGCGGAAGCGGGAGCGTCAATACCTGACGCTCCATCAGATGACTGTCGGACGCCCGTCGGACGGAGGTCACATGATGCTGACGCCCGCCATCCAGCCGCCGTCGATGACGAACGGCTGGCCGGTGATGTACGAGGAGTCCTCGCTGCTCAGGAACAGGGCCAGCCTGGCGACCTCGTCGGCCCGGCCCACCCGCCCCATCGGCACGACCCGCCCGTAGAGCTCCGCCATGGCGTCCCGCGCCTCGTCGCTCATGTTCGCCGGGTCCAGCAGGCCGGGGTTGGCCATCGGAGTGTCCACCGCGCCCGGGCACATCGCGTTGACCCGGATGCCCTTGGCGGCCAGCTCCAGCGCGGCCACCCGGGTCAGGCCGACGATCGCCGCCTTGGTCGCCGCGTACGCGCCCACGTACGCCATGCCCGTCAGGCCGGTGTACGAGGAGGTGTTGACGATGGTGCCGCCGCCGGCCGCCTCGATCTCGGGGGCGAAGGCCTTGATGCCGAGGAAGGTGCCGACCTGGTTGACCCGGATCAGCTGCTCGAACTCCTCCAGCGGGGTCGAGACCAGCTCGTTGAAGCGCAGGATGCCGGCGTTGTTGACCAGGCCGTCCACCGGGCCGAAGGCCTCCTTCGCGGTGGCGACGGCGGCGGCCCAGTCCTCCTCCCGGCTCACGTCGAGCCGTACGTAGCGGGCGCGGTCCTCGCCCGTCTCCTCGGCTATCTCCTTGGCGACGGCGGCGCCCTGCTCGTCCAGCACGTCGCAGAGGAGCACCTTGGCGCCCTCGGCGGCGAAGAGCCGGGCCTCCTGCTCGCCCTGGCCGCGCGCCGCGCCCGTGATGACGACGACGCGCCCGTCCAGCTTGCCCATGCCCGTACTCCCAGTCGTCGAGGTGTTCAGTCGTCGAGGTGTTCAGTCGTCGAGGTGTTCAGTCGTTGAGAAGGGGGCCGACCTCGGCCCCGAACGCGGTGATCTGGTCGGTCAGTTCGGCGCGGTCGCGGCTGCGGAAGCGGACCTGGATCTGGTCCACGCCGAGCGCCTTGTACGCGCGCAGGGACTCGGCGAGCGCCTCCGCCTTGCCCGTGAGGGTGCGCCGGCCGGTGTCCCAGCCGGGCTCGCCGACGTACAGCGCCTCGGTGATCGCGCCGAACTCGATGGGGTCACCGACCCCGGCCGCCGCGCGGAGCTCCTTGATCCGGGCGATCTGCGCGGGGAGCTTGTCGCGCGGGTCGCCCTGCGGGAGCCAGCCGTCGCCGCGCACGGCGGCCCGGCGGACGGCGGCGGGCGAGGAGCCGCCGACCCAGACGGGGATGCGGGTCTGGGCGGGGCGGGGCAGCTGGCCGAGGTCCTTGAAGGAGAACAGCTCACCCTCGAACTCCGGGTACTCCTCGGGGCCGAGGGCCGCGCGCAGCGCGTCCAGGGTCTCGTCGAGGACGGCCCCGCGGCCGGCGAAGTCGGCGCCGAGGGCCTCGAACTCCTCCTGCACGTGGCCCGCGCCGACGCCGAGGATGAGCCGGCCGCCGGAGAGGTGGTCGACGGTGGCGTACTGCTTGGCGCTGAGGAGGGGGTGGCGCAGGCCGAGGATCGCGACGTGGCTGAGCAGCCGTACGCGCCCGGTGATCCCGGCGAGGAAGGCGAGGGTGGCCACCGGGTCGTACCAGACGGTGCTCATGGGGCCGGCGAGGCGGCGCGGGATGGCCACGTGGTCGCAGGTGGCGAGGTACCCGAAGCCGGCCCGGTCGGCGGCCCGCGCCACCTCGGCGAGGTCGGCGGCGGTCGCCGCGGCCTCCCAGGGCTCGGCGTAGATGGTGCTCTGCGACTGGATCGGGAGCTGCATCCCGTAGACCAGCCGGCCTTCCGCAAACACGCGCGCCATGCCGCCTCCGCTTCGTCTTCCGCCGCGGCCCGCCGACCGGGCCCGGCCGCCGACCCGCATCCCGCCGGCGCCGTGGGCCATCGTCGTAGCTGACGGATCGTCAGGCAAGGGGTACGGCGGAGCTCGATGCCCGTCGGGATTGCGGGTACGGGTACGTACCCGTATCTTCGAAGGACGGGAAGGAGTACGACCATGTCCGACGCGAACATCCGTATCCCCGAGGAAGCCAAAGACAGACTCGCCGCCATAGCCGCCGCCGAGGGGTTGTCGCTGCGCGCCTACCTGGCCCGCCTCGCCGAAACCCTGCTGACCCCGGCCGAGCGGGCGGAGCGCGCCGAGCAGGCCCGCGCCGCGCTGCAGGCATGGAACGGCTATGCCCCCACGGCCGCCGAGCAGCGGGATCTGGACAGCGAGCTGGACCGGCGCCTGGCCGAAGCGAGGAGTCGGTGACGGAAGTGCACATCGTGCTGGACGAGACGGCGATGGTGGCGGCGGGCCAGGGCAACGTGCTGGCGTCCCGCCTCATCCACCGCGCGCACGCCGAGTCGGGCTGGTTCCTGTACGCCCCCTCCTGCGCGCTGGTCGAGGCCGACCGGGCACGGCCGGGCACGGCGGAGCACCTCGCCGCCCTGCCCGGCATCACCATCCTCGACCTCGACCTGTCGGCCGCCCTGGCCGTCGCACGCCAGGAGACCTGGGCAGCAGCCCACAGCCAGTACGCGGCCCAGCCCACCCCCGACCGCCCCGACGGAGCACTCGTCGCCACGACATCGCCGAAGCGTTGGGAAGGCGAGCCCGTACGCGTCCTCGACCTCAACCCGTAACCACGACGCCCGGCGTCATGCGCGTGGCGAGGCGAGGCGAGCAGTCCGGGGGGATGTGCGGGCACGGCGGGTTGGTTAGGGTGCGCGCGTGGATCTGTTTCTGACGCTGGTCAGCGGAGTGGCGTGGACCGTCGTGTACGTCGAGGCGATCCGGGTCGGACTGCGGGACCGGACGTACGCGATGCCCGTGGCCGCGCTCGCGCTGAACTTCGCGTGGGAGGCGACCTACGCCGTGGGCGAGTTCCGCGCCGGAGTGTCCCCCCAGGGCGTGGTCAACGTGGTGTGGGCCCTCGCCGACGTCGTCATCATCTGGACCTACCTGCGCTTCGGGCGCGCCGAGCTGCCCGGGTTCGTGACGCGGCCGCTCTTCACGGCGTGGAGCGTGCTCGTGTTCGGCAGCGGCTTCGCCGTGCAGTGGCTCTTCCTCGCGCACTTCGGGTCGCACGACGCGACCCGGTACGCGGCGTTCCTGCAGAACCTGCTGATGTCCGGGCTGTTCATCGCCCTCTACGCCGACCGGCGCGGGCCGCGCGGGCAGTCCCTCGTCATCGCCGTCGCGAAGTGGCTCGGGACCCTCGCCCCGACGCTGCTCTTCGGGGTCGTCGAGGACTCGCCGTTCATCCTCGGGCTCGGTGTGCTGTGCAGTGTCTTCGACCTGGCGTACATCGGGCTGCTGGTGCGGGGGCGGCGGGTTGCCGCCGTGCCGGCCGGTCCGGAGCCGGCCGGTCCGGAGCCGGCCGGTCCGGAGCCGGCCGGTCTGACGGTCTGATCCGAAAGACACGGCCTTGCGGTCAGAAGCCCGCCGGGCCCATCACGACGACCGGCTTCGCCGCCGGGTCCAGGGTGGTCAGGAGCTTCTTCATGGCTTCCTTCGAGATGCCGATGCAGCCCTGCGAGGGGCCGTTGTGGTCGACGTGGAGCCAGATGCCGCCGCCCTTGTCCTCGCCCTCCGGCTTGACCAGGTCCAGCGGGGAGAGCCCCGTCCGGCGGTTGTAGTCGATCGCGATGACGTACTCGAAGGCTCCCGCGAGGGACTCGCCGTTCACGCCCCGGCCGGTGGGGACGAAGAGCCGGTTGTGGTCGTACGGGAACTTCGTGCCCGGCGGCTTCTCCAGCAGGCCGCCGGCGTCCCGCAGGGCGAACACGCCCACGGGGGTGGTGAGATCCCCGTCCTCGCGTTCGCCGGAGTTCCAGCCGCTGGCGCCGTTGTGCGCGGGCCAGCTCTCGCTGCTGCGGACCCAGCCGGCGCCGGCCTTCGGCCGGGTGTAGAGGGTCGCCGTGGACTCCGAGGAGTCCCTCGCCTTGCCGGAGACGAGGAGGAGCTGGCGGGTGTCGGCCGGGATCCGGGCCCGGGTCTCGTCGCTGACTTCGGACAGGCCGTCGGAGGAATCGGGGGCCGCGGGCGCTCCGGGCGCTCCCGGCGCGCCGGCTGCTCCCGAGGCTGCGGGTGCGCCCGGCGCACCCGGCGCGCCGCGGGCCCCGCGGGTGGCGTGCGTGGCGCCGCCGGCCGGGGCGGAGTCGGAGGTGGCGCCCGAGGACGGCCTGCGGGCCGCGTCCCCCGGGCGGTCCCCGGTACGGGCCGAGGCGCTGGTGACGGGGTCGTCCTCCTGGACCGCGTACACCCAGCCGGCCCCGCAGGCCAGCAGGCCCACGGCGGCGGCGACGGCCAGCCGCCGCGGCGAACGGAGGCTGCGGGAGGTGAGGGACGTGAGGGATGTGAGGAACGTACGGGGACTGCGGGAGCCGGCTCGGGGGTGCTTGCTCATGCCTCCGACGGTACACACGCGATCATCAGGATTCCTGAGGCGACGCCGTCCGGTGCGGCGCAGGTGTGACCGGAAGGCGCACCCGGACCGTCAAACCGCCGCCCGGTCCCCGATTGGCCCGCACCACCAGTTTCGCGCCGTGCGCCCGCGCGATCGAGGCGACGATCGAGAGCCCCAGCCCGGCGCCCTCCCCCGCGGTGTGCTGCCGCTCGGCGCGCCGCCGGAACGGCTCCAGCAGCCGCGGCACGTCGGCGGGGTCGATCACCGGGCCCGTGTTGGACACCGTCAGGACCCCTTCGGCGGAGGTCTTCACGCTGATCCGCCCGCCCGGCCGGTTGTGCCGTACGGCATTGGCCAGCAGGTTCCGGACCAGGTGCCCCAACAGGGCCTGGTCGCCGACCACGCTCACCGGCTCAAGGCCGTGTACGAGGGTCGGCCCGGCGCCCCCGGCCGAGCCGCCCTCGGCCCCGGCCGCTTCCGTCTCCGCCAGCTCCGTCTCCGTGAGGGCCACGAGGTCCACCGCGGCGGTGGTCTCCAGGCCCTCCTCCGACACCGCGAGCAGCAGCAGCGACTCGACGAGGTGCTCGCTGGACTCGGCGACGCCGATCAGCTTGGACCGGATCCGGGCCACCTTCTCCGGCGGCGGGTCCCCGGCCAGCCCGATCTCGGCGGCCGCCCGCTGCACGGCCAGCGGGGTGCGCAGCTCGTGGGCGGCGTTGGCGGCGAACCGGCGCTGCGCCCCGACCAGGCTCTCCATCCGGTCGAGCATGCCGTCGAAGGTGTCGGCCAGCCGCTTGAGTTCGCCGGGCGGGGCCTTGAGGCCGATCCGCTCGTGCAGGTTCTCCCCCGAAAGGCGGCGGGCCGTCTCGGTGATGACGCCGACGGGCCTCAGCACGCGGCCCGCCATCCACCAGGCCAGCCAGATCGACGGTACGGCGAACACGGCGAGGGCGATGAGCGAGACGACCAGCAGCTCGTGGAGGGTGGCGCTCTCCACGGCGATGGAGAGGTTGCGGGTGGCGGCCCACGTCCGGAGCTGCTCCTGGGTGGGCGTGGCGGCGCCGGGCGGGAGCCGCTGGGCGGGGACCGCCTTGAGGGGTTGGCCTTCGACGGCGGCGCGTTCGAAGGCGGTGCCGGGGACGGCGGTGGTGACGGCCCCGCTGATGCGGGTGTAGAGGCCACCGCGCAGCAGGATGTTGATCAGGGCGATCAGGCCGCCGCCGGCCAGGACGAGCAGGGAGCCGTAGAGCGCGGTGAGACGGGCGCGCTCGGAATGGAGCACTGCTCTCATCGCGGATCGGTGATCGGATCGGATCGCTGATCGGACCGGCACCCGGACCCGCGATCCGGTAGCCCGCCCCCGGCACCGTCTCGATCAGCTGCGGCTCCCCCAGCTTGGCCCGCAGCTTGCTGAGGGTCACCCGTACGGCATTGGTGCTGTACGAGGTGTCCTCCTCCCACACCTGCTCGATCAGGTCGTCGTTGCCGAGCACCGCCCCCTCCGCCCGCAGCAGCGCCTCCAGCACCGCGAACTCCTTGCGCGACAGCGCCAGCCGGTGCCCGTCGCGGCTCGCGCTCCGCCGCGCGGTGTCCACGGCGATCCCGCACCGCTCCAGCACCGGCGGCAGGGCGGGCCGGGTGCGCCGGCCCAGCGCCAGGACGCGGGCGAGGAGCTCGTCGTACGCGAACGGCTTGGTGAGGTAGTCGTCGGCGCCGAGGCCGAGCCCCTCGACCCGGTCCCGTACGGTCCCGGAGGCGGTCAGCATCAGGACGCGGGTCAGCAGCCGCTCGCGCACCACCTGGCGGCAGACCTCGTCCCCGTGCAGCCCGGGCAGGTCGCGGTCGAGGACGAGGACGTCGTACTCGCCGAGGCGCAGGCGCCGCAGGGCCTCCGGGCCGTCGCCCGCCTCGTCGACGGCCAGCGCGTCGCGGCGCAGCCCGTCGGCGATCATCTCCCGGAGGAATTCCTCGTCCTCCACCACCAGAACTCGCATGCCGCCCTCTTTACCGGAATCTCGTATTTCCTCGTCGTAAGCAAGATCGGAGAGAGAAGCGAAACCCGCCCCGGGTGCAGGGTCTGGCGCATGAATCGATCCATGACCATGACCACGGCCGCGGCGCTCACCGGCCTGACCCTCTTCGTGACCGCGTGCACGGGCGGTGTCGGTTCGGACGCGAAGGACGGCAAGGACGGCAAGGGCGGGAAGGACGGCGCGTCCACGAACGCGTCGGGCGGAGGTGGCGGCGCGGCCAGTGGCGCCGACGCCGACAAGGCGCTCAAGACGCGCAAGTGCCTGCGCGAGCACGGCATGGACGCGCCGGACCCGGAGCCCGGGCAGGACCCGCGCGGGATGACGCTGGGCTCGGGCAGCGAGGACCCGGAGGCGGTGAAGAAGGCCTTCGACGCGTGCGGGCTGCAGGCCCCCGGGTCGGGCCGGATCTCGCAGGAGGACAAGGACAAGGCCCTGAAGTGGGCCAAGTGCATGCGGGACAACGGCGTGAACATCCCCGACCCCGAGTTCAACGGGGGCGCGATGAGCGCGACCAAGATCCCCGATGGCCAGGAGCAGGCCTTCCAGGAAGCCCAGAAGAAGTGCGACACCGCGTGAGGCGGCGCGGCAAGTGGCTGCTGGGCTCGCTGGCCGTCGTACTCGCCGTCTCGGGCGGCGGGTACGCGGTGACGGCCGCCCAGCCCCGGTCGGACTCCGACGGCGCCAAGGACCGGCGCGCGGACGGGATGCCGCAGGCGACGGCCCCGGTCACCCGCGGGGACCTCGGCTCGGGCCTCACGGTCGAGGGCACGCTCGGCTACGCGCAGGAGCGCAAGCTGGCCGCGGGCGGCCCCGGGGTGCTCACCTGGGCGGCGGGCGCGGGCACGGCGATCGAGCGGGACGGGAGGCTGTACGAGGTCAACGGCAAACCGGTGCGGCTCATGTACGGGAGCACACCCGTGTACCGGCAGATGAAGACCGGGGACAAGGGCGAGGACGTCAAGCAGCTCAAGCGGAACCTGCAGGCCCTCGGGTACGGGACCGGGCTCGACCCGGAGGACGGCACCTTCACCGCGGGTACGGCGACGGCGGTCAAGCGCTGGCAGAAGGCGCACAAGGCGGCGGAGACGGGCGAGGTCGGCAAGGAGGACATCGCGTTCGCGGCCGGGCCGCAGCGGGTGCAGAAGAACGACACGGCGGTCGGCGACGAGCCGGCGCCCGGCAAGCCGGTGATGACCCTGACCGGGACCGAGCGGATGGTCCGCTTCCAGCTGGACGTGGCCAAGGCGGGCGCGGCGAAGACCGGCGACAAGGTGACCGTGCAGCTGCCGGGCGGCGGCACGGCCACCGGGAAGATCGACTCGGTGGGCAGCACGGCGAACCCGGACGACCCGAACGGCGGCGGCCCCGGCGGCGGGGGCGGAGGGGGAGGCGGAGGCGGAGGCGGAGGCGGGAAACCGAAGGTCGAGGTGAGCGTGTCCCTGGACGACGCCTCCGGGATCGAGGGCCCCGACCAGTCCCCGGTGTCGGTCCGGCTCACCGGCGAGACCCGCAAGGGCGTGCTCTCCGTACCGGTCAACGCACTCCTCGCGCTGTCGGGCGGGGGCTTCGGCGTGCAGGTGGTCGAGGGCGGCGCGGTCCGCGACGTACCCGTGGAGCTCGGCATGTTCGGCCAGGGCCGCGTCGAGGTCAAGGGGGACGCCCTCAAGGAGGGCATGCAGGTGGGGATCCCCAAGCAATGACGGCGGCGACAGTGAGTACGGCAGAGAACAGGCACGCGCGCGCCGTCGTGGAGCTCGCGGGCGTCACCAAGGAGTACCCCGGCGGGGTCCAGGCCCTTCGCGGGGTGGACCTCACCGTCCTGGGCGGCGAACTCCTCGCCATCGTCGGCCCGTCCGGCTCCGGGAAGTCCACCCTGCTGCACATCGTCGGCACCCTCGACCGCCCGAGCGCCGACGCGGTCGCCATCGCCGGGCACGACATCGCGACCCTGTCCGACCGCGCCCTGTCGGCGCTGCGCTCGCGCCATGTCGGGTTCGTCTTCCAGTCCTTCCACCTCGTACCGGGCATCAGCGCGCGGGCGAACGTCGCCGAGGGGCTGCTGTACTCCGGCCTCTCGCGGGCCGAGCGCGGCCGGCGGGCGGAGCGGGCGCTGGGGCGGGTGGGGCTCGGGGACCGGATGGAGCACCGGCCGCACGAGCTGTCGGGCGGGCAGAAGCAGCGCGTGGCGATCGCCCGGGCGGTGGCGGGGGAACCGGACCTGCTGCTGGCCGACGAGCCGACGGGCGCGCTGGACTCGGCGTCGGGGCGGTCGGTGATGGAGCTGCTGCACGAACTGAACGCGGACGGGGCCACCATCGCCGTGATCACCCACGACCACGAGATCGCGGCGAGCCTGCCGCGGCAGGTGCGGATCCGGGACGGGGAGATCGTGGCGGACGTGTGGAACGACGTACGGAGCACGGCGGGGGTGGCGCAGCGGTGAGGGCCTCGCGAAGGCTGACCCCGGCCCGGCTCGGCCCCCGTGACGTCCTGCACGTCGGCTCGGCGGGGCTGCGCTCGCGCCCGATGCGGGTGTTCCTGTCCGCGCTCGGCATCGCGATCGGCATCGCGACGATGATCGCGGTCGTCGGGGTGTCCTCGTCCAGCCAGGCCAAACTGCTGCGGGAGCTCGACAAGCTGGGTACGAACATGCTGGTGGCGACGCCGGGCCAGTCGATGTTCTCGGGACAGGACACCAAGCTGCCGAAGGAGGCCCCGGGCATGATCTCCCGTATCGAGGGGGTCGAGTCGGTGGGTACGACGGGTGATGTCGCGCAGTCCGTACGACGCTCGGAGAACATCCCGAAGGAGGAGACGGGCGGCATCGGCCTGAAGGCGGCGAAGGACGACCTGCTGGAGGTCCTGCGCGCGCGGATGCAGAAGGGCACCTGGCTGAACGGAGCCACCGGACGCTACCCGTCGGTGGTGCTCGGGAACGTCTCGGCGGAGCGGCTGGGCATCACGGAGCCGGGGCAGCAGGTGTTCATCGGCGGCCGGTACTTCACGGTCATCGGCATCCTGGAGCCGATCCCACTGGCCCCGGAGATCGAGCGCTCGGCGCTGATCGGGTGGGAGGCGGCGGAGCAGCTGCTCGGCTTCGACGGCCACCCGACGTCGATCTACGAGCGCTCCGCGGACGACCGCGTCGCAGCGGTCCGCGGCCTGATCGCCCCGACGGCCAACCCGCAGTCGCCGAGCACGGTGTCGGTGACGGACCCGTCGGCGGCGCTGCAGGCGAAGGCGGCGACGGAGGGCGCGTTCAGCACGCTCCTGCTCGGCCTGGGCGGGATCGCCCTGCTGGTGGCGGGGTCGGGGTGGCGAACACCATGATCATCTCGGTCCTGGAGCGTCGGCACGAGATCGGCCTGCGCCGTTCGCTGGGCGCGACCAAGGGCCAGGTCCGCATCCAGTTCGTGACGGAGTCCCTGCTCCTGTCGGGCCTCGGCGGCTTGGCCGGCATCGCCCTCGGCGCGGCGGCGACGGCGGCCTACGCCCACGCGGGCGACCTCCCCTGGGTGGTCCCCCTCTGGGCGGTGACGGGCGGCTTCGCCTCGACCCTGGCGATAGGCACCCTGGCCGGCCTCTACCCGGCGGTCCGCGCGGCCCGGCTGTCACCGACGCTGGCGCTGCAGGCGGGGTAGGGGGTGCCGCACTCGGGGTCGGGTGGGTCGGGCGGGGGCTTCGGGGGGCGGGCGGGACTTGTGTGCTCGGGGTCGGTGGTGTGTCCGGGGGTTTCCCGTCAGTCCACTGTCCTTCCGGGGCGGGTCGGTCCGTCAAGGGCGCTCCCTGCGGTCGCGTCGCTCCGCGATGGCCTTCGGCCACCCTTGACCGACCGCCCCGCCCCGGAAAGACAACAGACTGCCGGGAAACCCCCGAAGGAATGGCCGGGAGGTTCATGTCCAGGGACGGGCCC